>NZ_JAETXJ010000004.1 GCF_022508225.1 Desulfovibrio sp. UIB00 | reverse complement strand
TGCGTGAGGCTTTTCCGCAGGAAGTGCTCGACATACAGGAGTTTCGTGGCCAGACGGCGGTGCTGTTGCGTCACGGTCGCATCCTTGATTTGCTGGTTTACGCCAGGGAGCATTTTGACATGATGCACCTGCGCTCGCTCTGCGGGGTGGACAACAGCCGCCGCAAGCAGGAGGGCCTTGGCGCGTTTGAGGTCGTCTACAACCTGTATTCCGTGAATCAGCGCAGTGCCCTGCGTTTGCGCGCCCAACTGGACGATCCCGATGCGGGCCTTGATTCCGCCGTGCCTTTGTGGCCTGTGGCCAACTGGCTTGAGCGCGAAGTCTTTGACCTCATGGGCATACACTTCAAGGGGCACCCTGATCTGCGCCGCATCCTGCTGCCTGACGACTGGCAGGGCCACCCCCTGCGCAAGGCCTATCCTGTGCGCATCCCCTCGCGTGGCGTGCCTGAGTGGTCTGGCCTGACCGAACTGCGCGAACACGCTAGGGAGGCGGACGCCCTGAGCTGGCAGGGGGGAGAAAAGCATGAGTGATATCCGCAAGCAGAGCATTGAATGCCCCGTGCGTCACGGTCAGCCTGTGGGGCGTCAGAACGTGCAGGAACTGCTGGGCAGGGAACTGCCCGAAGACGCTGACAACTTTGACTGCTTTGACGAAAGCGACGAGGACCGTACCAGCCTGCGCCTCGGGCCGCAGCACCCTGCCACGCACGGCGTGTTGCGCCTCGACCTTGAGCTTGAGGGTGAAACCATTTTGAGCTGCGACCCGCAGGTGGGTTATCTGCACCGTGGCTTTGAAAAAATGGCCGAAACCTTCACCTACGCGCAGGCCCTCACCCTCACCGACCGGCTGGACTACATCGCCGCCATGTCCAACAACACGGGCTACTGCCTTGCGGTGGAAAAGCTGCTGGGCGTGCAGGCTCCGCTGCGGGCGCGTTACATCCGCACCATTGCCTGCGAGATGTCGCGTCTGTGCTCGCATCTGCTCTGGCTTGCCACCCACGCGCTGGATATCGGGGCCATGACCGTCTTTCTGTACTGCTTCCGCGAGCGCGAAATGCTGCTGGATCTTTTTGAAGACCTCTGCGGCGCGCGCCTCACCCTGACGTATCCGCGCATTGGCGGCGTGCGGCAGGACGTGACAGGGCGCTTCATGGACGGCTTGCAGGATTTTCTCAATATCTTCCCCAAGCGCATACTTGAGTACGAAACCCTGCTCGATACCAACCGCATCTGGTTGCAGCGCACGGTGGGCGTTGGCGTGCTGAACGGCAAGGAAGCCCTGGCCCTAGGCCTCACCGGGGCCTGCCTGCGCGGCTCGGGCGTGGATTACGATGTGCGCAAACACGAACCCTACGATGCCTATGATCTGGTGGATTTTGAAGTGCCGCTGGGCAGCGATGGCGATATTTACGCCCGCTACCGCTGCCGCATGGAAGAAATGCGCCAGTCTGTGCGCATTCTGCAACAGTGCGTGGATCAGCTCCCCCCCGGCGCGACCCTCGCGGCAGACGCCCCCGATCTGCTCATGCCCTACAGGGCGTGGCGCAGCGAGGCCGAAACAGCGCTTTTTGGCGGCAGCCTGCGGCAGGTCATGCATGACAACAATATCTACATGCCCGGCGATGTGTACGTAGCCACGGAGGCCCCCAAGGGCGAGCTTGGGTTCTACTTTGTGAGCGACGGCAGCAGCAGGCCCTACCGAATGCACGTGCGCGGCCCGTCGTTTATTCATATCGGCGCGCTGGCAAGCATTGCCCCGGGCGGACTCATTGCCGACCTTATCGCCAATATCGGCAGCATGGACGTGGTGCTGGGAGAATCTGACCGGTAAATAGGGGGCAGACTGCAAGGCCTATGGCTGCGCAGGGCAAACCGGGTTTACGGCTACAACCAATCTGGCAGGGAAACCATGAATGTTCTGGTAATTGTACTGCAACTTCTTGTGCTTCTGGTGGTCGTGCTGCTGCATGTGGCCTATGCCACATATTTTGAGCGCAAGGTCATCGGCCATATGCAGATGCGCATGGGCCCCACCCGCGTGGGCTGGCTTGGGCTGCTGCAACCCATTGCGGACGGCATCAAGAGCTTTTTTAAAGAAGATATCATCCCCTCGGCGGCAGACAAGCCCATCTTCATGCTTGCTCCCATCATCTGTCTGGTGCCCGCCTTTGCCTCGCTGGCGATCCTGCCGTGGGCCGAGGGCTGGGCCTTGTCCAACATCAATATCGGCCTGCTTTTTGTGTTCGCCATGAGTTCCCTTGGCGGCTACGGGGTTGTGCTGGCGGGCTGGGCCTCAAACTCCAAGTTCAGCTTTCTTGGCGGGTTGCGGGCCTCGGCCCAGGTGATCAGTTATGAAATCGCCATGGGCCTCAGCCTTGTGGGCGTGATGCTGCTCTCCGGTTCGCTCAATCTGGGCGACATTGTGGCCGCGCAAGGTGATTCGTTTTTTGGCATGTTCGCCTTCCGCCAGTGCATTGGCTTTTTTATCTTTTGCGTTGCCATGCTGGCGGAAACCAACCGCGTGCCCTTTGACCTGCCCGAGGCGGAAAGCGAGCTTGTTTCCGGTTATTGCACGGAATACAGCGGCATGCGTTACGCCCTGTTTTTCATGGCCGAATACACGTCCATGTTTGTGATGGCCACGGTGGGCGTGGTCTGCTTTCTGGGGGGGTGGCGCGGCCCGGTTGATGTGGGCTTTTTCCCGCCGTTCTGGCTGGTGCTCAAGGTGTATGGCGTCATGTTTTTCTTTTTCTGGGTGCGGGCCACGCTGCCGCGTTACCGCTACGACCAGCTCATGGCCCTTGGCTGGAAGGTGCTTATCCCTCTGGCGCTCTTCAATATTGTGATTACCGCCCTGGGCAAGGCCCTAGCCTCTTGACGAGGAGAGCAACTATGCAGATTCAGTACAAAGCGCCTCGCAACTGGCTGCAAACCCTGTTGCAGACAGAAATAGCCCAGGGCATGGCCCTGACCTTGCGGCGCATGTTCAACCGCCCCATCACGCGGCAGTACCCGGAAGAAAAACCCGTGGTTGCCGCTGGTTTTCGCGGGCGGCACGCCTTGGTACGCGATGCTGCAACCGGCGAGAGCCGTTGCGTTGCCTGCATGCGCTGCGCGCGGGTATGCCCCTCGCACTGCATACGCATTCGCTGGAGCCGCGCCTCAGATAACAGCCGCGTGGTGGATGCCTATAATATCGATGCCCTGCGCTGCATTTTTTGCGGCTACTGCGCGGAGGTCTGCCCGGTGAACGCCATTGTGCTGACGGAAGTCTATGCCTACGCGGCCAACGGACGTTCAGCCTTCAAGTTTGACAAGCAGGCCCTGCTGGACAACTGGGACGACTTTGCAGCGCAGAAGGGCGATATGCAAGGCTATGTGAACCCCCTGTGCCGCCCCCGCAACATGCCCGAGGGCGCGCTTGCCCATGCCAAACGGGTGGCGGTGGATGCGGAATGGAGAGGAGCGGAGCAGTGGGTGGGCAAGAATCACCGCGCTACGCATGCGCAAGGCGCAGAGCCGAATCCGAGCGCGCCCGGCCATGGTCAGGCGCATCAGGACGGTGCTGCGCAATGATCTGTCAAAAATCTGTGCTGATCTGCGGCAATGCCCGTGCCTTGCAGGCCACCTTGCCCGCAGCGGAAAAAGCATGCACTGCACGATGGGCGGAGAACGTGGATGACAGGCCTCCTTGCCGAGGCATCCCTGAACAGAGCGCAAGTCCACTGCGGAGGTGGAACGGTGTTTGGTGAAATATTCTTTCTATACTGCGCCTTTGTCATAACCGTGTGCGGCGTGCTGGCTATCAGCCTGCGCAATCCCATTCACTGCGTGTTGCTGGTGCTGCTGCTGTTCTTCCACATGGCGGCGGTCTACCTGACCTTGCAGGCCGAATTTCTGGCAGCCATACAGATCATCGTCTATGCCGGGGCCATCTTGGTTATGTATCTTTTTGTGCTCTTTCTGGTGAACCTGCAACGCGAGTTGCGGCTGCCCGCCCTGACCCCCAAACCCATTGTGGGCTACTCGCTGGCGGCTGCCCTGTGCGGCGGCATGCTCTGGGGCGTGGCAGGCTTTGTACCGGGCGGCAAGGGCCAATGGCCCCTTGAAGCCCTGCGCGAGGTCACGCACACCAAGGCCTTGAGCCGCGAGCTGTTCACCAACCATTTTCTTTCGCTGGAAATTGCGGGTGTGCTGCTGCTGGTGGCTCTGGTAGCTGCCCTGACCCTTGCGCGCAGGCAGCCCGTGTGCACACCCGCCCCGGCTCAGGCCCAAAACAATGCCTGCCCTTGCGCGAGCGGCAACAAAGACCAAGGAGGCGCGGCGTGATTCCCCTTTCCTGGTACATGGCGCTGGCAGCAGTGCTATTCTGCATAGGTGTGGCCGGGTTTCTTACGCGCCGCAACATTATTGTGATGTTGCTCTCGCTTGAGCTGATGCTCAACGGCGTCAACCTTAATCTGGTGGCCATGAGCTATTTCATGGACGCGCTGCGCGGGCAGGCTTTTACCATCTTTATCATCACCGTTGCCGCCTGCGAGGCCGCAGTGGGGCTTGGCATTGTCATCTGTCTGTTCCGCAGCCACAAAAGCGTGCGTAACGAAGACATAACCACGATGCGGGGGTAAACATGCCAATATATTTGCTGCTTATTCCTCTGTGCCCCTTGCTGGCCTTTGTGCTTACCCTGATCTGTGGCCGCCAATGGGGCGAGCGCGCCCACTGGCTGCCCATCGCGGCCATTGGAGTCTCCCTTGTCTGCGCCTTGCTTGCCCTGCGGGATGTGCTGGCGGGCAACATCGTCAATGCCGATGTGCACACCTGGATAGCCTCCGGCAACCTGCGCGTGACTTTTGGCTTTCTGGTGGACCAGCTCACGGCGGTCATGCTGGTGGTGGTTACCAGCGTCAGCACCCTGGTGCACATTTATTCCGTGGGCTACATGCGGGGCGAAAAGGGCTATTACCGCTTTTTCGCCTATCTTGGCCTGTTTTCCTTTTCCATGCTCATGCTGGTCATGGGCAATAATTTTTTGCAGCTCTTTTTTGGCTGGGAGGCTGTGGGCCTTTCGTCCTACCTGCTCATCGGCTTTTATTACGAAAAAGATTCCGCCTCGGATGCGGGCAAAAAGGCCTTTATCGTCAACAGGTTCGGAGACTTTGGCTTTTTGTTGGGGCTGTTCTGCATCTTCACCATTTTTGAAAGCCTGCACTATGCGGACGTGCTGCCCCAGGCCGCCGTGCTTGAGGGCATGACCTTTACCCTGTGCGGTTATACGGTCAGCGTGCCCACGCTCATTTGTCTGCTGCTGTTCTGCGGCGCGGTGGGCAAGTCGGCTCAGTTGCCCCTGCATGTGTGGCTGCCCGACGCCATGGAAGGCCCCACCCCGGTGAGCGCGCTTATCCACGCGGCCACCATGGTGACGGCGGGCGTCTTCATGCTGGCGCGCTGCAACGCACTGTTTGCGCTGTCGTCCACGGCCTTGACCGTCATCACCGTGGTGGGCGCGGTCACGACTTTGTTTGCCGCCACCATCGCCCTCACGCAGACCGATATCAAGAGGGTGGTGGCCTATTCGACCATCAGCCAGCTGGCCTACATGTTCATTGCCTGCGGCGTGGGAGCCTACGGCGCTGGCGTGTTCCACCTGTTTACCCATGCATTTTTCAAGGCCTTGCTCTTCCTTGGCTGCGGCTCGGTGATTCTGGGCATGCACCACGAGCAGGACATGCGCTCCATGGGCGGGCTTGGAAAGTACATGCCCATTACCAGCGCAACCTTTTTGCTGGCCTCGCTCTCTATTGCTGGTGTGCCGGGGTTGGCTGGCTTTTTCAGCAAGGATGAAATCCTGCTCATGGCCTTCAACGCGGGCACGTTCACGGGGTATCTGGCCTGGGGCGTGGGCGTGCTGGTGGCCTTTATGACGGCTTTTTACTCCTTCCGCCTGTATTTCAGCGTGTTCACGGGCCAGTTTCGGGGGACGGAACACCAGCGCGAGCATCTGCACGAATCGCCGCGCGTGGTCACTGTTCCCTTGCTGGTGCTGGGCGTGGGGGCTGTAGCTGCGGGCTGGCTGGGGATTCCGCATGTTCTGGGCGGCTCCAACCACTGGGCGGATTTTCTCGCTCCGGTGACGGGGCATCCGCACGTGCATGTTTCCGGCGCGGTGGAGCTTGGGCTGATGGTTGTTTCCGTAGTTGCTGGTTTTGCGGGCATCGGCCTTGCATGGTTCATGTATTGCCGCAGGCTGGAACTGCCGGGCAAGGTGGCGGGTGCTTTTTCTGGCCTGTATCGACTGTTTTCCCGCAAGTACTGGGTGGACGAAATCTACGTGGCCTGCCTTGTGCGGCCCACGCTGAGGCTGGCGGACAACCTGCTGCTGGGCGTGGTGGACACGCGCGGTATTGAAGGCGTGGTCAATGGCGTGCCGCGCGCCATCGGCAGACTGTCCACAAGCCTGCAAAGGCTTCAGGACGGGCAGGTGGCACACTATCTGACATGGCTGGCCGGGGGCGCGGCAGCGCTCTTGCTGGTATTGCAACTGGGCTTTTTTTCCTAACAACGGCGGGGAGATCGCATGTCTGTACCTGTTCTTTCCTTGCTCATCTTTGTGCCTCTGGCGGGTGGGCTTTCCCTGCTGGCTGTTGCGCGCCGCAATGAAGAAACCATCAAGCTGGGCGCGCTTGCCGTATGCCTGCTTGAGCTGTGCCTGAGCTTTGTGGCTCTGAGCCGCTTTGATAAAAGCCTGTGGCAAATGCAACTGGTGGAAAACTGCGCGTGGATTGAGAGCCTGAACATCTATTACGCTCTGGGCGTGGACGGTATAAGCGTGCTGTTTCTGCCCCTGACGGCCCTCATAACGCTGATGGGCGTGGCGGTGTCGTACAAGAGCATCAAGGTCAAGGCCAAGGAGTTTTTCATCAGCCTGCTGCTGCTTGAAAGCGCCATGGTGGGTGTGTTTTGCGCCACCGACCTCATGCTGTTTTACATTTTCTGGGAAGCCATGCTCATTCCCATGTTCCTGCTCATTGGCGTGTGGGGCGGGCCTCGCCGCATTTACGCCACAATTAAGTTCTTTCTGTACACCCTGCTGGGCAGTTTGCTGATGCTGCTGGGCATCATCCTGCTGTACCTCAAGGGTGGACATACCTTCGACATCATGGCGCTGGCGCGCAACGACTTTGACCCCCGGCTGCAATTGCTGCTGTTCTGGGCCTTTTTTGCCGCCTTTGCGGTCAAGGTGCCTATGTGGCCCGTGCATACGTGGCTGCCAGACGCGCATACCGAAGCGCCCACGGCGGCCTCGGTCATTCTGGCTGGCGTGTTGATCAAAATGGGCGCGTACGGCTTTTTGCGCTTCTCCCTGCCTCTGTTTCCCTATGCCGCATGGGTGCTGCTCAAGCCCATGCTGGTGCTTTCCGTCATCGCCATCGTGTACGGTGCGCTGGTTTGCCTCGCGCAAACGGACGTCAAGCGGCTCATCGCCTACAGTTCCGTAAGTCATATGGGTTTTGTGACACTGGGGCTTTTTGCGCTGACCCAAAAGGGCGTGGAAGGTTCCATTTTGCAGATGATCAACCACGGCATAGTGACGGGCGCGCTCTTTCTGGGCGTGGGCATGCTCTATGACCGCACTCATACACGCGAGATCAAGGTATACGGCGGGCTGGCCTCGGTCATGCCCGTGCTGGCGGCCTTTTTTATGGTCTTTACTCTGGCGGCTGTGGGTTTGCCCGGTACCAACGGTTTTGTGGGTGAGTTCCTGATCCTGCTCGGCGGTTTTGAACGCGCTCCCTGGGCGGCGGTGGTGGCGTCTTCTGGCCTGATATTGGGCGCATGGTACATGCTCTGGCTGTATCAGCGCGTGTTTTTCCGTCAGGTGTCTGAAACCGTGCGCGGTCTGGTTGGGGAAAAGCTTGATGGGCGCGAGATAGCCATTTTGCTGACCATGAGCCTGCTTATAGTGGGCATCGGCATCTTCCCCAACGTGTTGCTGGAATACATGCACGTAACGGTGGAACATCTGGTGGCAGATACCCAGCAGGCCTTTGCAGTTTTTACCGCAAATTAGAAAAAGTTGCGGCCCGAGCACTGGCAATAAAAGTTTGCGCCCCCGCCACAGGCCATGCATGGCCCATACAGTTGGCGGACAGTGTGCCTTGCGGCACAAGGGCAACACCATAGGAGCTATCATGACAGCCATATCCGTAGCGCCCCTTTCGGCCCTGCCATTGCTGAAAGAACTTCCGGCCCTGCTGCCGGAGCTGACGCTCTTGGTCACGGCCATTGGCCTGCTGTGCGCCGACATGTTTTTTCCAAGGGCGCGGGCTTTTCTGCAATGGCTGACGGTCGTTGGTGCAATAACGGCTTTTGCAGCAATTGTAGCAGTTTCTGCGGGCGGCGGGAGTGTTTCTTTTGACGGAATGTTCCGCGCTGACGGCTTTGGAGCGCTCTTTAAAGCCATTTGCGTAGTAGCACTTGCTTTTACGGCGTTAATGAGCGAAAGTTTTTTTTCACATGCCCAAATGCGTCAGGGCGAATATTACTGCCTTGCAGTATGTTCAACACTGGGCATGTGCGTAATGGCCTCGGCTGGCGACCTCATTGTGCTCTATCTGGGGCTTGAGCTCATGGCCCTGCCCATTTACGCGATGGCGGCCCTGCGCACTGGCGATCCGCGAAGCAGCGAATCGGCCATCAAATATTTTTTGATGGGCAGTTTCGCTTCGGCTCTTTTGCTTTTTGGCATGTCCCTGTTGTACGGGCTTACCGGGCATACCGAGCTTGCGCAGATCGCTGCGGCACTGCCTGTTGCCGCAACCGGGCAGACCATGCCCGCCCTGGTAGTTGCTTTGGCGCTCATGCTGGCAGGCATGGGGTTCAAGGTGGCTGCCGCGCCCTTCCACGTGTGGGTGCCTGATGTGTACGAAGGCGCGCCCACAACCGTGACCGCCTTTATGTCTGTGGCGGCCAAAACGGCCAGTTTCGCCGTGCTTGCGCGCGTATTGGTCATGGCCTTGCCGCAACTGGGCGCTCAGTGGAGCGGGGCGTTGGCCTTGATGGCCGCATTGACAATGCTTCTGGGCAATATCGCTGCCGTAATGCAGACAAGCCTTAAACGCATGCTGGCGTACTCTGCCATAGCTCACGCGGGTTATGCCCTCTTGGGGCTTGCCGCGTGCACAGCCGACGGCCTGCGCGCCACGGCGGCGTATTTGACCATTTACCTGTGCATGAACATGGGTGCCTTTGCCATCATGGGCTACCTTGCGGTGTACGGGAAAAAACAGGGAAATAATCCTCTGGCTGATGCGGGTGAAGACCTGGATGATTACTCGGGCCTTGCCGCACGACATCCCGCCCTTGCTGCGGCCATGCTGGTTTTTCTTTTTTCCCTGACGGGCATTCCGCCGACTGCGGGCTTTATGGGCAAATTCATGCTCTTTAAAGAAGCCTTTTCGGCAGGCTATACGGTAACGGTGCTTGTGGCTGTGATCAGCAGCACCATTTCCGCATGGTATTATCTTGGAGTGGCACGACGCATGTACATGCAGGAGGCCCCGGCAAATCACCCCGCACCCATACAGGCAGCTTCGGGCGGTGCGGGCGTGAGGGCTGTACTTCTGTGCTGTCTGACAGGTGTGGTGTTGTGGGGCGTGTTCCCGCAGACGCTGCTTTCGTGGGTGCATGTGTTTTTTTAGGAAGCTGCCTCAACAGGGCGCTTTCAGGCATTATTATCCGTTCGCTTGTGCGACGTTGATCGGGAGGAGTTGGAATGAGAAACAAGTGGGTACTTTTCGGCGTGGTGGCTTCACTTCTGGTGCTGACCGCCAGTGTCGCCCTTGCTGCTGACGGCAGCGTGCTTGCCAATGCCATCGCCAAACAGGTGGAAACGGCCCCCAATACCATCAACATGCAGGCTGAACCCGGCTATCTTGGTATCCCCGGCGGCCCCAAGGTCAACATGATTCTGGCCTTTGGCTGGGCCTTGTGGGTGGGCTGGATTTTCTCCACCGTGGGCGCTTTTGGCGGCGTTATGGCTGGCGTGGGCCACATGACCGTGCACGGCCTTGGCGCGTATGCCAAATCTTTTGGCAAGACGCCCCTTAACAAGTCCGTCACCGACTCCGTGCGCGCCTCCAACCAGATGCTCGCCGGGCTTTCCGCTGTTATCAGCACGTTCAGCTACTACCGCATGAAGCGCCTTGTGCTGCCCCTGGGCTTCGCCCTGGGCCTTGGCTCCATCGTGGGCGCTTTCAGTGCTGTTTCGCTGACTGCCGGCAAGCTGAACTTCTCGTCCTATCAGGGCTATTTTGGTCTTTTCGTGCTGCTGCTGGGCCTGTACCTGATGTGGGAAACCTCCCCTGCCGGTCAGCGTTCCAAGGCCAAAGCCAAGGAAGCCGCCAAGGCTTTTGAAGCTGCCGCCAAGGCCAAGGGTGAAGGCGCTGCTGCCCCCACGGGCGTTAAGCTCATCAAGTTCACCTTTACCACCTGCCAGTTCACCTTCTGCGGCGTGGAATTCTCTTTCAATCCCCTGCTGCCCTTCTGCGGCGGCGTGGTTATCGCCAGCATCGCGGCCTTCCTGGGCGTGGGCGGCGGCTTCCTGCTGGTGCCTTTCATCACCAGCGTGACCCAGCTCCCCATGTACCTGGCTGCTGGTACCTCCGCTCTGGCCGTGCTGCTCAGCATGATCACCGGTATCACCACCCTCATGCTGCACGGCGCGCTGGTGGACTGGAACCTGGTTGGTCTTGAACTGGCCGGTATTGCCGTGGGTTCCATTGTTGGCCCCTACACCTCGCGTTTCTTCTCCGATATCTGGTTGAAGCGCCTCTTCATCGTGCTGGCCCTGTACGTTGGTACCGACTACATCCTGCGCGGCTTCTTCAACATCAAGATGTTCGGCTAGTATTTCCGGCTATGTCCGGAACATGCTGAAAACATGAAAAACACTGCATCCCCCTGGCCTGCCCACGGGGATGCAGTGTTTCCTTTTTACAACAGAATGCTAATCTGCCCGTGCGCAAGGGCTTAGAATCGCCCTGTGCGAAAAACGGAGCCGCTGAGATATGGAACAACTTCTGGTCTGGCTTGATCCTTTCTTGGTGCTGCCGTACCGCGTGGTGCCGCAGCCCGAGGCAGCCTACTTTTTGGGAACAGCAATTCTTGCCCTGGTGGCGGGCCTCATAGGCATTGCCACCCTGCGCATGGCCCAGCGTATGCACCGCAAGCGCCTGAAAAAATTGCAGGATGACATGCGTCATTATCATGAGTTGAGCGAATCAGCCTTGCAGAACTCTGGCAAGGAAGCCTTCAAAGCAGTGAATCGTCAGGGGCATGAGGCTTTTGGCTATTATTTTTCGCTCAGCAACGCCCTGTTTGTGGCTTCGTTGTGGCCTGCTCCCATCATGCTTGCATGGATGCAGCTGCGCTTTGGCACAATCAGCCCTGAGCTGCCTTTTTCTTTGCCGCTGTTTGGCAATCAGCCGAGCATGGTTTTCTGGTTCATTCTTTTTTATATCCCGCTGCGGATGTTCAGCAACAAGACCATCACGCGCTGGCAGTTGCGCAGCGGGGCGGCCCCGTTGGAAACCCAGATCGTAAACAGCCCCGAGGCCAATGCAGAAGTGGAGCCTGAAGGCCAGCCACAAGCGCAGGCCCAGCCGCAAGCGCAGGCCCACAAGGTGGACGCGCCCCAGTAGGATATGTTCCGAGATCCTGCGCCGGGAGCAATCCTCGCGCAGCATTGATCTGGCTGGCCAATGCAGAAGGCCCCGCATCGTTAAAGATTGCGGGGCCTTCTGCATGTAGCGTATGCGCTGTGAAAACCAGCCTTACGCAAAAAGATCCTTCACGTTGTGCGGCTTGCTGCGCAGGTAGGGCGATGGCGCAGCAATGGTCTGCCCAAGAGCAGCAGCGGCATGCCAGGGCCAGCGCGGGTCGTACAGCATGGCGCGGCCAATGGCTACCATGTCGGCCTGCCCTGTGACCACAATGCTTGAGGCCAGTTCCGGCTCCGTGATGAGGCCCACGGCAATGACAGGAAGCTCGCTCACTGCTGCCTTGACCGCAGCCGCCAGTGCCACCTGATAGCCGGGCGCAAGGGCGATCTTCTGGTTGGGCGAAAGCCCGCCGCCGGAAACGTGTATGTACGCGCCCCCTGCTTTTTCAACTGCCCTTGCAAAGGCAGCGCATTCTTCCACATTCCAGCCGCCCTCGGCAAAATCGGTGCCTGAAACGCGCACGCCCACAGGGTAATTGGCCGGAACCGCTGCGAGCACTGCCGCCAGCACTTCCAGCGGAAAGCGCATCCTGTTTTCGAGGCTGCCGCCGTAGGCATCGGTGCGGGCATTGCTGAGCGGCGACAGAAATTCGTGCATCAGGTAGCCGTGGGCCGCGTGCAGCTCAATGGCGTCATACCCGGCGCGTACGGCGCGTTTGGCCGTAGCTACAAAAGATTCTGTCAGGCGGGCTATGTCTGCCGCCTTGAGTTCTGCTGGTGTTTGATGACCCGGCGCATAGGGCAGGGCGGAAGGCGCGCATATTTCCCACCCGCCATCTGCGGGCAGCAGCGGCTTGCCTCCTTGCCAAGGTAGGCCCGTAGCGCCCTTGCGTCCGGCATGTCCGATCTGGATGCCGATGGGCGTGGAAGAATAGGTACGTATGGAATCGAGCATGGCCTTGTGGGCGGCTTCCTGCTCCTCATTCCAGAGGCCGAGATCCTGCGGGGATATACGCCCCGGCGCTTCTACAGCCGTTGCTTCCACAATGAGCAGCCCGGTTCCGGAAACGGCAAGGGTGCCATAGTGCATGGCATGCCAGTACACGGGGCATCCCTCTTCTGCCGAGTATTGATCCATGGGGGGAACGACTATACGGTTGGGCAGTGTGAGCCCTTTGAGTTTGATGGGAGAAAAGAGTGGATTCATGGTGTCCTCCTGCTTGGTTTTAATCCTAGCGGAATGCTTTTTCTTTGTTAAGCGCCCAATGCTTGTGAAAAGCGTTCCCGGTATTTACATCTGTGACCAAAAATGGCTCTATCAGCAGAAATAGGGCAGGGCCGTTTTGCCTGCGGGGAGGATGTGTGCAGAAGCAGAAAAAAATAATAGGGTTGCTCTCGGGCAAACTGGCATCCCGGTTTGTTGCTCTGCTGATTGTTGCCCTTTGCGCCTTGGTTCCGGCTGGCAGCAGCGCGGCAAGTGCAGAAAAAAACACCGATACGGCTTTGGCCCAGCGGCTTGATGCCGTGCTGAACAAGGCTGTTGCCGAGGGCCGCATCGTTGGGGCTGTGGTCATGGTTGCCCGTCAGGGGCAGGTGGTCTACGCGCGGGCCGTGGGCATGGCCGATGCGGAAAAAGGCACCCCCATGAGTCCGGAAACGCGTTTTCGACTGGCCTCCATGAGCAAGCCCATTGCGAGCGCCGCAGCACTTGCACTGGTGGAGAAGGGCATGATCGCTCTGGACGACCCTGTTACCCGCTGGATTCCCTCTTTTACCCCATCGCTTGCGGACAAGGCGGATCCTGTCATTACTGTGCGCCACCTGCTCACGCACACTGCCGGGCTTTCCTATGGTTTTTCGGAGCCGTCTGATGGCCCCATGGCGCTGGCCGAAGTTTCCGATGGACTGGATGACCCGCCAATCACGCTGGAAGAAAACATCTGGCGGCTTGCCACAGTACCGCTTTATTATGAGCCGGGTACGGACTGGAAATACTCCCTTGCCATTGATGTGCTTGGCGAAATCGTCTCCCGCGCTGGGGGGGACAAGCTGCCCAACGTGGTGCAGGAGCTTGTAACCGGGCCGCTGGGCATGACGCACACGGGTTTTATGGCAGATGATCCTGATCTGCTTGCCGCACCCTATGTGTGGGCCAATGGCAAGACCCACCGCATGGCCGAGACTGAATTTGTGCCCAACGCTGTTTCCGCAACGCGTTTTCAGCCGGGGAGGGCGCTGGACGAACAGGCCTTTCCCTCCGCTGGCGCCGGAATGGTTGGAACAGCGGCAGACTACCTGAAATTTCTCGAGGCCGTGCGCCAAAACGGAGGCTCCATCCTCAAACCGGATACCGCGAAGGCCATGACTGCCGATCAGGTCTGCCCCATATTGTCGCAAAGGCTGAGTGTAACCGCAGGTAAAACTAATGAGGTTGTCGCGCCGGGCTGGGGATTTGGTTTTGGCGGCGCGGTGCTGCTGCGCCCTGAAAAGGCAGAATACCCTGCGGGCCAGAACACCTGGAGCTGGAGCGGCGCATACGGGAGCCATTTTTTTATGGACCGCGCCAACGGCATATCCTTTGTGGCGCTTACCAATACCACGCCTACGGGTATGGCTGGGCCGTTTGCGGTTGACCTTGCACGGGCCGTGTACGACAAAAAGTAGCCAAAATTACAAGGCCCATGTTCTGTTGCAAGCTTCCCTCTTTTTTACGCTCCGGCTTGAGTCACGCATGTTCTCAAAGCCCCTTCGTCCATCCCCGCATGCTGGAGGAAGAAGGGGCTTTGTCTGTAAGCTGGATATTCCCCCTTGGTCTTACATGCGGTTCACGGGCAGTTTTACAAATTGCAGGCCATTGACGGCCTTGCCGAATTTTCCTGTGCGCATGTTGGCCTGAAGGGAGGGCAAAATGAGCGGCGGTACGGCCTTGCCGTTATCGTCCGCCTTGCGTTTTGCCACAAATTCGGCCTTGCCCACTTGCAGGTTCAGCCGCAAGTTGGCGGTTTTCTGCTCGCCAACGGTTGCCATGCACTGCGGACCCCGCACACCCTCAGGCGGGTAGTCATGCCCCACATAGATGCGCAGGTCATCGGGCAGGGCAAAGAGTTTGCGGGAGGAATCATAGGAATCCTCGGCGCTGCCGCCAGGGAAGTCGCACCTGCCTGAACCCACATCGGGTAAAAAGATGGTGTCGCCCACAAAGGCCGCATTGCCCACAATATAGGTGGTGTCTGCGGGGGTATGCCCCGGCGTATGGATGATTTTTGCGGGCATGTCGGCAATGGTGAATTCTTCATCATTTTCAAACAGATGGTCAAAGGCCGAACCGTCTGCGGGGGTGTCCTCCTGCGTTTGGAAGATGGGCGTCCATGTGGAAATGATATCCAGCATGTGTTTGCTGATGGCTATTTTCCCGCCCATTTTTTCCTTGATATAGCTGGCTGCGGTGACGTGGTCTGCGTGGATGTGGGTTTCAAGAATCCACTCAACCACAAAGCCTTGCTGGCGGACAAAATCAATAACGGCATCGGCAGAAACAGTGGATGTGCGGCAGGCGTGGAGGTCAAAATCCAGCACGCTGTCTATAATGGCGCAACGCTTCTGGGCATCAGTTGCAGACCAGACCACATATGTCCAGGTAGCGGTAACGGGATCAAAAAATCCGCGCACGTTGGGTGCAGACATGGCGAACTCCTTTGCAAAAAAGCTAGGGTGAAAGTTCCGGCACCAAGGGATGGCGCGTTACTGGCAGCTTGCGCCGGGGCTTTTGCCAGCTCCAATGGGGCAAGCGCCGCCAGAGCAGCCCTTTTTGTTCCAGGGTGCGCGCGTGAGCAGCAGCGCGAGGCCGCACCAGTTGGTAAGGCCGGAAAATACCTGCCCGCAGCCAATAAAGAGCGCGCCGAGCAGAAAAGCCTTGTGTACAAAAAGCCCCAGCAAAACGAACAGGGCCGTGAGCGCCCCGGCCACAAGACGCACCTGCCTGTCCAACGTGGGTGAGGTTTCGCCTGTTTTGGGCAGCGCCTGTCCTGTGGTGGGGAATCCAGCTTCCTTGCAGGCCGCAAGGCCGCCTTCAATAACGGTTATGTCCGCAAATCCGGCTTCGGCAAATTTGGCCGCTGCCGTTTGCGCACGCTTCCCGCTGGCGCAAAGGGTATAAATGGGGGTGTCTGTCAATGCCCCGCTACGCAGGGCAACCATGTGAGGATCAAGCTCCGTCACAGGGGCCAGCGTGGTCGGAAGGACGAGACGTTTTTCCGCAAATTCCATGGGGGTGCGCACATCCACTATGAGCGCCTGCTTGAGGTCTTTTTGCCGCAGGGCTTGCGCGCTGATGCTCTTAACTGTTGTCATCATGGCCTCCTTCGGGGGATAGCCTCCGGTTGGAAGGGTATGAAGAGCCGTTCATAGCCATATCTGTGGCTTGCCGCAAATGGTGCAGTCCTGTACATGATATCTCACCGTGGGCAGACTGCAAAGCAGCAAGAAGAGTGTACATAGTAGTTGGCTACCGTATCTTCTTTTCAGGTAAGCATGTTTCCGGGGACTGCAAGGCCTGCTTGGAAAGGGTGCATTTGTATAATGCGCCCCGCATGGTTGTGATATTTGCAACAAGGTCATTTGCGGTTGCGCTGTGGGAGGAAAACAGTTCAGACGCAAGCTGGCAGGGAGGGATGAAGTATTCTTTCTGCGAAGAGAGATGCTGACGGTCTGGCAAGCTTTTAATCCGGTCCCTGCGTGGTTGAGGCAGGCGTGGGCGAAAGAAGCTGGCCAAGAACTGAAAACATCTTGCTCATAATAACCGGTTTTTCCAGAAATTCGTCCATGCCGGATTCAAAGGCATTCTGTATCTCATCGGCAAAAACATTGGCGGAAAGCGCCACAATGGGAGTGTCCACATCAAACTCCCGTATCTCGCGGGTAGCCTGATAGCCGTCCATCACAGGCATGCGGATGTCCATCATGATGATGTCGTAATTACGGCCTTTGGCCTTTTCCACTCCTTCACTGCCGTTGAAGGCCTGTTCGCACACCACGCCTTCACTTTCGAGCATTTCTTTCAGGATTTCACTGTTGATGACGTTGTCTTCGCAGATGAGGATCTTTCTTCCCTTAAGCGAGGTTGGGGCGGTGTGCTGTGTGCGATTCTTTTTGTGGAAGGCGGCGATATCTGCGGCGGTAGCTTTTTGGTGGGGCAAAATCACCGTGAATGTTGTTCCCTGCCCCGGCGCGGATTTGCAGGTAATGTTGCCCCCCAGAATATCGACCAGCTTTTTCACAATGGCTAGCCCAAGCCCGCTGCCAGAGCTGGACATATGGTCTTCCTGCGTGAATGGGGAATACATGCTGGCCTGAAATTTCTTGCTGATTCCCGGCCCGTTATCAGAAATGACATGGGTTACAACAAGGCTGTCGGCATTTTCACCGCAGATGTCATTGCGCCATGTTATGGTGCCGCCGGGTTGCGTGTATTTGACGGCATTGTTCAAGAGGTTGACGATGATCTGCTGAACCTTGCGCGTGTCGATCTGCGCATAGCAGTTGGTTGCTGTGCAGTTAAAATGCGTTATGAAAGTAATGTTTTTTGCCTCAGCTTGGGGCCTGATGATGGATTCAATGCTTTTTGCGCTATGAGCGCCAGTGCAAATTGTGGGTATAACGTCTATTTTCCCGTTAGAGAGTTTTTGCAGGTCAAGAATGTCGGAAAGAATGGCAAGCAGAAAGTTTGAACACGCCTTTATGGTGGAGAAGACCTTGGCGAGGCCAGGATCGCGGTGTTTTTTCAGCTCAAGGTCAGAAAAGCCCACAATGGTGGCAAGGGGAGTGCGCATATCATGGCTCATGCGCAAGAGAAAGTCAGACTTTGCGCGGTTGGCCTGGCGTTCTTTCTTCAGGGCTGCATGTAACTTGGCGTTGAGATCCACTACGTCTTTGCGCAGCATGTATTCACTTGTGACATCTTCAAAACTGCCAACAAGCCCCACAATTTTACCGTCTTCATAAAGCGGGCTTTTGCTGGCTACAATGTGGCGGTTTTCGCCCCTGCAAAAGCACATGCCGGGAACCCGCGTGGTGCTCTCACCCTGCAACACTCGCAGTTCATCATTCTTGTACGGGTCAGGGTCGCTATGCCAGCCCATATCTTCATCATTCTTGCCCAAGAGCACCTGCTCGGAATCAAATCCGTAGTATTCCAGAAAAGCCTTGTTTACCCCGATAAAGCGCCTTTCTGCATCTTTCCAGAAGATTGCAGCCTGCGTGGTATCCAGAATTTTTTGCAGCAAAACCTGGCTTTGCCTGCTGTGCGCTTGGGTCTCTTTTTCTGTAGAAATATTGACAAATGCCAGTTGTAGAATTTCTTGGGGGATAATCCAGGAGAGACTGACGCGAATCCACCTGACGTGACCATCGCGCGGGCGCAGTCTGCACTCAAGAGGCTGCAACGCCTTGCCGGATATGAACATTGCCAGCAGGTGTTCTACCTTGCACACGTCGGCACTGTGAACATGCATGAGTTCACTGACGTGGAAGCATTTGCTCGCCTCACGTCCCGACGTGCCTGTCATGGCCAGCGCCTCGCTGTTCATGTAGGTGCATTGAAGTTTGGCTGGCCCTTGCGTGGCCTTCATGCGGATGATGCCGATTGGAATATCAGACAGAACATCAGTAGGTTGCTGTTCTGCTGCAGAAATCCACAATACGCAAACCTCGTCTTCAATCCGCTGACAGCGGCAATCAAGGAAGCAATGGCTGGTTTCACAAAATACGGTCCATTCCTCCGCATAATCCTGGGAGAGCGATTTGTTCAGATGCTCCCTGTTTTCAATAATCTTTTCTAATTCTCCAAAACTTTTGATTTTTATGAGGTCCGTAAATCTTGTGGTGGCGGCGCTAATGGAGAAGGTGTTGCCCTCAAGCCGAGTTAAAAGACAACATGCAATATTAGCTGAACTATTCCACTTCATGAATTGATCTGTCAGATTTTTGTTCATGGAAGTAGTCCCTTGCTTGAGGCTGACTAGCTTGGAATGTATTTCAAATTAGTTAAATATAAAATTTATCTGGTGTAAACGTGAAATTTTTATAAATCCAGATCACAGTATCGTTGCAAATTGATAAACATATGACTGTGATTGTTAGCAGACACACTTCAATGGTAAAAAACATATTGTAGTACGCCTTTAAGACTGATCACGGATATATTGCGAACACGCTGATACGCATTTGGCAAAGGCCATCAATGCCCGCATTCACAACACAGAATGCGAAATACTAGAAGGCATATAAAAACAGCGGATTTTCCATAGCTGGAAAATCCGCTGTCAGCGGTATGTCGCAACACAAGTCAACGCATTGGCCTGCACGCTGGGCCGTTATTTTTTCAGGGCCAGAAAATCATGTTCGTCAGGGTCGTAATATTTGATTTCGCCAGATTCAATATAGTAGAGCCAGCCATGAACGTGCAGGTCGCCCGATTTTACTCTGTCGCGTACGCACGGGTATGTCATGAGGTTTTCTATCTGAAAAATGATGGAGAGTTTCTCTGTCAGCCGCAGCAGTTTATCCTGTCCAACTTCCTTGCCAAGTGCCAGCGTGGCAAGTTCCTTGGCTTTTTTGCCAAGGGAAAGCCATTTTTGCGTGTGCACAAAGGCCTCGTCGTGAATGTCCTTGTACAGAGCTGCGATGGCGCCGCAATAAGTGTGCCCGCAGATAATAATTTCTTCAATATTCAAGGCCGTTACGGCATATTCAATGCCTGCGGCCATGGCGTGATAGTCTTCGTCCGGTTTGTAAGGGGCCACAAAGTTGCCCACATTGCGCAGCACAAAGAGCTGGCCGGGAGGAGTGTTGGTGATAAGCGATGGAATAACCCTGGAATCGGCGCAACCGATATAGAGCACCTTGGGGTGCTGGCCGCTGGAAACCAGTTCCAGAAGCTCATTTTCATGCTTGCAGAAGTAGTTTTTTTGAAAAAATTCATTCCCCTGAAGCAAGCGTTCAACGTTCTTCATCAAATAACCTCAATAAACATCGTGGGTTGGGGCGTGTGTAGTTGCGGGATTTTTGGGGGGCGAAATTTGTGAGACATTGATATTGCGCTGCGGGCGGCAAGGGGGGCTGCTGGATTGTCTGTAATTGGGGCAGAGTTTCTTTGCTTTGGCTGCTTGGCAGACTATTGGCCCGGTCAGTGCTGGCGTCGGGTCAGTTGGGCTTGAACAAGTCCTTGCAGCAAAGCTCCATAGGCACTGGGTAGGGCATCTTGTGCCAAACGTCAAGAAGAGGCCACAGGACCCGCAAACAGCATGGCTGATGCGGGCCCTATTATATCTGCGCCTGTTCGGAATCTACGGTAACTTACCCTTGCGACAACGCTTTCAACTGCGCTGCAAGGCGTGAAAGTTCGGTAACTGTGCCGTGCAGTTCACGCGTCAGGGTATTGGTGGTTTCTGCAACATGCTTCACATCTGTAATAGCATGGTTGATTTCTTCGCTTGTGGCGGATTGCTGCTCCGCTGCCGTGGCGATGGATTGCACGCTGTTGCTGGCACTGGCGACAATTTCCACTATCTGGGAAAGTGCGGCGCCGCTCTGGTTGGCCATTTCAGTGGCCCTGCTGACAGTGTCGGCAGTGTCGCGCATTTCCTGCATATTGCCCTTTGCCACAGATTGGATGGTGGTAATGGCCTCTGTGACTTCCTTGGTGGCCTGCATGGTCTTTTCCGCGAGTTTGCGCACTTCGTCCGCCACTACGGCAAAACCGCGTCCTGCATCGCCCGCTCGGGCAGCTTCGATCGCCGCGTTAAGGGCCAGCAGATTGGTCTGATCGGCAATATCCGAGATAACTCCCATGATTCGGCCAATGCCCTCGGTATGGGTTTCAAGGGATTCCATTTCCTTGAGCAGGGCGCCTGTGTGACTGTTGACCTCTGCAATGGCAGAAACAGCCTCGTCAACTATCTCTGCGCCATGTCGGGCCTTTTGCCGTGCGTCCTCCGTCTGGTCTGCGGCGGAAGAAGCATTTTGCGCCACCTCGCGCACGGTGGAAGTCATTTCTTCCATGGCGGTGGCGGTTTCCTGCGCGCGGCCGTTTTGCGCATCCGCACCGTCCGAAACCTGCTGGAAGCGATCCTTCATCAGGCCTACGGCTTCTGTCAGGCTGTCAGCCGCTGCGCTTATGGAGGCATTCACTTCCTTCATATGCTTCATGGTGGTTTCAATTTCGCGTTCTTTCAGCACCAGAGTGGTCACATCGCGCGCAATTTCCACATAGCCGATTTTATTGCCCTGGTTGTCGCGCAGCACATCACTGAACGGCTGAATATAATGCGGATTTTCCGCAGTCCCGATATCAAGTATGCGCGCCACCACAGATTTGCCGCTGCACTTGGACTGCGCTATGGGGCAGTCATCGCTCTGGCACACTTCGGTATTGAAGTTGTCGTGGCAGAACTCCCCGCGAAGTTTTTTGATATCCTTCTCAAGCAAAGTTTCTGTGGCTTTGTTGGCAATGATAATGCGGTAGTCGTCGTCCACGCCAAAGATGGGATCGGGCACGGAATCCAGCAGGTTTCTGTATCCCTGCACCTCTGTGAGCATGCTTTCAATCTTGTCCAGCAGTTGGTTGAACCATGACGCCAGCGCGCCGATTTCGTCCTCGGAGGAATACTTTAGGCGATTGGCCAGCACGGCCCTGTCTTCGGCAATTTCCTGAATGGTCTGTCGGATGCTCTGCACGGGCCGCAACACCGTAATGCTGAGCACAAAGAACGTCATGACCAGCGGCACCACAAGCAGGGTAAGGAAGGCCGCAGCTAAGATGATCCCCGCGCGGCTCATGATGCCCTGCTGTTCAGAGAGGTCAGTGCTGAACACGAGCACGCCGATCTGCTTGTCTTTGAAATCTGTAATGGGCATGCCGGAAAGCAGGGTGGAGCCGACAATTCGGGTGGTCGAGCCCTTGCGGGTGGCGTCCAGAAAGCTCTTGTCCAGCAATCCCTCAACCTTGCCGTCCTTGGTGCCGCTCACAAGAACATATGAATCGGCGACAATGGGGTGCTTTTCCTTGTTTTGCAGGCCCGTGGCAACCTTAAGGTGCTCGGCGTTCATATACAGAAGCGAGGATTCTCCCTCGCCAGAGCTCAGGCCGCTCAGCACGTGCGTAAAACTCACCAGCACTTCAACAGAACCCAACTGGCTGCCCGAAAGGCTTGTGACAGGCGCAAGACCCCGGATTTCAAAACCGCCGCTGCCGATTTCGACCCCGCACAGGGCTTTGCCGTTCTTGTTTACGTCAAGCACGGTGGGGCGGAAGGTCGAAAGATCGTCTGAAATATCAACCCACTTGTCCCCACGTTTGGTCTGTTTGTCGCGCCACAGGCGCGCAAAGCTCCGGGCCGGGGGAAAGTGATAATGAATCTGCGGTTTTTCGCCGATAACCGCCTTGAATCCCTCCAGCATGGGAGCGAGGGATGCGCGCAGCATTTCCCGCCCTCGTTGTGCGGCGGCGCTGTTTTCATCATTAATGTCGCCTTCCATGGCTGTTCTGTAGGCGGCCTCAACCTCGGGCAGTCTGCTCACCAGTGCCGCCATACGCATGGCCTGTTCGCTGCACAGTTCAATTGCCTGCGTCATCTGCGAGGAGCGGGCTTCGACCAAAGTCTGTATATTTGTTTCGTTAAGTCTTTCAAATTGCTTTTGAATGACAAAATAACAACAAATGCCGATAGCAAGTGTGATGCCAGCTATTGGGATGCAGACTTTTGCGCGTAATTGCATCAGAGTTCTCCATATGCAATAGTTTAAAATACTATCGCTTGCTTGTGAAAAAACTTTAGGCTTGTGACAGGTTGTGTAAAAAGACAAAGACTCAAACGTCACTATTTGTTAATAAATAGCATAAGGCAGAGTATATTTGTTCAGAACACAAGCATAAATGATACCATGGCAGTGTGAAAAAAACAAGTTCCCAGATGATATCGTTTAATAATGAGAAATTATTCTCAAAACTTCATTCCGGTAATTTTGGGGATCGCTTTTTAGGGAAACTAGGAGTGGAAACTCAAAAGCAGGAAACTGATAACCGAAGGACACGGCAACTGGTGGTAGCGGATTGCTGAGAAAACAGAGGCGGCTGAGGTGGTGGGGCTGCTGGTGCCCGTGCTGGGGGCCGAGCCATGGGCGTGCTGGCGGATTTTTGCCTTTTGGCAGGCATTACCGTAGTATTCGCACCTACGGCAGTCTGTAAACCGCCGCTCTTATGCGCAGGATACAAGCCCCTGAGCAGGCTCATGCCTGCAAAGGCGGCATTTTGCATTTTTGACCATGCGTTATAACGCCAGGGAGCCTATGAATGCTTTTATAGTAGATACAGAATTGTGCCGCAAGGACGGAATTTGCGCCAAAGTGTGCCCTATCCAGATTATAGATGGCAATGTGGGCGAATACCCCTCCATATCCTCACACAAGGTCAGGGTATGCATTGGTTGCGGGCAGTGCATGGCCTTTTGCCCCGCCAACGCCTGTTCAGCGCCGGGGCTTTCATCGCAAGACAGCCGCCCCTTGCGGCGTGAGCAGATACCATCCGCCGAGCAGGTTGAAGAACTCGTATTTTCGCGCCGGTCGGTGCGGAATTTCAAAAACAAACCTGTTCCGCATGATCTGCTGCACAGGATCCTCGACGGCGCGCGCTTTGCACCCTCGGCCAAAAACACGCAGGAGCTGCGCTGGATTGTTTTGGAAACCCGCGAGCAGACGGAAAAGCTGGCAGCCCTGGTCATTGACTGGTTGCGCGCCCTGCCGGAAATTGACCCTGCCACCGCCAGGGATGTGCATGCCGAAAGCCTCGTGCGGGCATGGGACGCCGGGTATGACGTCATCACCCGCACGGCCCCGCATCTTGCCCTGATTGTTGCCCCCAAAGGACACTGGGGGCCAGCGGATGCCTCCATTGCCGCCGCCTACCTGGAGCTACTGGCCCACGGCCACAAGGTGGGCTGTTGCTGGGGCGGCTACGTGTGCTTTGCCATGGGGCATCCCTCTGCCCACGCTCTGCGGGCCTTTGTCGGCGTGAAGGATGATGAGCAGGTCTATGCCGCGCAGATGATGGGTTTTCCCCTGCTTGCCCCCCACTTCAGGCCGCCGCGCAAGGCGCTGGATGTCACCTGGCTGTAGGGCTGTACCCCAGTAGAAAAATAAAGGCGGCGACCCGGGTTTCATGTCCGGGCTGCCGCCTTGCCTATTTGATGGCTGCTACTGTTTGCGGCGGCGCACTGTAACGCTTTCGCCGCCAATGCCCCAGTTATCCGTGGAGAGTTCTTCAATAAGAACCACGGTGGTTGCGGGGTTTTTGTTCAGCACCCTTTGCAGCAGTTCCGTGACGCCGCTGATGAGTTCTGCTTTCTGCTCCGCAGTGGGGGCTTCTGCACCGCCTGTTACCTTGATATTTACAAAAGGCATCTGTACCTCCGCGATTATTGCCCTAGGGGGCTTTTTCCATGACAACCTTGATGTCTGCCGGTTTGCCAAAGTAGGGCCAGCTTGTGACGAGCACGTCAACGCCTGTGGCCGCATACTGGGCGGCGTTGCCGCCGTTGACGCCGCCAGCGGCCAGAATGACGATGTCGTCACGCAGGGCGCGCACCGCGCCCACGGTTGCGGCAAGAGTTTCGCAGTCAAATTTTTCGCACTGAACAATATCAATGCCCGCCTCCGCCACGAGCAGTGCATCGTCAAAGGTGTCTACCTCGGCGCTGACTTTGCGCTCTGGTGCTCGCGCGCGCAATTTGTCCATCATGGCTGCCACACTGCGTAACGAGGCCTGCTGCTCGCCGGGCAGAAAAACGCGGTGCTGCTCAAAAATGAGGATGCTGTCCGAGAGGTTTTGCCGATGAATCATGGCCCCGCCGTTCATGGCCGCCTCCAGGCAGATGCTCTTGGCGCCGGGAAAGTTTTTGCGTGTCACGGCCACGCGCACGGCGGGGTTTGCTGAGTGGGCCTGCTCCACCATGTGCGCCGCGCGCGTGGCAATGCCTGTCATGTATTCCATCAGGGTCTGGGCCAGCTTCCAGCCACGGTGCAGGGCGGCGGATGGGCCTGTGGCCTCCAGACATTGCTGGCCCGCTGCAAGCCTGTTGCCGTTGGCTGCGGTGCGGCTGACAGAAAGGCCGCATTTGCGCAGGAGCAATTCGGCCTCTTCCACGCCGCTGATGGTGCAATCCGCCTTGGGCGCGAAGCGCATGATGCCAGAAGCCCCGGCAATGCCGAGCAGCTCTACTGTGAGGTCAAGACCGGGGCAGTCGTCTGCCAGCAGGCCCTCAAGCCATGTATCAGAACAGGGAAAGTGCATGACATGCTCCTTGTGAATGCAACACTCTGTACAGGCTAGAGCAATGTCGGTTGAGAATGTTCCGGCAACGGCGCAGGATCCTGCATGTGCGCTGAAGCAGCGGAGTGATAATGCTCTAGAATGACTTTTTTTGACACCAGTCAATGCCAAGGTACAGCAAAAGACTGATTATCGCCAGTATGGCGCAGAGCAGGGCTGCCCGCTGAAATTCCCCCGTGGAAACTGCGTTGAACACTTCCAGAGAGAGCGTATTGGTGCGCCCCGCAATGTTGCCGCCGAGCATGAGGCTGATGCCCACCTCGCCCATGGCTCGCGTGATGCCCAGCAGCAGCCCGGCGGCAAGGCCATGCCTGATGAGCGGCAAGGTCACAAGAAAAAAACATTTGCGGGGTGTTGCGCCGCACACCCGCGCCGCCTGTTCAAAGCGCAGCAGTTCGGGATTGTTCAGCGCGGTTTGCACGGGCTTGACCACAAGGGGCAGCCCGGCAAGCCACGAGGCAAGAATGATGCCCCCCTGCGAAAACACCAGGCTGACGCCCAGTGTCTCCCTCAGGGCAATGCCTCCCCAGCCGTTGCGGCCAAAGAGCATGAGCAGCAAAAAGCCAAGGGCCATGGGCGGAAAAACCAGCGGCAGGGTGATGATAAAGTTGATCACCCGCCGCAGATGCGGATTTTTCGCCATGCCCAGCCGGGCAAGAGGAATGGCCGTCAGCGCGTGCAAGATCAGACAGGCGCTACAGACCCGCAGGGTCAGCAATACGGAAAAGCTGACCTCAGGCGCGCACAGGGCGCGCCATAGTTCATGAAACTGCATGGCTACAGGCGCAGGCCGTTGCCAGCAAGGATGCGTTGCGCTTCAGGGGTTTTCAGAAACTGTATGAACGAGCGTACTTCGGCCTTGTTCTCCTGCCCGGCCACAACCCCCGCCACCAGCAGCATTGGCGTATACCCCTCGCGCACTTCCATCCAGCCGCCAACGCTGTCGCCCTGCTTGCGGGCAATGGCCTCGTTCACAAAGGCGGCGTCAAGATCGCCGGAAACAAGGTAGGAAAAGACCTGGGGCACAGTGGAAAGCATGGAAAGCTTTGCCTTGAGTGGCTCCAGCAGGTTGTTGCCCTTCATGAAGGCCACTGCCGCTCTGCCGTAAATGGCCCCCTTGGCATCGGGATAGCCAATTTGGGCAAATTCCGGCTTGGTGAGATCCTGTGCCGAGGCAAGGTGCAGCCCTTTGCGCCACGCCAGCACGAGCACGGCTTCGCCAAGCGGTTCATAGGCGGCAAAGGCCAGGCCGGAATCCTGCAACGTGCCTTTTTCTGAAACAATAATGCTGACGCCACTCCCCGCCTTGGCCTGCTCGATTATCTGCCCGATGTTGCCGCTGTACATTTCTGTAGGTTTTACGCCGGATTGCTGCGCATAGGCCGCGCACAGCTGCTGGACCATGGGCTTGTATCCAAGCCCGGTGGTGATGGATGGCCCTTCGGCGTGGGCCGACTGCGCAAAAACAAGGAGGCATGCGGTCAGCACCAGCAAAAGGCGAAAACGTTCAGGCAATACCAGAGGCTTCATGTGCGGCTCCTGACAGATAAAAGGTGGGGTAAGGCAACAGGCCCAGACGGTGCGCCTTGCGAAGGGTAACCTCAACTAATCCTTGTGCTTCAAGGCGGCCCTGACGCAACAGCAGCATGCTGTTGCCAAGGGCCAAGGCCTCATCTGGCGAATGGGTGACGTACAGCACGGGCACGTTCCACTGCTGCGGAATGCGCGCAATGTAGGCCATAAGGCCATCCTTGAGGCTCATGTCCAGCGATGAAAGGGGTTCGTCCATGAGAAGAAGGCGCGGGCGGCAGAGCAAGGCACGCCCAATGGCAACGCGCTGCTTTTCGCCGCCGGAAAGATGGGCCGGGCGTCTGTGCAACAAGGGGGCAATATCAAGCAGGTCGGCAACGTCATCGAGGGCGGGCGCATCCTTGCAGGCATGAACGGCATGGAACCGGAGGCCGAAACGCAGGTTCTCGCGGACAGAAAGGTGTGGAAACAGGCGGGCATCCTGAAAAACATAGCCAAGGCGTCTGGCTTCTGGCGGCAGGTTTATGCCTTGTTCCGCGTTAAAGCAGGTGATGCCGTGGCAGAGTATCTGCCCTGCATCGGGCGTTTCCAGCCCTGCAATACAATTGATAAGGCTTGTTTTTCCGGAACCGGAAGGGCCAAAGATCACAGCAATACCGCACTCCGCAAGCGTAAATGCAATTTGCAGTTCAAAATCACCGTGTTTTTTATGGATATCTACGTGCAGCATGGCCTGTCCTGAACGCGGGCTGGGGCATGACCAGACGCCTTGTGCGGCCAGTTGCGTCATATCCAGCGATCATTAAGACCATACGGAGAGTGAAGCCATGTATCAATAAATACACGGTTTATATCATAAGCGTGCATGTTGGAATGCGCTCGCAGGGGCAATCTGCATATCCTGAGGGATGAAGCGGAGCAGGCTTGTGCCTTTGCTGTGTTGTACACAGCCAAAGGCCTGCAAGGCCAGAGTCCGCACCTCAGACAAGTATGCGAAACGAAAATTTGGATATGGAAGGCAGAAGAAGCTCTGTACCCCAGACGGTGCAGGGGCAAGGCATCAGCAGGGCAAAGGACGCTTACGCGCCCATGCCTGCATTGCGTTCGATAAGTTTGACGGCTCTGGCAATCTGGCGGCCAAGGCTGGTTTCTTTGGAAAGTTCACGTTCCACACTGGTGATGCCCTTGATAACCGTGGAATGGCGACGGTTGAATTTTTCGCCGATTTCTTCAAGAGTCAGTTCTGTGTGTTTGCGTGCGAGATAGTATACGGTGTTGCGGCCCAGCACGCATTCCTTGCGGCGCGAGCGGGAGCTGAGCTGGCGCTCGTTGAGGCCGTAGCTTTCACAGACCAGACGCACGATGGTGGGCATATCCGGCCCGCAGCTGATTTCAGCGTACTGGCTGAGCACTTCCATGGCCAGATCAAGGTTAAGGCCGCAATTGAGCAGACGCGCCTTGAAAATGAGGCTGTTCAGACACGATTCCATCTGGCGCACATCGCCGTCAAGGCGGCTGGCCAGCAGTTCGCAAACGGAGTCGGGCAGCAGCACCTGGTAACTCTTGGCCTTGCGCTCAAGAATGTGGCGGCGCATGTCTTCTGTGGGGCGGCCAATATCGGTGAGGATGCCCGAGCAGAAATGCGACACAAGCTGGCTGTCGACGCGTTGCAGTTCGCGCGGCGAAAACGATGAGGTAAAAATGACTCGTCCGCCCTTGGCCTGAAGGCTTTTAACCACGGCCAGAGCCATGTCCTGCATTTTTTCCTTACCCTGAAGAAAATGCACGTCTTCAAGCAGCAGTACGTCAAGATCGCGAAAACGGGTCTTGAAATTTTCGATGTCGTGGGTGCGCAGGGCAGCCACAAAGCGCGATGCAAAATCTTCTGCTGTCAGGTAGCCCACGCGCGCGCCGCTACGTTCTTCTGCAATGGCGCGGCCAACGGCCTGTGCCAGGTGGGTTTTGCCAAGGCCGGGGGCAGAGTTCATGAACAGGGTGCGTACGCAGCCGCTGCTACGGCTTACATCCTGAGCTGCCGCAACAGCCATATTATTGGTGGGGCCAACTACAAAGTCCGCAAAAGCATAGCGCCAGTTGGTCGCCAGACGATAGGCCGGGGTGCTGCTGATGGGCAGGGTGGCCTGCAACTGCGGGCGCGCCATCTGCTGGGTGGTAGTTTCCTGACGGCTGATGGAATCCGTGGCGTTGGCCGCCAAACCGGGAAAAGTCGCGTTTAGTATGGAAGATGAGTGCGCGAACTGCTCTGCCGTGTCAGCCTGTCTGGCGGGGACTTCTGCAGTCTGGGCCAGGGCAAAAGAAGGAGTCTGTTGCACAGGGCTGGCAGCAAAGGCCGAGCCATTACGGTTGTCACTGGCTGGCAGGTTAGCCGCAGGCTTGCTGCTGTGAGCGGTATCACTGGCAGCTGTAATGCGAACATCAACAGAAGCTGGGTCAAGCCCCAGCACCGGGGCTGCTGCTTCACGCAGGGTGGAGAGCATCTTGCCTTCAAGCCAACTGGCCACAAAAGCATTGGGCGCGGTAAGCAAAAGCCCCCCCGCGTGCACTTGTGCCTGCAAGGGTGCAATCCAGACCTTGAAAACGCCGGAATGCAGCATTTTCTTGAGATTTTCAGAAATTTCCGACCATTGTTCGCGCATGCAGCCTTGTAGCGCAAAATCAGATTTTGGGGCAATTGATGATTCCGAGCTGTTTGAGACATGGGGCCAATTTCTTATCCCCAACTTTGTTTATATCTAATAGGTCTGAATTTTAATATTTTTTAGTTACTCGGCCTGTAGTCCCTATGATGTGATATCCTTTTAGGGCAAGGCTTTCATGGGGTGTCTTGATGTTTTAAACATTGAGTTGAAAAGTTTTACACAAATATAATTTGTTTTTTCTCTGTTTTCCTCATGTATTCTTCATTTTTCAACAAGGGATCAGTAAACTATGCGCACCGTAAGGCAAGGCAGATTGTCAAGGGGGAAAAAGAAATTTTCGGCGGTTTCATGCCGCTTGTTTGGACCGGAATTTCCACGAAAATTATATAAAAACCGTTGATATTAAAGAAAGTTAAGAAAATATCCAGGCATGCCCGGCGCATGCGGGCAGCCGATCAATGCGCCTGACGCCAGAATGCAAAAACCCCGGCCTGAGCCGGGGTTTTTTCCTGAGGGACGGACAGCGCAAGCAGCGCTGGCGCTGAATCTACCGTCCACAGCACGTTGCTTTGCCTCTAGTGAGGCTGCGGTGCTTATCTGCGGCTTAGAAGCCGTAACGCAGGCCGAGCATGAACTCGTTTTCGTAGGGGCGGTTGCCGACGTTGTACTTGTTGCCGGCAGAGGTGACGCTCACATCGTTGTAGCCAAGGCTCACAAAGCGGTAGCCAGCGTCAATGGCGAAGTGCTCGTTGATGTTGAAGGCAACACCAGCGCCCAGATTCCACGCAAAGTTGGTGGTGCGTTGGTCGCCGCTGAACTTGTCGCCGTTGTTGGCGGTAAAGTCATAGCCAGCGTAGTTGAAGGCCATGCCAAGACCACCACCCACATAAGGGGTCATGATGCTGTCGTTGTGGAAATCCCAGAACAGGTTTGCAAACAGGGTCGAGGAATTCCAGGTGCCCTTGACCTGCTTGATGGCTGCGCCGCCATCGCTCCAGGTCTTTTCATTGTTGCCGCGCATGGCGAATTCAAGTTCGGCACGCAGGGGCAGCATCTGCTGGGGCCAGAAGTCATAGCCCAGGGCCAGGGCGCCACCAAGGGTGAACTGGCTGTACTGGTCTACGCCTGAGCCAGCCATGGCGCGGGAGCGTTCAATTTGGCCGGTATTTTGAAAGCTCATCAGGAATTTGGGGGCCAGATACATGCCGTTGCCTTCAGCAGCGGCAATGTTGGGCAGTGCCAGACTCAGCACCAGCGCCAACGCAAGAATAAAGCGTTTCATGACAGTCCTCCTAGGTACTTTCCTCCAAAAAAATGAAGGCAGCTTTAAAGTTGAAACAATCATTAGAAAATGTCAATATTTTTTCTATATTGGCAGGAGTGATGACGTATCTTTACTGTGTTAGCCATGCAAAACAGCATGTTGCAACGTGCGGATTCATCTGGGGAGCAAATGCATTCTGTATAAAAAGAAAAACCCGGCTGTTTTTTTAACAACCGGGTTCATCTGCTTTTGCGGTCAAGCGCCAGCCGCCCATACAACAACAGCGGCGACTATGTGCCCCATGTGGCTTTTTAGAACGTGTAACCCACTGAAAGCATATAGATGTTTGCAGAAACATCCTTGGAGTTGCCGCCTGTAATGCCCACATCGGGCGATATGCCCTTGGCATCGGTGCCGCCGTAGTCAAGCGAATTGATCCACAGGTGGGCGTAGGCGAGGTCCACGGTCCAGTTATTCCAGTTAAAGCCGGTGCCCACGCTGAGCGTTTTGCGGCCATTGGTGGGGATCATGAAGTCGGCATGGCTTTCATTGACTACAGGGGTTTCATACGAAAAACCCGCGCGCAGGCTCCACCAGTCAAGGGGTTTGTATTCCACGCTGCCGTTGAAGTTCCAGCCGTCGCGCCATTCCTTGTTGTTGATGGAACTGTAGCCGTTATCCATATAGATGTTCAGGGCATTGTAGGTGGACCAGCGGGTCCAGACCGTGCCCACTTCAAAGCTCAGATTGTCCAGCGGCTTGTAGGTAACGCCCAGCGCTGCTGAATCTGGCAACTGAAGCACTGTGTTTGCGCCGCAGTTTCTGGCTTCGGGCAGGTGTTTAGGTCTGCTGATGGCGTTGTAGCCCTGATAGGCAAATTCCACGTCGCCATTGATGTTCATGGTCACCTGGCTCTTGTAGGACAGGCCAACCGACCACTGGTCGTTGAGGCGCATGTGCAGCCCAAGATGCGCGCCGTAGCCCCATCCGTTGCCTTCAAGCTGCATGTCGTTGTCAAAGGTAGCCCCTGTACCTTTATTGGTGGGAATCTTGTTGCCCATGTACATGTGGGCATTCATGGCTTCCACGCCTACGGAGAAGGAAACTGTATCGTTGAGCTTGACCGCAAGGGTGGGCACGAAGGAGATGGTCTGTACGCCGATGTCATAGACATTATACCTGCCCGCCCAGTCGCCAGCATAGCTGTTGCCAAGGCCGAAACGCGAAAAAACGCCCAGGCCAACCCAAGCGTTGTCGCTGAGCTGGTGGCTCAGATATGCATGCGGGGCATTCCAGAGCGCGGGTTTTGTGTAGGTATCGGTCTGGCGGCTGCCAGCATTGGTGGTTATGCCGCCTGAGGGGCTGATGAGGGCAAAACCGCCCATCATGCGCGTGCCGGGCAGTTGCGTAATGCCTGCGGCATTGTACGCAATGGCCGAAACATCATCAGCGCGGCCCACCATGCCGCCAGCCAGGGAAACACCTCTGGCGCTCCATTCATTCAGGGAGAAACCTTCGCCCCAGGCTACGGGTGCGCAACAGGCTACCAGAGCCAGCGCCAGACATACAGCACGAAAAACCTTCATCACCCCTCCACTAAGATGCAAAAAAGCGCACAACAGCCCATCCCGGCATACCTTAGCACACTGGTACGGTTGCAATGTCGCAGAAACGGACGCGGCTATCGGGCCGCCCTCGACAACAGTAATGGGCTGTCACAACATATTTATTGGATCAAGGTCAAGAAAAAGTCGCAAGTGTCTTGAAGCTTTTTGTGATAAAGCAAAAAAATAGAGCGAGCGTAACGCCTGCCAGTCCTGCCCTTTTATTAAACATGTAAAACGCTTGCGCCCACGCAACAGGGCCAGTGGGGCCGGGGCGGGGCCAAGAAGCTGCACGCCCAGTTCCGCTGCCTTGCTGCGCAGGGCCTGAGCCAGATCGTTGAGAGCAGGGGGGCCGCCCTGTTCGTTCAGCGCGTAGGATATGCGAATGAGCGCCAGCCGTACAAAGGGCGGGTAACGGCGCAACCGACGTTTGGCAAGCTCTGCCTGATAAAAGCCCTCATAGTCTGCGGTGCGCACGTACTGCCAGCAGTAGTGCTCCACATCACGCGTCTGGATAAGCACCCGGCCCGGCTTGTCGCCCCTGCCAGCGCGCCCGGCAGACTGCACCAGCAATTGGAATGTGCGCTCGGCGGCGCGGTAGTCCGGCAGGTTCAGACCCAGGTCCGCATCCGCGATGACGGCCAGCGTCACCAGAGGGAAGTGATGCCCCTTGGAGAGCATTTGCGTACCCACCAGTATGGGGGCCTCCTGCCGGGAAAAGGCCGCAAGGATTTCTTCCATGCGTCCGGGCCTGCGGGTGCTGTCCCTGTCCAGCCGCAGCACAGGCCCCCCGGCCAGTACGCTCAGGCGCTCGGCCAGGCGTTCCGTGCCTTCGCCCATGGGCAAAAAGTTCATGCCGCCGCACTCTGGGCAGGGCGAGGGAAATGGTCGGCTATAGCCGCAATAGTGGCAGACGAGTTTTTCCAGCCCTTTGTGATAGGTGAGCCCAATTTCGCAGTGCGGGCAGCGCAGGGTGCGGTTGCAGTCAAGGCAGTACATCAGGGGGGCGTAGCCGCGCCTGTTCAGCAGCACCACGGCTTGCTCGCCGCGTTCAATGGTCTCGCGCAGTGCGGCTTCACTTTGTGGGGCCAGCAGACCGTCCATGCTGGTTGAGCCGGGCGCTAGGGAGCTTATGTCCACCAGTTCCACCGGTGGCAGTTCGCGTCCGCCCACGCGGTGCGGTAGCCGCAGGATGGGCAGGTGCCCGTTTTCAGCCGCATAAAAGGTCTTGAGGTCTGGCGTGGCAGAACCAAGCACCAGCAGCCCCTTTGCCTGGGCAACGCGGAACCACGCCACTTCCTTGGCCTGATAGGCCAGGCTTTCGTCCTGCTTGAAAGAGCCGTCGTGCTCTTCGTCCAGCACAATGCAGTTCAGGTGGGGCACTGGCAGAAACAATGCCGAGCGAGTACCCACGACGATGCAGGGGCTGTCGCTCTGCGCCATCTGGCGAAAGGTCGCTTCCCGCCGCGCGGGCGACTGGTAGCCGTGGTAGAAAAATAAGGGGGCATCGGGCAGCGCGCACGTGGCATCTCGCCGCAACTTGTGAGCCAGCGCCACTTCGGGGGCGAGCAGCATGATGCTTTTGCCCGCTGCAAGGCAGGCCTTGGCAAGTTCAAGGTATACTGCTGTTTTGCCGCTGCCGGTCACGCCAAAGAGCAGGCGCGAGGAAGCCTCGTCTGCCCGCAGGGCCTCCAGCATGCTCTCAAGCGCACATGCCTGTTCATCGTTAAGGGCAAAGGGGGCTGGTGGGGGCGGCAACAGGCTTTGTTCTGTGGCGTCCAGGGCGTCATCATCGTCAACGCCGTTATCGCGCGCAAGGTTGACGTGCCCGGCCTCCAGCAGGGTATGGAGGGCAGGTGTTACTGCTTGCCCGAGGGATTGCACCAGCCGTCTGCGGCTTACGCTGCCGTGCTGGTGCAGATAGTCCAGAACCTCGATCTGGCGTTTGGCCGAGGGCCGTACAGGCCAGGGCGGGTCAACGCGCAGCAGGCAAAATTCTTCGCTGGCGGCGTCTGTGCCGGGGGGCAGCATGCGGGCCGTGCCGTTGCAAAGGGCCTCGGCGAGAGTCCGGCGCTGTTCAGGCAGGGCTTCGCGGATGCGGGCAAGAGTCCAGGCCACTGCCTTGCCGGATTCGATATTACGCAGCCGCACCCGTGCAAGGCGCAGGCCCTGTGGCAGCACATGCCCCAGAATATGACCGGGGTGCAGCCCTTGCCGTCTGGCCAGATCTTCAGCCAGTTCCAGCAGCACAGCGGGGAGCAGGGGGGCGTTTTCCAGCGGCCAGCCAAGGCTTTTGCAGTCCACGCCTTCCGGCAGGTCGGCGGTGGGGCTGACGCGCAAAAGCACTGCGGCGCGCAGGGCGGTGCGCTCGCCACGGCCCAGCGGCACGGCCACGCGCAATCCGGGCTGCCAGAAATCGGCGGGAAATTCGGGCGGCAGTGTGTAGGTAAGGCTGGCGTATGGAGGGGTGAGCAGGGCGACGGTGGCGTACATGTGGGGGAGAGTTACGTAATACGGCCCCAATGGCAAGCCTCCTCTGGCGAACCAGAGGAGGCTTGGGGCAATACATATGTGCAGTGGGTTTTAATGGAACTGCACAAAATTCTTGAGCAGCTTGAGCAGATCGTAGCGCAGTTCTTCGTCCTGAAGGGCAAAGTAGATGTTGGCGGTGAGAAATTCCGCCCAGTCGCCTGCGTCAAAGCGCATGCCGGACATACGCACGGCCATCATGCCCCTTTCTTGAGCCATGGCCTGGAGTGCGTCGGTAAGCTGGATTTCGCCGCCGTGACCGGGTTCGACCTTTTCAAGATAGTCAAAAATATCAGGCGTGAGTACATAACGGCCAACAATTGCCATGCGCGAGGGCGCGTCTTCACGGGCGGGTTTTTCCACCATGTTTTTGACGCGGAACACGCCGGGGGTCACTTCATCGCCATCAATGATGCCGTAGCGGCTGACCTTTTCCCACGGTACTTCCATCACGCCGATGACCGGCATTTTTTCGGCCATGGCAACTTCAATGAGCTGGCCGATGCCGGGAGCACCGCCAAACATGAGGTCATCGCCCACCATGATGGCAAAGGGATCGTCACGCACAAGTTCGCGCGCGCACAGCACCGCATGGCCAAGTCCAAGCTGGCGCTTTTGCCGCACGGACATGATGTTGACCATCTCGGCCACCTTGCGCACTTCAGCCAGTTTGTCGAGCTTGCCCGCGCGTTCAAGCACGCCCTCAAGCTGGAGGTTGTAGTCGAAGTGATCTTCAATAACCGTTTTGTCGCGGTTGGTGACGAAAATCACGTCTTCAATATTGGCGCGCTGCGCTTCTTCAACCACATACTGGATGACGGGCTTGTTGTAGATGGGCAGCATTTCCTTGGGAATATTCTTTGTTGCAGGCAAGGAACGGGTGCCCCATCCGGCCACGGGAATGACGACTTTACGAATATCCTTCATGCATGCCTCCAAGGGGGGTAGACAAAACAATTTTTATTAGCGGCAAACCGATGTAAGCAATAAACGGATAGCAGCCATACTGCAAGCAGTACCTGCCCGGTAGTGCCGCCGCGATGTTCAACGGTCAAATCAGCGCAGTTCGCGCTCAACCACAACGGCCAGATCTTCAGCGAAAGCTTTGACCTTTTCGGGATTTTCGCCTTCCACCATGACGCGGCAAAGAGATTCCGTGCCGGAATACCGCAGGAGCACACGCCCACGTCCGGCCAGTTCCGCCTCGACCTTGGCAACAGCCTCGCCAATAGCGGGGCGTTCCTCAAAGGGCAGACGTTTTTCGACCCGCACGTTGATAAGCTTCTGCGGGAATGGCTTAAGCCTGCCTGCCAGTTCGGAGAGGGGCTTGTCCTTCTCGCGCATGATGCGCAGAATTTGCAGGGCCGCCAGCAGGCCATCACCAGTGGTGCTGTACTTGTGGAAAATAAGGTGGCCCGACTGCTCGCCGCCCAGCATGGCGCCTTCGCGCCGCATGGCTTCCATGACGTAGCGGTCACCCACCTTGGTGCGCAGCAGCGAACCGCCGTGATCCTTCATAAAAATTTCCAGGGCCATATTGCTCATGGCGGTTGCCACAAGCAGATTGCCCGGCAGTTCGCCCCGGGCCATCATGGCCTGGGCGCACATGGCCATGAGCTGGTCGCCGTCAATGATGTCGCCGTGTTCGTCCACAACAATGAGGCGGTCGGCGTCGCCGTCCAGCGCAAGGCCCACATCGGCCCGAACCTCGCGCACCTTGGCGGCCACAACTTCGGGATAGAGCGAGCCGCAGTGCTCGTTGATGTTGGTGCCGTCTGGGCTTGTGCCGATGCGGAAAACTTCTGCTCCCAGTTCTTCAAGAGCCAGAGGGGCAACCTTGTAGCTGGCGCCGTTGGCGCAGTCAACCACAATGCGCAGGCCAGAAAGTGTCAACTGGGGAGGAAAACAGCTCTTGGTGTAAACAATATAGCGGCCCCCGGCGTCTTCAATCTTGGTGGCGCGGCCAACGCCGCGCGCTTCGGGGTAGGGCCATTTATAGTCCGAATCCAGCACCATGGCTGATATTTCGTCTTCGGTCAGGTCGGGGAGCTTGTAGCCATCGGCGTCAAAAAACTTGATGCCGTTGTCGTGAAAGGGGTTGTGCGAGGCGGAAATAACCACCCCAAGGTCGGCCCGCATGCTGCGGGTGAGAAAGGATATGGCCGGGGTGGGCAGCGGGCCGGTCATGATCACGTGCATGCCGGCGGCGCACAGGCCGGAAGTGAGGGCAGATTCAAACATATAGCCTGAAAGGCGCGTATCCTTGCCGATGACCACCTTGTGCTGGTGGTCGCCGCGCCGAAAGCGCGCACCTGCCGCCAGACCAAGTCGCAGGGCCACATCCACGGTCATGGGATAGTTGTTGACCGTGCCGCGCAGTCCGTCTGTGCCGAAAAGACGCTCAGCCATGAAAACTCCTTACCTCTAATGCTGTTGCAGCGCGCGGATGCGTTTCAGCATGGGCGCTGTTGCAGGGTTTTGTCGTATATGCCGTGCGGACCGCAAGGGCCAAGGCACGGTTGCGCTCCATTCAGGCCGCCGGATGCGGCAGTTGAAGGGCGTCGCTTATTTCTTTTTTCTTGTTACCGTAACTTCTTCCGTAACCGGGTTCAAGAGAGTCATTCCTTCCGGCAGTTTGAAGTGCAGGGGGGTTTTAACGCTCTCTCCCGGCTGGATTTCAGGCGTGACGAAAGAAACTTCCATCTCGCCAAGGTAATGGCTGTTCTTTGCCAGAGCCTCGGGCACCTCCACCAGCACGGCAATTTCATCGGGGGTCACCGTATAGGCCAGGCGGCTTTCCTTGGCAATTTCCACTTTGCAGCGGCGCGAGATGACGGTGCGCCCACTGGTGATGGTGTACTGCACCTTGACGGAAGGCGGCGTGGCCGTGACCATGCCCGGCGTGTCCAGCGTGATGGTCTGCTGCGTTGTTGTGCCCGCTGCCTTGGGGTCAAGCATGATGGTCAGCGGCACGCTGGCAATGGCGGAGACAACGGATTCCGGCCCGCGCAAAACCACCGTGGCCGGGGTCACGCTGACGTTTTCCACCGTCAGGGCGCCGCTGCGCAGGGGCGAATCCACAACAGCCTTAACAGGTACGCTTCGCTCCTGCACGGTGTCGGCCTTGACCACAATGCGCGGGGGCTGCACATCAATGAGCTCAAACGCGCGGAAGGCCGCGCCCAGGTGTTCTGCCGAAAGCGGAACTACTGTGGTGCCCTTTTTGATGGAGGAAAGGTCAACAGCCTGAATAATCTTGCGCTGCGTTATGGAGCGCAAAAGAGTTTCCGGCCCGCGCAGGCGCACAATGGCCTTGTTGATGAGACCGTCAGTCACCACAAGGTTGGCGGGGATGCCAAAATAATCAAGGCTTACTTCGATCTGCGCTTCCAGCCTGTCGCGAACGCTGACCATGTACCACATGCTCACGGCGATAAAGATCGCCAGCAGCATGGAAAGCAGGTGCGGCGGGCGGCGTGAGGGATCAGAGGATTTCATTAAGCACCTGCCTGAGGCGGGTAGCGTCAAGGGCGCGCATCAGCTCATCCTTGAGGGCCACGGAAATTTCGCCTCTTTCTTCAGAAACAACAATGACCAGAGCATCACTTTCACGGGCGATACCCAGTGCCGCCCGGTGCCGCGTGCCGAAGTTCTGCCCCTTGGCTTCGGCCAGCGGCAGAATGCAGGCCGCAGCGGTGATTCTGTTTCGGCTGATGATTACTGCGCCATCGTGCAGGGGGGCCTTGGGGTAAAAAATATTCATGAGCAGCTGCCGTGAAAGCTGCGCATCAATGCGCACGCCTTCGCGTTTGATCATATCGCCAAGGCGCATGCTGCGTTCAATAACAATAAGTGCACCCACCCGCAGCCGTGCCATTTCAACACATGCGGTCACCACTTCTTCCACGCCAATATTCTTTATGCTGGATCGGCGAAAGATAGGCCGTGCGCCCATTTCGCCCAGGGCCTGACGGATGTCGGCCTGAAAAATAACGACTATGAGGATGAACAGGGAGCTGAAGATGTGCTGCAACAGCCAGGTAAGCGTGTACAGGCCGAGAGCGTTTGAAAAGAAATACAACAGCGTAAGCAGGCCCAGCCCTGTAAGGACTGTCAGCGCCCGCGAGCCGCGCAGCATCTGGATAACCTGGTACAGCAGAATGCTGACCACAGCTATATCCATTACATCGCGCCAGTCTATGGCAATATGGTCAAACACGGTGTGTTCCTTGCAGCAAAGTGTATCGGGCAACCGCAGCGCTGTCAGCCGAGAGCCTTGGCGCGTTCCTTGTCTTGGTACATGGCAGTATCCGCGCAGGAGAGCAGCGCATCCACCGTGAGGGCCGAATCAGGGTACACTGCACTGCCCATGCTGAACGTGATCGGCCCGGGTATGTTCAGCTCGGGCAGCCCCTTTGCAAGATCGGCGTGCATACGGGCAAAGGCGGCTTTGTCCCTCTCCTTGGACGGGGTGCCGTTGAGCAGCAACACAAATTCATCCCCGCCCATACGCCCCAGAATGTGCGTCACCGGGGCATGTGCGCGAACAACCTCTGCGAAGAGTTGCAATACTCGGTCGCCCGCCTCATGTCCATAGGTGTCGTTAATGCTTTTAAAATTATTTAAGTCAAAGTAATATAAAGTAAAATCTTTTGAAATTGGTGCGGCTATGCGCCGTTGCAGTTCCTCAAAGAGTCCACGCCTGTTGAGCGCGCCCGTGAGTGCGTCCCTGTAAGCGATGGCCTCAAGATAGGTGCGAATTTGTGTAAGATCATGATTCCTTTGAACTAGAGTCGCAAGGAAAAGGCTGAGAAGAACACTCATGCCCACATAGAGCCATGATTCCAGTGATCTATACCACGCAACGCCTGCCGACATGCGGATCAGCCAGTGGGCGTTAAGAATTGTCACCGGTACGTCTATGCTGCCTGCGTCTTTTTCTGAATCCGCGCTGCCAGCAATAAGCAAAGCCCCTCCCTTGTGGGGGGATGTGCGCCAAAGGCCAAAGTCGATATCCATGCTGTCCAGCAGGGAAAGGTCCGAGGCTGTCAGCACGTCAGGAAAACGTAGCAATATCGCGGCGATACCCCAATACTGAGGGCGACCGGAAGCATCAGGAAGGAATACGGAAAGTCGCCCCACCAGAGCCGCATCCCCGTTGGGCAACAGTACCGGCCCCGCCAGGGTCAGGGGTGCGCCGTGACGGGCCGTGACGGCCTCGTGGCAGCCAAGATTGCCGTCCAGCATGTCCTGCCCCACCAGCAGGCTATTGGCTGGTGTATATGGGTACACCTTGTCGATGGTGCCCCCCGGAGCGAGCACAAAGGCCTGAATGGTATCTTCATCCCGCAGGGCAGCGGCAACGCGCTCGAATTCCTGAATGTTCCCATGGTTGTCAATAACAAGCGCGTTCAGGGTTTCCGTTTTGAATATCAGGCGCAACAGATCGTTTTGGAGATTATCGCGCTGCGAGCGGGCGATGCTCTCAAGTTTGACCCGTTCAATCTGCTGTTTGCGGTCAATCAAAACCCAGGTCAAAAGTAAGTTGAAGGCCAACGTGATGAGCAGCATTCCAGTGAATGGGCGCGTTGAAAAAAATCGCACCATACCGGCAGACTCGCAATCGTTGACGGTTTGAATCCCTAGTTGGCCTCAAGAGCCAAAGCAAGAGTCATGGCCTGACGGGCCGCAACAACATCATGTACCCTGTGCCAGAACACACCCTTGCCGCGCAGCATTGCCGTGGCCGTGGCTGTTGCCAGGCCGCGCTCCTGCGACGGAAGGCCCAGAAGCCCGCCAAAAACGGATTTCATGGACAAGGCCATGAGCACGGGGCGCCCAAGGGCGAGCCAGTCTTCCGGGTGGGCCAGCAGGGTGAGGTTGTGTTCAAGCGTCTTGCCAAAGCCGATGCCGGGGTCAAGCACAATGCGGTCTTCCGGCAGGCCCGCCCGCACCAGACGCGACATCTCGCGCTCAAAGAATTCCAGCACTTCACGTCGAACGTCAGTGTAGCGCGGATCGTGCTGCATGGTCTGCGGGCGGCCTTGACTGTGCATCAGCACATAGCCGGGCTTGTACTGCACAAGCACATCCAGCAGGGCGGGATCAAAGGCGCAGGCCGAAATATCGTTGATGATGGCAGCCCCCATGTCCAGCACTGCGGCAGCCGTGGCGGCATGGTAGGTGTCAACGGAGATTACGGCTCCGGGCGCAGCCTGGCGCAGCCCTGACAGAACCGGCAGCAGGCGCTCGGTTTCCTGCTGGGGGGGCAGTTCCGCAGCTCCGGGCCGCGACGATTCCGCACCAAGGTCAAGAATGTCTGCACCCTGGTTGCGCAGGGTCAGCGCATGGTTGAGGCCCGATGCCGGGGCGTTGTGCCGGCCCCCGTCATAGAAGGAATCTGGGGTCAGATTCACAATACCCATGACGCCAAAGGGGGAGGGCGTCTTCAACGCCCGCCCCCCAAGAATATGCCAGTCTGCGCCCCTGGAAAGAGCGGCCGGGCAAATGCTATCGGTCATTTTCTTTACTGTTGTTCCGGGTGTTCTCGGTTTTGGACTGTTTGGACTCCGCCTGCTCCGATTGCTGCTCCGGTTTCTGCTCTACATTCTGTTCAGGAGCCTGAGCATCGGTATCTGGTTCAATGACAAATTCAGCGCCGGATTTGGCAGCCTTGCCACCCTTGGCGGCAGTGCTGGCGGGTACGGGTTTGCCGTTGCTGTCGAGCGGGGGCAGCTCCTTGTTGTCCATGAGCAGCTCAAGATCCTCGCCAGTGATGGTTTCGCGGTCAAGAAGGGCCTGGGCAATGCGGTGAAGGGTATCCAGATTTTCCTCAAGCAGCTTGCGGCAGCGGCTGTGCGCGTCTTCCACAATGCGCTTCACTTCCGAATCCACAAGCCGTGCCGTGTCTTCGCTGAAGTTCTTGTTCTGCACCCATTCGCGGCCAATAAAAACTTCTTCGCCGGTTTCGCCGATGGCCAGCGTACCCACGGCTTCGCTCATGCCCCACTCGCAGACCATCTTGCGGGCCATACGGGTGACGCGTTCAATGTCGTTGGAGGCGCCGGTGGTAATGTCGTCAAAAATAATTTCTTCCGCTACGCGTCCGCCCAGCAGCACCACCAGATTATTGCGCAGGAAGGAGCGCGAATAGCCGTGGCGGTCTTCTTCCGGCAGCTGCATGGTCACGCCGAGGGCGCGCCCACGCGGAATGATAGTAACCTTGTGCACGGGGTCGGAACCGGGCAGCAGGCGGGCAGCCAGGGCGTGACCGCCTTCGTGATAGGCGGTGATGCGCTTTTCTTCCTCGGAGAGGATAAGGCTGCGGCGTTCGCGGCCCATGAGAACCTTGTCCTTGGCATACTCGAAATCGTGCATGTCCAGACGGTCCTGATTGAGCTTGGCGGCCTGAAGGGCCGCTTCGTTGACCAGATTTTCAAGGTCAGCGCCGGAAAAGCCAGGTGTACCGCGCGCCAGCACCTCCAGATCAACATCGCCCGCAAGCGGCGTGCGTTTGGTGTGCACTTCAAGGATGCGGCGGCGGCCACGCAGATCGGGCGTGGGCACCATCACCTGACGGTCAAAACGGCCAGGACGCAGCAGGGCGGGGTCCAGCACATCTGGGCGGTTGGTGGCGGCAATGAGGATAACTCCTTCATTGCTTTCAAAGCCGTCCATTTCCACAAGCAGTTGGTTCAGGGTCTGCTCGCGTTCATCATGTCCGCCGCCGAGGCCAGCGCCACGCTGACGGCCAACGGCGTCAATTTCGTCAATAAATATCAGACAGGGCGCGTTTTTCTTGCCCTGAACAAAAAGGTCGCGAACGCGCGAAGCGCCCACGCCCACAAACATTTCAACAAAGTCGGAGCCAGAAATGGAAAAGAACGGCACCCCGGCCTCGCCAGCCACGGCTCGCGCCAGAAGGGTCTTACCCGTGCCGGGAGGGCCCACGAGCAACACGCCCTTGGGGATGCGCCCGCCAAGGCGGGTAAACTTTTTGGGGTTGGAGAGAAATTCCACAACTTCCGAAAGCTCGTCCTTGGCTTCGTCAACACCAGCCACGTCAGCAAAGGTAACGCGGGTGCTGTCCTGATTGAGCAGGCGAGCGCGCGACCGACCAAAGCTCATGGCCTTGCCGCCACCGCTCTGCATCTGGCGCATAAAGAAAATCCACACGCCCACAAGCAAAAGCATGGGGAACCATGAAACCAGCAGGGTCATGTACCATGGCTGTTCTTCCGGCGGTTCGGCCTTGATTTCGACCTTTTTTTCAATAAGGCGGTTTACGAGGCCGATGTCCTGCGGAGCGTAGGACTGCACGGTTTTTCCGTCAGAGGTGCGCCCGATGAGGGTGTGCCCCTGAATGGTCACGGACATGAGCTGGCCGTTGTCCACCTGACTGAGAAAATCTGAGTAGGGCACCCGCTGGGTGATCCCCTGCGGTTGCTGGAACATATTGAAAAGCATGACCATCGCCAGGACGATTATCGCCCACAGCATCAGGTTGCGACTTATCTGATTCAACACTGCCTCCGTTACGTTTTCCGTGCGCGGTGGCGCACGGCCAGGCCGGATATATGGCCAGCACAGTTAAGAAATTACTACCTGTATGTGTCTGGTGTCAAATGTTTGTGGGCATTTGCAGTTCAGGCAACAGGGGTTTCGGCTGCGCTTGTCTTGTTCATAATAATGCGCAAAACACACTTGGCAATGGAGGTTTGACGTTCTGAAGTCAAAACAGCATGCCGGGTGCGTGTTGCGCATGCTCAAACTGTGCTGCGGGCTTTGCTGCTTTTGCTGTGCTGCAAAGGCCAAATAAGTTTGCCCTCTTGCGGGCAAGGGGCTTTTGCCCTATGGTGCGCCCATGCGGAGACGTTTCGTCACCGGTGTGGCGCCCGGTCTTCAAAACCGGTGGCAGGCCTTGCGGTCTGTGGTAGGTTCGACCCCTATACGTCTCCGCCATTCAAGCTCTTTTATCCATGCTCATTGGGCTTGCCGTCTTTTGCAGACTGACATCGTGTCCCCCGGTTTGACCCGGGGGATTTTTTTTGCTCGGCGGGCAGCCTGGTCTCAGCCAGGCCTGCCGCTATTTTTCAGTTTTTTTCTTGTGGCTTGAGCGCAGGTGCAGGCGCATGGGGGCGTGCGTGATGCCGAATATTTTGCGCAATGCGCGTTCAAGATAGCGGGTATAGCTTTCAGGAACACGGGTGGCATCGCTCACAAAGCACACAAAGGTCGGCGGCGCGGTTTCCGCCTGGGTCAGGTAGAAGAACTTGGCGCGCACACGCTTGACCACAGGCGGCTGGTGCTTGTCGAGCACTTCTTCCATGGCGCGGTTGAGCTTGCCGGTAGAAATGCGGACGCTGCATTCTTCGTGAATCTGGGTTGCCAGGGGCAGAATTTTTTTCAGGCCGGTTCCCTTGAGGGCGGAAACATTCAGAATCGGCACATGCGGGCAAAAGGCCAGCATTTCGGCCACGTTTTTCTTGAGTCTGTCCAGCGAGTCGCGGGGGGCCAGGTCGCACTTGTTGATAAGCACCATAAAGGGCGTTTTGCGCGTGTTCAGCATGTCCATGAGGCGCTTGTCCTGCTGGCTCACGCCTTCGGCGGCGTCCAGTGTCAGCAGGGTCACGTCGGCCTTGGTGCTCGACTTGATGGCCGAGTTGACGGAGTACTTTTCCAGACTGTCGCTGATCTTGGTGCGGCGGCGCACACCCGCAGTGTCCACAAACACGTAGTCGCGCCCACCGCTCGCAAAGCGCACGTCAACACTGTCGCGCGTGGTGCCCGCCACATCGGAAACAATCATGCGGTCACTGCGGGAAATGGCGTTGATAAGCGATGACTTGCCCGCGTTGGGGCGGCCAAGCATGGCCAGCTTGAGGGTCGGCGGGGCGGGCGGCTCGGTGGAGGTTTCTTCCGGTAACAGGGCTACCAGTTCTTCCACCAGAGCGGTGATGTTGTGCCCGTGCTCGGCAGAAACCGCCAGCAGCGGGAAGCCCAGAACATGAAATTCGGCCATGAGTTCATCTTCGCGCTCCACGCCGTCAACCTTGTTGACCACGCAGATGGTGGGCAAACCCTTGCGGCGCACATGGGCTGCGAGATGCTCGTCCAGGGGCAGCAGGCCGTCACGCGAATCCACCACAAAGGCCACGGCTGCGGCATCAACCAGCGCCGCCTCGGTTTGCGCAAGGATGTCGCGCTCAAAGCCGCGAATGCCTTCGGGGCCTTCAACCACGGCTGCGTGGGCGTCAAGCGTGATGCCTCCCGTGTCCACAATGCCGAAAACGGGAGTGTCCTTGCGGCGCACCACGCCGTCCATGCGGTCGCGGGTCACGCCGGGGCGGTCATGGGTGATGGCCCGATTGCTGCGGATAAGCCTGTTGAACAGGGTGGATTTGCCCACATTGGGGCGACCCACCAGAATGACGCGGGGCAATGTATCTGCCATGAGAATACCTTAGTGTACGCCTGGGATTTGCCAGGCGAGATTGCAAGCGTGAAGCGGAGTGCGCCGCCATGCGGTCATGCGCTCCGATGAAAAGAAAGCGCCCGGAGCATATGCTCTCTGAGGCGTCTGGCGTGTAGTGCCGCGCAGACCACGCGGCTGCCAGGACAGCTGGGTTTTAAGACTGTTTTACTGGCGTAAAAATTTATTTTTAGCACTTTGTTCCGTCAAAGGGAAGACCCCGCATTCACCCCTATGTTCCGGGGCTGTCATGGCGGCGACAGGCTCTGGCATCTGCTCAAGGGCATGCGCGCCAGACCACGGCGGCAGGCATGAAAACACGTGCCCGCAGGGCATTGTCACGCGCAGGGCGTGGAGCATCAGGCTTTCCGGCTCAGGGGCGGAATTGTCAGTTGAACTCACGCGGGCCGGGGCCGGGAGGGCGTAAGCCCCACGCGGCACATGGCGGCGCGTGGGGGCAGCCTGCCCGTACTTGGCATCGCCAATCACAGGATGCCCAACAGTGGCAAGCTGTACGCGGATCTGATGCGTGCGGCCTGTCAGCAGGCGCACAAGCAGCAGGCTTTGCGCTTGCTCCACCCTCAGGGGGCGCACCATGCACAGGGCCTCGCGGCTGTCGGCCTCGCCGGGCGCAGCCGTGCGTATCTTCTCGTAGCCCTGGGCAGTATCCTTGCGCAAAAAGTGGCGCAGCATCTGCGTTTCGGCAAAAGGCCAGCGCCCCTGCACCCAGACCACATATTCCTTGACCAGCGTTCCATCGCGTATGGCGTCCTGAGCCTTGGCAAGAGCTTCGTATGAGGCCGCCACGAGCAGCACGCCCGATGTTTCCTTGTCCAGCCTGTGCACGGGCGTGGGTTTGAAGGGCGCGCTTGCGAAGCAAGCGGCCAGCCGGGAACTGAGACTGTCGTCATGCCCGGTGCCGGGGTGTGTAGGCAGGCCTGCGGGTTTGTTAAAAGCCCACAGGTAACCGTCTGTGCCGATCATGGGCGGCAACGGTGGAGAATCAACCGGCTGCGTGTCGAGAGCTGTATCCGTCTGCGGCAGGGGGGCCGTTTCTGATGCGCTTTCTTCCGCCATCTTGAAGGCAAAGGGAGGAAGACGAACAATGTCGCCTGTCTGCACGCGGGCAAAGGGCTTGCATCTGCTGCCGTTGATACGCACCTGTCCGGTGCGCACCCAGCGGTGGAGCAGGGTGGGGGGCAAGTTCAGCCGCCTTTGCAGGAACTGTAACAACTTTTGGCCGCTTTCGGTCTCCTGAACTATCGGCTGTTCCAGGGGCGATTGCCTGCTGATGCCGATGCCAGAGTCCTGGGCCTGCGTAGGGGGAGGGTTATCTTCCGACATGGGGATACTCTGGCGCAAAGCCAGCCTTGCGTCAAGAGCGGCCAGAGGCGCGGCCTGCCTGCTGCGTGTTACAGATAGCGGCAGTCGTTCATGGAAACCTTGGCAAAGGTGTGGTTTTCAATCCAGTCCCGGACGCGCTGGCGGGTTTCAGCTCTTGTGGTCAGTTTGTTCCGCAGCATGGCCCGGTCTGCCTCCACAATGGCGTTGGCAATGCTGGTCTGCATGTCTTCCGCGCAGGAGGAACCCATTGCCAGTAAGACCGGGGGCCGGTTTTGCTGGTTGTTGTGCCTTTTAAAGCGCTGCATGAGCTCGTGCAAAATTTCGGCAACCTTCAGGCTGTCGCATCCGGGCAGCAGCACGGTGTATTCATCGCCGCTCATGCGCGCCACGCAGGCTGCGGAATCCAGCCCGCCGCGCAGTAGCAGGGCCGCCTGGCACAATACGGTATTGCCTTCTTCGTGCCCGAGATAATCGTTAATCATTTTCAGGCCGTTGACATCGGCAACGATTATCCCCACGGGACGAACGGCGTTTTGCTCCAGTTCGTCCACGGTCATGGTAAAGAAAGTTCGGCTGCGTAAACCGGTGAGCGGATCGTTGCGCACCATGTCTTCAAGGTGAGCCCTGTCGGCCTGGCTTGCGCTGATGTCGGTATGCAGGCCTACCACACGCGTGGCCCTGCCGCTGGCATCGCGCTGCGTCACGTTGCCGCGACCAAGAATCCAGGCCCATGTGTTGTCTGCCCTGCGCATGCGGTAGGTGCATTCAAAAGTATCGCCGTGGGAGGGCGAGGCAATGATGTCTTTTTGTATGGGCACCACATGGGCGTAATCTTCTGGATGGATCTTCTCTTCCCAGCTGCGCAACGTTGCGGGGAACGTCTCGGCAGTGTAGCCCAGCATTTCGATGTAGCGGGGGCTGTAGTAGACGGTATTGGTGTTGGCGTCCCAATCCCACAGTCCATCGCCGGAAGCATTGAGCGCCAGCATCAGGCGGGCCGCATCCTGCGTGGAGTGCGGCGTAGCAAGGTGCTGCATGGAAAAACGCGCGGATGGCAAAATTTGCTGCGTCTGACGTTCCACCGCGCTGATGCAGCCAACCACATGCTCTGCCTGCCCCGCGCCGTTGCGCGCAAGGGCTATAAGCTGGGTTCGCGCCACAAGAGCATTGAGAGGGAAGCATATTTCCATATGCCCGCCTATGTGCCCTTCGAGAAACGTCTGCAACGATTGCCCAAGCATATCCCTTTTATCTTCATGACATACGCCAAGAAATGCCGCCATGCTGCAAGGAGTATTTGCTTCAATGCCAAGCAGCCGCTTGGCCCCAAGGCTGAAGCGGAGAATGTCTGGGGCAACGCGCCATTCCAGCACGGCATCGGTTGTGTCCGTCTGGATAAGCGGCAGAGGGCGGCTGGGATGGGGTTCGCGCATGGCAATCCTTGGGAGGCCAAGATCTTGTGCCAAAAGAGAGGAATCTGACGCAGAGCATAAATTGCTGCGCGACCCTACTATTGTTTAGGAAAGAATGCTACTATCATTTTATATATGCAAGTAGATATCGGGTGCGGGGATTAAAATGCGCGGCGACCAGAGGCGAGTCAAAGGGTAACGCCAGCGCTGCGTTACCGAAGGACGGTGCAAAGCAGCGTGCTGGAAAATTATTTCATAGCAGATAGTTTATGGCGTATTAGTCTAACATTGTTGAAGATTTAAGCTGGAAAGATTGTTTTGGCTAATGCTCGTGGGGTTCGTTGCCCAGCGGGTGAGCATGCATATGGGCGTGGGCAAAGGAGGGGGCGCAGGCGTTTAGCCGATTGTTGGCTATGGTGAGGTACTGGGTGGATGTTTGCGCCAGAAAATCCCAGTCATGGGAAATGGTTATACGCGCTGTGCTCAGGCTGCCCAGAATGTCGATGATGCGCTGGCGGGCATCGTTGTCGAGACCGTTGGTGGGTTCGTCGAGCAGTAGCGCCTCGGGCTTCATGGCCATCACTGAAGCCAGGGATACGAGCTTTTTTTCGCCGCCGGAAAGCCGGTGGGTAAGGCGGTTTTCAAAACCTGCCAGGCCGAGATCGCGCAGGGTGTCCAGGGCGCAATCTCTTGCCTCGTCGGCTGAAAAGCCGAGATTCAGCGGGCCAAAGGCCACGTCCTCCAGCACGGTGGGGAAAAAGAGCTGGTCTTCCGCGTGTTGCAGCACAAAGCCCACCTTGCAGCGCAGATTGTAGAAATCTTTTTCTTCCTTGAGGGGGGTGCCGTGGAACAGCACCTGACCTGCCTGTGGCCGTGCCAGCCCCGTGATGCAGCGAAAAAGCGTTGTTTTGCCGCTTCCGTTGGGTCCATAGAGGCCGATACGCTGACCGGGATGCAGTGAAAAATCCACATCGCACAGCACTGTGCGCGGCGAGCTGCCCTGCCCGTAAGCAAAGCAGATGCCCTCGAGGCAGAAAATGGCTGCATCGTGATGGTGGTCAGACATTGAGGCCTCCCAGGCATTCAACCGCGATTATCCCCGCCATGCACAGCAGCAGGCCCAGTGCGAAAATACAGTCGCCCCTTTGGGCGTGGAATACCGTCACCGATCTGAAATGGCCGGAAAATCCCCGCAAGACCATAGCCTCGCGCACGCGCAGCGAGCGTTCGTAGCTGCGCACCAGCAACAGACCCAACAGGGATGCCATGGTACGGTAGGTATGCATGTTGGTACGCGGACGAAAACCGCGCAACCGTGCCGCCACCAGCAAGGTGTGCCATTCCTGGGCGATAACGTGAACGTATCTGGCTGTGAAAAGAAAGAGAAAAACGAGCTTGGCCGGGCAGTGCAGCCGCTCCAGCGCATGACCGGCGGTGGGGGCGTTCATGGTGGCGACAAGCGCCAGAAAAATGCAGGCAATGGCATTGGACTTGATGCTTACCAGCAGCGCAAGGCGTACGCCTTCGGCGCTCACTGTGAGCATTCCCCATTGCGCCAGCGGGGTTCCCGGCGTGGTCAGGGGCGTGACGCACCACAGAAAAACAATGAAGATATTGATGGCACCGAGGCGTTGCAGCAGCGCGCGGGCAGGCGGATTGGCCGCCGCCAAGAGCGCCAGACCCAACGCAAGGGCCATGCCGCAGGCGGTCAGGCTGTGCAGCAGTGATATGCATACCGCAAGCCCCCCCGCGAAGGCCATGCGAACGCGGGGGTCAATACGCTGTATGAGCGATGGGCGGACAAAGGGCTGGTCAAACACTCCCAGCCATTACCCCCGACGTCCCTTGAAGTAAAGGGCAATGCCCGCCAGACCCACCAGCCAGCCGATGCCGCCGAAAATTTCAGAAAAGCCGGGGCGGGACACGCGCATTTCGGCAAGTTCCCGGCGGATGGGCCCAAGCTTTACATCCAGCGCCGCGTTGACAATGGTTTGCAGCTCCCCGGAGCTGACGCCGGCAGCGCTTGGGGTGGGTGCAGCCGCGCCTTTTGCTCCGGGGGTTGCCGTGGATACTGCGTGTGTAACCGGAGATGTTTTTTCGGCAGCAGGAGCCGCCGCGTCCTTTGCTTCGGAGGCGCTGGCGGGAATGGCTGGCGTCTGAACTGCCGCCAGTTCGGCGGCGTCCATCATCCATTCATTCTGATGGCCTTCGCCAGCCTTGACGACAATGCGCAGGCCGTGGGCCTTGCCCTCAGCGGGAACAGGAAAACGGTACACGCCCTGATCATCGGTGCGGCCTTCCTGTAGCTTTGCGCCAGTGGCAGCATCGTACACCACCACCTGTCCCTGCTTGACCTTGTTGCCGCCGTTAAAGCCGCATTCCGCAACAACCTGGTCCCCTTCTGTCCATGCAAAAATATTGACCCGGTGGGCCAGAGCCGCATGGGGTAATGCCAGCGTGAAGAGCAAAAACAGTGTGGACAACAGTGTGGGCAGTATGGGGGAGAATGCCTTGCGCGAACAAATGGAAAGCATGGAGACTCCTTATGGCCTCAGGCCGCGCTCAGGCGCAGCATTTCAGGGCGCACCCTGGCGATAAATCCCACGGTCAGCATGGTGATAAGCCCTTCGGCCAACATGATGGGCAGATGCGCCAAAAACAGTAGCCGCGCAGCAGTGGCAAAGCCTTCATCACTGGAGGCCAGAGCCACCGCCGTCAGCAGGCCCGCGCCCAAAACGCCCAGCGCACCGCCGCAGAAAGCGGCAATTTTTTGCCCTGCTGGTGTGGGCCACGCACGGCACAGGCCGCGAAACACATAACCCGCCACGACGGCTGAAAATCCCATGGTGAAGGTGTTGACCCCCAATACCACAAGGCCGCCAAACTGGAACAGTAGCGCCTGAAGCGCCAGAGCCGCCAGGATGGCCGGAAAGGCCGCCCACCCGAGTATCACGCCCAGAAGGCCGTTGAGAATAAGGTGCGCGCTGGTAATGCCGATGGGCACATGGATAAGCGAACCCACAAAAAAAGTCGCGGCCAGAATGGCCACGGTCATGAGCCGGTCATAATCGAGTTTTTTCAGGCCCAGAGCCGTTCCGGCGGCGGTAAGGGCGTAACCCGTGGCAAGCACGGCAGGGGAAAGAACGCCTTCGGCAATATGCATGATCAATCCTTTGTTGGGCCTTTGCTTGCCCTTTGCCCGGCTTCACCTTGCAAGGCCGCATGCGCAGAGGCCGAACCGGAAGGGGCAATTTCCGGCCCGGCCTGCCGCAGCCATGTTTGGCGCAGTATTACTTGGTCTTGGGTGCGGCAAAATTCACCCACATCACAGCGCCCAGTTCCACTTCCTTGGCTTCACCCTTGTATTCCATTTTTTCGGCGGAGGTGTTCAGGGCCGCAAAACCCCACCATCCCGCCCAGGGAATACCATAGCTGAAGACGCCGTTTTCATCGGTCTTGACTACCTGGGTGACATAAAAATCGTTGGGAGCGGTGTGCGCCTTGCCCTTGTTGTAGCACTCCACTTCCACGTCAGCTCCGGCAACGGGCTTGCCGTCAAGCAAAACGCGGCCACGGAATACATTGCCTGTATAATTGGCAAAGGGGCGGGTAAGGGGCACGATTTCCGTTTTCAGGCCAAGGGGGGCATCCCAGCCTTCTTCTTCGCCAAAGGCGGCTACCACGGTCTTGGTGTAATGTACGATGAACTTGTCTTCCGCAGGTTCAAAATAGGGGGCGGGCTCAACGGCAAACTGGTACACGCCAGGTTTTTTGATCCCGTAGGTTGTTTGCCATGCCTTGTGGCCCAGCACCGTGGCGGGCTTGAGCGTTGCCTTGATGTCTTCTGTTTTTCCGTCATGGGTGACGGTAGCCGCCGCAGGCGCGGCCATATCCATACCCTGCATCTCCATGGGGTGCACAAAGGAAATCTCCAACTGCACGTTGGCGTCCTTCTTGTCTGCAACCGTGGGGGTGGAGGGGATGACCATGCCGAAATGGGCCTGGGCCTGGGTTCCCCACATGAGCAGCAGAGCAAGGCTGGCGCAGCAAATTTTCCACATAGAAAGTTCCTGTTGGTTGAGGTGGAGGGGGTTGCCGCCATGGCATGACGTAGCTGGATGTTTAGTAACAAAAAAAATAAATTTGTAGCAAGATGTTTTTGCCGGGCAGGCTCGGCATTCTTGCGCTTCATCCACAAGCTGCGTACTATGTGAGATGGAAAACTGCTGGTGCAGACCGTTGGCCTCGCTCATTCAGGGCAGAGTTTTTTTGGAATTGCCCTGAAGATTGTGCGGGCAGACGCAGCAAAAAAGCGCAGGCGCAGTATGATTGCGCGTGCGCCATGGGCTGCGGCGCAGAATGTTGAACCTGTGTATGTTCAGCTGCATTGCTCTAATTTGTTTTCCTGGGCGCGTACAACTTCCCCCCGTGGCGTTCAGAATGCCCGCAGAGTGGCGGGCGCAAGCGCTGCGTGCCGTATTTGTCCATATGGCATCCAGTGTAAAAGGTATTTCAGCATCGGGAGAAAGCATGAAGCGTTGCGTTGCTATCCAACATGTGGCTTTTGAAAATCTGGGTGTGTTTGTGCAGCCGCTTGAAGAAGCGGGCTTTGCGATCAGCTATGTACAGGCCGGGGTTGTGCCCCTGGAGCCGGAACTGTGGAAGGATGCCGACCTTGCCGTGGTGCTGGGCGGCCCCATTGGCGTGTATCAGGAAGATGTGTATCCCTTCCTTGCCGATGAAAAAGTGCTTGTGGCAAGCCGTCTTGCTTCGGGCCGACCTCTGCTGGGCATCTGCCTTGGCGCGCAGCTTATGGCCAGCGCCCTTGATGCCGACGTATACCCCGGAACCGCCAAGGAGATTGGCTGGGGCCAGGTTGAACTCACCCCGGCGGGATTGAGCGGCCCTCTGGCTGAGCTTGCGGGCGCGCCTGTGCTGCACTGGCATGGCGATACGTTTGATCTGCCCCGGGGCAGCGATCTGCTTGCCTCAACGGCTATCACCCCGCATCAGGCCTTCCGGCCCGGGCCGGGGCAGCTCGGTTTGCAGTTTCACGCAGAAATGGACGCGGCCCTGATGGAAACATGGCTTGTGGGCCATTGCTGCGAACTTGGCGTGAACGGCTTTGACCCCCGCGCCATACGTGAAGACGCCCAGAGGCTCGGCGCTCAGGCACGGGCTGCAGGGCTGGCCTTTATGCGCCGCTGGTTGATGGAAGAGGTGCGCTAGAGTAAGTCTGCACATCATTCTGAATCACTGGTCGGTACAGGAGCGTTCAGATGACCAATCCTGTCGTAAACATCACCATACCTGTTTTTAACAGGTATCATCTTACGCAGAAGACACTGTTGGCCCTGCGCAAAACAGCGCCCGGCATTCCATTTGCGGTTACAGTGGTGGATAACGGCAGCGAGCAAGCCCTGCGTGATCGTCTGGTGGAGCTGCACAAAGACGGGATCATCGACAATCTTTTTTTGCTGCCGCGCAATATGGGCATATCCTGCGCCTGCAACATCGGCTGGCGCGCTGTGGACGCCCCTTATTACATGAAGCTCGACAACGATATGGCGGCCCTAACGCCCAACTGGCTGGAGAATCTTTTCAGGCTGTGGGCGCACGGTGATCCTGTTTCTACACTGGGGCCGACGTTCATAGCGCATGACATGGTGAAAAATCCCGGCACGATCACCAGTGAAGACGGCAGACTTGGCATTTGCACATCCACGCTCATGGGGAGCGCCATTATCATCCCCAAAAGTGTTTCAGACATATTGGGCTACTGGAGCGAGGATTACGGTCTGTACGGCGCAGATGACGGGGATTACGGCTCACGCGTAAACTGTGCCGGATTGACGCAATACTATTATGACGCCAATGATTTTTTTGTAAACGGCGGCAAATACGACAATTCGGAATACGAAGATACAGACCTGAATAAAGGCAAGGAACATGCCCGGCTTTTCAAGGATGAATCCGGCGGCATGGGATTGTTTTTGGTGAATTACTATCTGTACAACATGTGCGTTCGCAACTGGAAGGTACCGCTGCGCTACCGCATCAAGGATGTGGATGGCTATAACGTGGTGCTGGAGGAAGATCCCGCCTATGCGCCCATTCAACAGGCCTTGAGCCGCAGTAAGGATCTGCTGGACAATCTGGTTGCGGCAGGCCGCAATAACGACATGTATTCAGATGCCGTGGTGGATCGTCTGAAAAGAATCTGGAAAGGCTGCGGGCAGGAATGCACTCCTTTGTGAATGCACTTTGGGGGCGTCAGTAACTAACATCAGGGGCTGTCAGCAATGCCGACAGCCCCTGATGTTTTATCAAGCCTTAAAATTGACCGAGAGAATTTGCCTATTTAGGCAGTAAACTGGCGTATTCCGCACTTTTTACGTACCTTTTGATAAAAGCCAGGCCAAGCTTGCGGTCGCCGGTGATGGTCGTGACCATAAAAATATCGCCAGACGCCGCTACCCAGGATTGGCAAGGGGTCTGCTGCTGGGTGAAGGCAAAGGTGTATTGTCCGTTTTTTTCCACCGGGGGCTTGAGCGCCTTGAACTGGTTGGCGAACATTTCGGCAACAGTTTTGGTATCCGCGCCGCCGGTGGGGCCGGTCACAAAACCCACCGTAGAATTGCCCGAAGCATTTGAAAAAATAACGGTGGTAGTTCCCTGATTTTCTGTGGGAGCCATAACGGCCTTCCAGTTGTCGGGAAGGTCAACGGAAATATACTTTGTACTCACCTCATCTGCCAGCACGGGCGTGGCCAGGAGCATGACAAAAAGAAGAACCGCAATTTTTCTGAACATGAAAAGTCTCCTGCTTGAGAGCGCACAGTTAACGGCGGGCGGCTTGCCCAGAGGGGGTAGGCTGTCCCGGTCGCAGAGCATTACAATGGATCAGCCAGTTGTATGCAATGGCCCCTGAAAAGACAATGCCTTTTACTCGAAGCTGCAAGCTAAAAAGGCCCCGCCGCGTATTGTGGCAGGGCCTTTGAAACCGAGCTGTGGTTCCGGGTGCGCTGTGCGCGCCCTGCACCGGGTGGGCTTAGCCCAGTGCCTGTGCAATGTCTTCAATAATGTCATCCACGTGTTCAATGCCAATGGAGAGCCTGACCGTGTTGGGCCGGATGCCCGTTTCGGCAAGCTCTGTGGCAGTGAGCTGAGAATGCGTAGTGGAGGCGGGGTGAATGACCAGCGATTTTGCATCCGCCACATTGGCCAGCAGGGAGAAGACCTGCAACCTGTCGATGAATGCCCTGGCTTCGGCCGCGCCGCCCTTGACCTCAAAGGTAAAGATGGAGCCGCCCCCCTTGGGGAAATAGCGCTGATACAAGGCATGGCTGGGGCTGCTGGCAAGGCACGGATGGTTGACCCGCTCAACCTTGGGATGCTTGGCCAGATATTCCACCACTGCCAGCGCATTGCTGACGTGGCGCTCAACCCGCAGCGAAAGGGTTTCCAGCCCTTGAAGCAGGATAAAGGCGTTGAAGGGCGAAAGCGTAGCGCCAAGATCGCGCAGCAGTATGGCCCGGACGCGCACCGCAAAGGCCGCCGCGCCCACTGCCTTGGTAAAGCTCAGGCCGTGGTAGCTCGGTTCCGGCTCGCACAGCCGGGGGAACTTGCCCGAGGCCTCCCAGTCAAATTTGCCGCCGTCCACAATCACACCGCCAAGGGTTGTGCCGTGACCGCCAATAAACTTGGTTGCCGAATGCACAACAACGTCCGCCCCGTGTTCGATGGGGCGCAGCAGCCAAGGAGTGGCAAAGGTATTGTCCACCACCAGGGGGATGCCGTTTTTGTGGGCCAGATCCGCCAGCGCTTCAATATCCACAATATTGCTGTGCGGGTTGCCCAGGGTTTCAATAAAAATGGCCTTGGTGCGGGGTGTGATGGCGCGCTCAAAAGCGCCGGGTTCATCGGGGTCCACAAAGGTGGTGTCTATGCCCCAGGCCTTGAGCGTGTGCGCCAGCAGATTGTAGGTGCCGCCGTAGAGGGTCTTTTCGGCCACAATGTGGTCGCCAGCTTCAGCCAGATTTTGCAGGGCATAGGTAACGGCTGCTGCGCCGCTGGCCGTGGCCAGGGCCGCAACGCCTCCTTCAAGTGCTGCAACTCGCTGTTCAAAGGCGTCCTGCGTGGGATTGGTCAGGCGGCTGTAAATGTTGCCGGCATTGCTGAGGTTAAAGCGCGCCTCAGCGTGCGCACAGTCGTCAAAAACAAAGGATGTTGTCTGATAGATCGGTACTGCGCGCGCACCGGTCGCCGGATCCGGCTGTTCCTGCCCGGCATGAACTTGCAGGGTTTCAAAACGTGGTTTCCTTTTTTCGCTCATTTCAGTCCCCTGATTCTTTTGCAGTTTGTATTATCCTAGTCGACAAATCATTTCTTAGTAAATTGGTAAGAAATGATTGGCCCAGATATTCGGGCTTGTCAAGCAAGTCCTGCCGGGAAATCTTGCGTGCGTGGCGCGTCAGTCTTGCGCCGTGCAGGCTGGGAGATTAGGATGCTCAACGGCACGTCCCAAGCCTTTGCGGGCGGGGTGTGCATCAAGCAAAACGGAGGCCGCATGAAGGCGGAAATAATATCGGTCGGCACAGAACTCCTGCTGGGCCATACGGTCAATACGGATGCGACACATGTGGCGCGGGAGCTTTCCGCACTGGGGATGGATCTTTTGCAGGTGCATACCGTGGGCGACAATCCGCAACGGCTCGAGAAAGCTCTGCGCGAGGCGCTGGAACGCGCGGAGGTGGTCATCACCACCGGCGGCCTAGGCCCAACGGAAGACGATCTGACCAAGGAAACTGTAGCTCTGGTGGCCGAAGCGCCGCTTGAGGAACATGCGGACAGCATGGCGCGGCTGCGGGAATATTTTGGCACGCGCCCCATGTCGGCCAATCAGGCCAAGCAGGCCATGTTGCCGCGCGGATCCGTGGCTTTTCCCAATCTGGCGGGTACCGCCCCCGGCTGCGCCACGCCTGCGGGCGAGGGGCGCTGGGTGCTCATGCTGCCTGGGCCGCCATCCGAACTGCTGCCCATGCTGCACGACAGCGCCGTGCCCTTTTTGCGGAGCATGAGCGGGTCGGTCATTTCATCGTTCATGGTAAAGACCTTTGGCATAGGCGAGGGCGTGGCTGCCTTGCGCATTGCGGGGCTGACTGGCGGGGCCAATCCCACGGCGGCAACTTATGCGGGCGATGCGGAAATGTTCGTGCGGGTAACAGCCAAGGCGCAGGATGCCGCCGCTGCCGAGGCTCTGGCTGCCCCCATGGTGGCGGAGGTGCGCAAGCTGCTGGGGCACTTTGTGTACGGCGTGAATGTTGCGGGGCTGGAGGCAGTGGCTGTGCAGGAGCTGGCGCGTCAGGGCAAAACCCTTGCCACTGCGGAATCCTGCACCGGTGGCCTGCTTGCCAAGCGCATCACTGACCAGCCCGGTGCATCGGATGTTTTTGGTTACGGCATGGTAACCTATGCCAACGAAGCCAAGGAACGGCTGCTCGGCGTGCCGCACGATATGCTGTGCGCGCACGGGGCTGTCAGCCCGGAGGTGGCGCGGGCCATGGCCCAGGGCGTGCGCGAGCACAGCGGCGCTGATTACGGCATTGGCATCACCGGCGTGGCTGGCCCTGGCGGCGGTACCCCGCAAAAGCCTGTGGGTCTTGTATATATTGCCCTGAGCGATGCGGAGCATGTCTGGCTGCGCGTCATGCGCCCGCAGGGACGTTATCTGGGCCGCGAATGGACGCGCCGCCTTGCCTCAAGCCATGCGCTGGACATGCTGCGCCGCCGTCTTGCCGATCTGCCGGTGGAAGATCAGTGGAGTCTGGGTCAGGCCTAGTTTTTTGGCTGCCGAAGTTTTGAATCCCCGGCGGATGTGGTCTGAGAGGCCGTTTCCGCCGGGGGTTTCTTTATTGGGAGGGGGCCGTCTGGGGTCAGGCGGGCTGATTTTTCCCCGAGCAGGTGATGCCGAATTCCACAGGGATTTTCATGTAGAATATCTGCAGATTTTCCTGCTCAATGCGGGCAAAAAGCTGCTCGCTGTGTTCCGGGCTCACGGCCATGGTCACTTCCATGGGCTGCTCGCCCACATCAAAAAAGCGTGCGCTGTGGTATTTGCCGTCGCGCCCGTAGCCGCCTTGCGCTGCGGCAAAGGTCGCGCCCTCAACGCCAATGGCCTTTGCTTCCTTGAGCAGCCATTCCGCAATGCTCATGTGCCCGTGCGAGCGCCCCTGCTGCGTATAAAATGTCAGTCTGTAGCCGTTCATGGCCTGCTCCTAACGAAAGAGGGATTTGAGAAGCGAAACTGCGCCAAGGCCCATGAAAAAACAGATCAGCGAGCCGCAGACGTGCAGGGCTATGGCCCCGGCGGCCATGCCTATGCGTTGTTCCTGCAGCAGGGTGCCGATCTCTGCCGTGAAGGTGGAAAAGGTGGTGAGGCCGCCCAGAAAACCAGTGATGACAAGCAGCCGCCATTCGGGGGCCAGACCGGGCAGCGAGTTGAACACGCCCAGCGAAAGCCCGATGCCGAACCCGCCGAGGAAATTGGCGGCCACCGTACCAAGCGGGATAGCCGGAAAGATGGAATTGAGCAGCATTGAAAGCACCCAGCGAAGGCAGGCCCCGGCCCCGGCCCCCAATGTGATGACAAGAACGTTTTTGACCATGCGTCAATCCGTTATGCGGTGCAAGTACGGCTGGTAAAGGCCCACGCTGCCCGCTTTTTCATGCTTGCCGATGGCAGCGGTAATGCCCCGGCGTTGAATAAAAAAAGCAACCGCGCTTTGGCGCGGTCGCAAAATAGTCTACCAACGCCCTGGCCCTGGTAGGAGTTATCAGCAAATGCGGTTCAAGGGGAACTCCATCCCCTGGGTAATTTCTACATCTGCCGGGGCCGCAAGTAAACCCGTTTTTGCCGCCGGAGTAGTGCATTCCCTGCCATGTCAGCCCTGCCTTTTATCCCGGCTGCACAGGCGGTAATAAAACAGCAGCACGTACAGGGGGGCCAGATAGGCGGCGGCCATGATCGCCTCTGTGGCGCTGAAAAATTCCATGCAGACAATCATCACCAGCACATTGTTGATAACGCCGAACGAAATCTGAAAGGCCATGCCCACCTGCCTGCTCATGCGGCGGGCCAGGGGGATGGCGGCAAGCGTCATGATGAGGCAGAGCAGGGAGGCTGCGCCCAGCGATTTGAGCAGCAGGTCGGGCGATTGCCGCAGCAGATCGCCGTAGTGGCTGAAAATGGCAATGTTGGAAATCACGATGGACACGGTTATGAGCGGGAACTGCCAGCGTAAAAGCAGGTTGCGGAGCCCGTCAAGGTGAATGCGCGTAATATGCGCGGCGGCAAAGGGCACAAGAATGGTCACGCAGAGCGACAGGCTCATGTGCCCCAGTTCCAGGTGCGCAGGCATGTTGAGCGGCTCAAGGCCCAGCAGGCGTAGCGCGGCATCGGTAGCGGAAAGCACGGCGGGCAGGCTTGCGGGCAGCAGCAGGGACGTGGCGATGTTGGCCACAAGAATAAGCGCCGTATTGGCCCCCACCATGAGCGAAAAAACAGCGGCCATGACCCCCACGGGCGCTGCGCCAAGCAGAAAGGCCCCCAGCGCAAACTGGGGCATGAGCAGGCGGAAAACCGCAAGGCACAGCAGCGGCAACACCGCAAGCCGCAAGGCTACCAGAAAACAGAGCGTGCCCTTCATGTGGCGTGTTTCGCGCATCAGGGCTTCCATGCCCACAGCCAGAAAACTCATATAAAGCATGAAAATGAGAATAAGGCGCGGCATTGCGGCAAGTGGCTCTGCCGCCTGGGGCAGAAAAACGCCCGCCGCCATGGAAAGCAGCGAAGAAAGGACCATGATAAGGTCGCGGGAATTCATAAGGCCTCAACTTTTTCGCCACACTGCCCAACATGCCCGCCCTTGGCAAGTCCCAAGGGCGGGCATGTTACGGCATGTTCAGACTCTCTCAGGCATGGCCCGCGCGGGGGCAGCCTGCGCCCATGCAGCAATCAGTTTGTCTGGCGGATCAGTCGGTCAGGCGGCAAGGCTGTCAGCGGGCTGAATTTTTTGATGTATGCCGCCAGCACGTCCACATCCACCGGGTCGGGGGCTTCCACGGGCGATCCCTTGGCAAGCATGGCGTAGCCATCGCCCCGGCGTTCCAGATAATCCACAAGAACCACCCGGTAGCGGGCGGCAGGGTCAAGGGCGTGCGCGGTTCCGTCCGCGTCCAGCAGTTCTGCGCGCACAATGCGTTTGCCGGAGGGCAGGGCGGGATTATACACGTAGCGCAGGCCCGCCGTGTGCAAGACGGGGGAGCCAACGCCCTTGTTGTCGGCCACGCCGTGTTCCAGAGCGGCCAGCAGTTGTTCTCCTGTGAAATCGCGGATGATGACCTTGTTGCCAAAGGGCAGCACGGCCAGCATGTCGCCAAGGTTCAGCGCGCCTTGCCGCAGGGGAGCGCGTAGGCCTCCGCCGTTGATAATGGCGGCCTGCGCTCCATAGGCGCGGCCATAATCCAGCATGGAGTCTGTGGCGATCAGGCCGGAAAGGCATTCACCTATGCGGCACTGATGCAGGCCGTCAGGCGCATTCAGGTTGTTCTGCCCCACGGTAACGGAGGTGAAGGCTTCCAGCTTTTGAGCATACTGGGCGATCTTGGCTTCCACATCCGGGTCGGGCGGAATGGAGGCATCCAGCGGCAGGGCCTCGCCCTGCCAGCGCACAGGGACGCCCTGCGCGTCAAAGGTCACGTCGAGCTGGCCCAGATACTTGGCAAGCGCCCCGGCAGTGACCACCAGAACAGTCTTGCCCGAGGGCGAGTGCTCCACAATGGGGTACGGCCCCTTGGATGATTTGGGGCCAAGGTAGTCGTGGGTGTGCCCGCCCACAATGATATCCACGCCGTCCACCTTGCGGGCCAGTTCCAGATCCTTTGGCAGGCCAAGATGCGTCACGGCTATGATGTGCCGCACTCCCTGCTTTTCCAGCTCAGCCACAGCCATTTTCAGCGTTGTTTCGCTCTTGTAGAACCACGTTTCGGGGCAGGCCGCAGAAAGCGTGCGCACGCTGGGGTTGGCAAGCCCCACAATGCCCACCTTGACCCCGCGCACCTCCTTGATGATCCATGGGCGGAAGGGTGTTCCGCGCAGAGGGCAGCCGGGGCGGGCATCCAGATTGGCGGCCAGCACCGGGTAGGGCTGCGCCCGTACAAATCCGGCTGTGGCCTCGCAGCCATCGTCAAATTCGTGATTGCCCAGCGTCATGGCGTCATAGGGCATCAGGCTGTTGATGTCGGCCAGCATGGGCCATTTGTTGGCGGTAAAAAACAGGGTGCCCTGAAACTGGTCGCCAGCGTCCACGGCCAGCACGTTGTCGTGCTCCGCGCGGGCGCGCTTCATGGCTGTGGCAAGGCGGGCAAAGCCGCCCGTGCAGCCCTCGGATTTCAGGCAGGCGTTGCCGTGGGCATCCCTGCCCGCAAGGTAGGAGTGCAGGTCGTTGGTGTGCAGCAAGAGCAGCTCGAGGCCCGCCTTTTCCTGCGCATGGCAGGGCAGGGAAACCAGCGAAAAGCCTGCAAGCAGGCTGGCCCACAAAAACAGAGCCAGTGCGGAAAAACGGAATCGCAACAGGAATGACGCCATGATATTCCCCCTGATGGAGTGTGCAGCGCGGTTTAAAGCAGTTTGCGAATGAAGTGGCTTAACTGCTCTAGCTGATGGCCGCGCACAGTTCCTGCGTGCTGCGCACCTGAGCGAATACCTGCCCAAGGGCAGCCATGTAGGCTGTTTGCACATGGGAGGCGCTTACTGTTTTGCCATTGTGCGCAAGATCGCGGGTGGCGCAGGCATCGTGGGCAAGATGGCAGGTGAAGCCAAGGTCAAAGGCAGCGCGTGTGGTGGTATCCACGCACATGTGGGTCATCATGCCCGCTATGGCAATGTCCGTGATATTCTGCGCCTGAAGCAGGCCAAGCAGGGTGGTGTCGCGGAAGGAATTGGGAAAGTGTTTTTCCACTACGGCTTCGCCCGAAAGGGGGGCAACGCTGCCATGAATGAGCGCACCTGTGGTGCCGGGCAGAAAAAAAGTGGCAGTGGGCGCAAGAGAAATATGCTGCACATGAAAAACGGGTTTTCCAGCCTTGCGAAAGGCCTTGAGCAGCAGGGCGGCATTATTGGCCGCTGCCTCGCTGCCGCAAAGTTCCATCTTGCCGCCGGGGAAGTAATCGTTCTGAATATCTATGATTATAAGAGCCTGCATGTGAGGTGCCTCATGCGGTTATGCCGCCCGTACAGGTTAGCGCGGAATGCTGATGCATGAATCTGACCGTGCTCAACCGATAGCAGTCCGCGCTCTGCCGGGTCAAGCACAGCTGCCGTGCGCACTTGACGCTGGGCGGCAAATGATGCCAAGTGACAGGAGGAATTTTGCCTCTTGGCGCAGCCATCCTGCCTGCGCATCCCACCTTACCTTCCGCACACGGCGGGCAGCACGACGGAATGTCCATGAATATCGGCGCGTATACGTTTTCGCAATTCCACGGGATCGCAGAGGAGTTTCACGGTTGCGCGGCTCCTGGCCTGCTTATCGGTGGCTATATGGTCGAGCTTGCCAAGGGTATGCTGCCCGAAGGAACCCTTTTTGAAGCACTGGCGGAAACCAGCAAATGCCTGCCGGACGCGGTGCAGCTGCTCAGCCTGTGCAGCACGGGCAACAAACGGTTGCATGTGCGCGACCTGGGGCTTTACGCGGTTTCGCTGTACGACAAAAAAACAGGCCTGGGCGTGCGCGTGAGCATAGACCCGGCAAAACTCTTCGCCTATCCGGAAATCCAGGGCTGGTTCATGAAGGAAAAGCCCAAGCATGCGCAGGATATCGTGGAGTTAGAACGGCAAATTGAAGAAGCCGGGCACAGTATCTGTAAGGTGCAGCGCGTGCAGGTGGACAAGAATTTTCTGGGGCATGGGCACATGGGCACCATCGGCATTTGCCCCCGCTGCGGCGAGGCCTATCCTCTGGATCATGGCCCGCAGTGCCTTGGTTGCCAAGGGCAGGCCCCTTACACAACGCTTGATCCTGAAAGCTGAGGCGAAAGTCGTGTCTGATACTGTAAACAGGGGCAAATCCCCCTTGGTGAGGCGCTGTTCCGCCAGCCAGAGTTTTTTTGCTGCCGCGCGTAAGGGCGGGGCTGCACTTTGTCTGCTTGCATTTGCTCTGGCCCTCTGTTTTTCGCCCCTGCTGAGCGCCGAAGCCTCGGCTGCGCAGGCCGCGCCCGCTAAAACAAATACGGGCAGTGTCGCGCCATCGCTGGATGTCATGATCGGCTCCATGCTCATGCTGGGTTTTCGCGGAGCGGATCTGCCCCAGGGCGATGCCTTTCTTGCCCATGTGCGCGCCGGGCATGTGGGACATATTATCCTGTTTGACCGGGATGTTACCACAGGCGGCGAACGCAATATCATTTCGCCCCAGCAGGTGCGGCGGCTCACAGCCTCGCTGCGGGCCGCGTCCCCCTGTCCCATGTTCATAGCTGTTGACCAGGAGGGCGGACGGGTGCGGCGGCTCAAGCCGCAACGCGGTTTTGCCGATCTGCCTTCCGCCCAGAGCATGGGCGCGGCCAGCCCGGAGAAAACCCGCGCCATTGCCCGGCAACTGGGCGTGGAACTGGCCTCGCTGGGAATTTCTGTTGATCTGGCCCCGGTGGCGGATGTGAACAGCAACCCCGCCAACCCGGCCATTGGCGCGCTGGAGCGCAGCTTCAGCCCCAATCCGGCCCTTGTGGCTGCGCACGCTCTGGCCTTTGGGCAGGGGCTGGCGCAGAGCGGCATCATCCCCGCGCTCAAGCATTTTCCCGGTCAGGGCGGCGCGCAGAAGGATTCGCATCTGGGGCTGACGGATATCACCCGCAGCTGGAATGCCAAGGCCGACCTTGCGCCCTATGCGCAGGCTTTTGCACAGGGCTGGCCCGGTATGGTGATGCTTGGGCATCTGTACCACAAGGGGCTTGATCCGCAGTATCCTGCCACGCTTTCCCGCGCTGTTGTTGCCGACCTGTTGCGCGGGCGCATGGGCTGGCAGGGCGTGATCATCAGCGACGACATGCAGATGAAGGCCATTACCGACCATTACGGCATGGAGCAGGCAATGCTGCTGGCGGTTAACGCCGGGGTGGACATTCTGCTGTTCGGCAATAACTTGTATTGGGACGAAACCCTGCCCAGCAAGGCTTTTGAGACCTTGCGAGGGCTTGTGGAAAGCGGGCGCATTTCGCGCCAGCGGATCATGGAATCATGGCTGCGCATCACTAACCTGTACGCAAGCCGCGCCACTGCCGCCAGGGCCGCCGCCGATGGATCATCGGCGCTCTATCCCTGGACCAGATAAAGCGGCGGAGGTTTTATGGATACTTTGATTCTCCTGCTGGTGTTTGGCGGTATTGCCGCCATATACCTGCTTGCCCTCAAAAAAGGCTGGCTGCCCACAGACCGCCTGAACTGCGGTTGAATTCCCTTTGACAAGCAGCGTGCCCTGCTTGATGACGAAGAACGGCGTTTGCGCAGCAAGGCCAGAAAAGCCGCCCGCAAACAGAGCAAGTAACTGATTGAAATCAAAGCCCCCGATCCATTATGGAACGGGGGCTTTGTTATGGGATTCTCAGAAACTGGTCAGGCAATTCTCTATGGCAGCAACGAGGCCGGGGGCAGCCCGCGCCAAGGCTATTTTTCGCTCTTGTTATGCGCGGCGCGGAAACTGTTGCAGATGATGGCGAGGTCTTCGCGCACAGTCTGAGGCTGATTCCGGTAGCCGGGCATGCCTGTTCCGGGATAGCCCTCAGTAATGATTTTCAGGGCCTGCTCATGGGTCAGGCTGCTGCGCCTAAAATCGGGGGGCGGGGGCTGCATGGCCCGCCCCGAGGGGCTGCCGCTGCCGTTGGCCGCATGGCATTTGGCGCAGGTACCTATCCATACTTCAAGCGAAACAGGGCTGATATCGCGGGGGGGGGGCGGCGTGGCCGCGTACATGCCAAAGCGCTTGCCCATGGCGTCCAGCAGGCTCTCCAGCTTTTCACGGTCGAACATGCGAAAATAAGGCATGCCTGTACCGGGGGTGCCGTCGCGCACCATTTCATACACGTAATCCCGGTCTGTGCGCATGGTGGTCAGGTCTGTGGCGGGGATGCGCAGCCGTGAGGCTTCCGGCCCGTCGCCGCGTCCGGTGAGGCCGTGGCACGGCTCGCAAGCGCCGTCATAGATGGTGTCGCCATTGTCGTACACGGTGCGCAGTTTGACGGCAAAGGCATCCAGAGCCTTCTGGCTGAAGGGGGCCAGTTCCCGAACGCGCTGTTCGCGTTGGGCCGTAGCTTCCGCCTGCCCGGGGGCCAGCGCCTCGTTCTGCATGAGCTGGCGGGCCAGCAGCATGGAGACGAAGATAAGGGGCAGCAAGGCCAGCAAGCGGTAATCGGCGGTTGACGATTCCGGCCTCAGAATCCAGACCGCAGCGCCAAGGGCCAGTGCGCCAAGGCTTATGAACGACAACACCGGAACGGACAGTTGCGGCAAAATGGTTGCCAGCAGGGCCAGCCCTATGACGGCCTGAGCCATCAGAGCGCCAAGCAGCCACTTGCGCAGCAGAGGGGCCTTCTGTTTTTCATTTCTGGCGGAGAAAAACAGGTGAAAAGCCGCGCCAAAGGCCACAGCCGCGCCCATCACGTGCAGGTAGCGCAGCACCCAGTGCGGCATCCACTGCGCATCAAAGCGGAAGCCGCTGGCGGCAAAGTCGGCCCACTCCGCAGGGCGTTCCATGAGGGTCAGCGCCCCGGTAAAGATGGCGGGCACAGTCATGAGGGCCGCAACGCCCACCAGTCCGCAGATGAGGGCCAGCCATGCGCTGGTGCCAATTTTGTGCGCAAAGCCGTCAAACAGCAGAAATGCCGTGATCAGCAGCGGAATAATCGCCAGCCACGCATACGAAAAAAGCCCCGTAACCGTAAAAAAGGCATGCGGATGACTTATCTGCATGAGCAGCAGCGGGCCAACGCCCAGCACCACGGCCAGGCTTTTGAGGCCCATGTGCGAGTGGGCCACGTGCTCGTTCCAGTGCTGATCTGGCGAGGGCTGACGCAGCAGATCACGCAGAAAGAACAGCAGACTCAGGATGGCCGTGCCAAGCATGAGCAGCACGAAGAGCAGATGCAGGCCAAAAGTGATGAAGAGCAACCCCTGCATCCAGCCTTCGGGCAATGGTTTGTTGAGAAACAGGTCTGTCCACTGCTGCATGGCTACTTCTCCCTGGCGGCTTGTTGGGCGCGGCGGGAATAGTTGGAGGAAAGCTGGAACAAATATTCCGTGAGCATGGCGCGTTCCTGCTCCGAACCCACAAAGGGCGTCATGTAGGGGGCCAGCCTCTGCGTAATGCCCAGCATGGCGTTGATGCCGTCTGCCGAGCGTCCCGCAAGGCGTTGATCAATGCCGTTGATGCCGCTTTCCGCGTGGCATACGCCGCAATTGGCCGCAAAAAGCGTTCTGGCGGCCTGGGTTGCCGGGGACAGATTGCCGCTGGTGTTGACCCAGCGCAGCCGGGGCAACAGGGGGGCGTTCTGGGCTGCCAGCGCCTCGCTTTCCACAAGGGTTATCTGGCTGGCGTGCATATAGCCCGGCATCAGGTACGGGCCGCGAATAAATTCGCGCACGCGCTCAAATTCCATGACAAAGCACAGGCTCATGATCAGGGCCGGGAAGCACAGCAAGCGACATGCAAGCCGTGAGCGCGCCATTGCCGCCAGGGCTGTCAGCAGGAGCACAAGCGCGGCAACCGCGTTGACCGCTGGCAGAAAGTCCGGCATTTGCGAGAGGTAGGATGTGGCGACCGAGAATTTCCAGTGCGTGAGGTAGGTTTGCGGCACCCGCATAAAATACACGTAGGTCGCCGCTGCCGTCACAACCAGAGAGAGCAGCAACGCCGTTCCGCAGACCCGTAAGGCTCTGCCGCGTTCCTCTGCAGTGCCCTTGAAGCGCCAGGCAATCCAACTCATGAGCAACAGTATGCCCAGCGCCATGCCGCCGCTGACACGTAAAAAGCACTGCGGCACAAATGTGGGGTTGAAATAGGCCTCGGTAAAGCTTCTGGCCCACGGCCAGCCTTGCGGGGTGAGCATGAAGCCCAGAATGCCGGTGATAAGAACCGCAGAGATAAAGGACGCCCCCACATAGCCCCAGCCAATGGCGGCCAGGGTGCCGGGTTTGCGCGTTATCAGCCGATCCCACTGGTAGTAGTAGCAGAGCAGCAAAATGACTTCGGCGGTGAAGGCGAACCACTCAATAAACCATGGCCAGAAAAACAGGTGGATGAGCGCGCCGATGCCTTCCGGCGCGAGGCTCCCGGTCAGAATCCAGATGCCCACGCCTGTGACCGCGCCCACAGAGGTGGTAATTACCACCAGCGGCCCCAGCAACCGACGGGCAATGTCGGCCCAGAACGCGCCCTTGCCCTTCCATGTGAGGGTTTGAAAGATCACCAGCATGGTCATGAGGCCTATGGCCAGGCCGTGGCTGATATAAACGTGCAGCACCGCATTGAGGGCAATGGTCATGCCGTCGCCCACCACAGGAATATGCAGGATGGGAAAGTTCATGGCCTACTTCCCCTGCGGCGCTTTGGGTGCGTCCGCTGTCGTTGCGGGCTTTGCGGGCGCGTAATGGGGGCGGGGCTGGCCGTCCACATAGGCCGCCACGTCAAGGGCCTGTTCCGGCGTGAGGTTGGCTGCCTCCGGGGGCATGAACCGAAGGGTGAACACGGCAATAGTGTTTATGTCGTGCATGGTGGAGCCGTCAGTGTACGCGCCATTGCCCCAGAGCGGGGGTGAACCGTCGCCCGTATCGCCGTGGCAGGAGGCGCAGTTGTCTGCATACACGCTGGCTCCGCTGGCGGCATCGGGCTTGTGGCTGCTGTCGAGCTTTGCGGGAAGGGTCCACGGCAGCTTGGCATAGACGGGAATATCTTTTGAAATCCAGTGCAGATAGGCAAGCACAGCCTGCATGGTGCGGCTGTCAAGGGCCGGGGGCGCGGCATTGAGGTTGCGCGCAAAGCAATCCTGCACTTTCTGGGCAAGATCTGCGCTGTAGCCGTGGCTTGGCAGAAAACGCGGATAGGTTGCCGCAACGCCCACAAGGGTGATGCTTGCCTTGCTGGTGCCGCCCTCGAGATGACAGGTGGCGCAGGCGAGTTCGTTGCCCACGTGCTCGGGGGCGTACTGCGCCGTATCGTTGATAATATTGTAGCCGAGCATGACGGCTTCTCGGATATCTTCCGGCGCGTCCTGCGGTTTGGGCGGATTGAACTGCGGTTCTGCTGCCGGGCCTGCCTGTAATGTTGCCAGCGCCTGCGGTGCCGGGGTTTGCCGCACGGCTGCCCCGTAATGGAAAAAGGCCAGCGTCCACGCGCCAAATATCAGCAGAATACAGGTGAGCGTCAGGGCGTAAAGCAGAGTGCGGTTGTTCATGGCGGCTCCGGTTAGAGCATTTTCACGTTGAAGTACTTGCGTGACGATAGATTGTCTTCGTCATGCAGGCACTTCGCAGTGCGGATTTTTACAAAAATCCATGCAGAACAGACAAACATGCTTAATGTTGGTCTGCTCCTGCGGTGACGGTGACAGAAACAGGCCAGCTTGAAGCCAAAAAGAGGGCAGACCGGCCACAGGCTGAGGCCGCGAAATTTCAAGATATATTGTAATGGGTATCAGAACTTCCCGCTATGTCAACAAGGCGGGACAAGCGTTTTTTTATATCCAACTGAAATCTGAGGCCAAATTGGCATGGGGCAACGGGTTAGGGAGGGGGGCTGGCAGTGTCTAGGCAGGCAGGGACTGACCGCGTGATTCCAGCACGTCCTTGATGTCTATGCCCATACGCTGCATGCGCGAGAGCAGGGTTGTACGCTTGAGGCCCAGCATGGCGGCCACCCCGCGCGAACCCGCCATCACGCCATTACAGGCCAGAATTGCTGCCACAATGCGGTCGCGCTCGCTGAGGGTTTCGCCGGGCTGGTGGTGGGCATCCGTATACACGGGCCGGCTGGGCTGCGCGGGCGCGGGCGGCGCGCTGGCCTCCTGCTTGCGCTGGGAAATGGCCGCAACTGGGGCTGGAACCTCCAGCGGGCAGATATTCAGGCTAGGGCCGCTGGAAAGAATGACCGCGCGTTCGATGACGTTGGCAAGCTCGCGCACGTTGCCGGGCCAGGGCTGGTCGCAAAGCCAGCGCAGAGCTGCGGAAGGAATATTGGTTATGTTTTTCTTCATCTGCCGCGCCATCTGCTGCGTAAAATGCTTTGCCAGCAGGGGGATATCTTCGCGGCGTTCGCGCAGTGGCGGAATGGCGATGGGAAAGACATTGAGCCGGTAGAACAGATCATCCCTGAACGTTCCGTCGAGCACCATTTCCTGCAAGTTGCGGTTGGTGGCGGCCACGAGGCGCACATCCACGGAAATGACCTTGTGCCCGCCCAGGCGTTCAATCTCGCGCGATTGCAGCACACGCAGAAGTTTAGGCTGCAATTCCAGCGGGATGTCGCCAACTTCGTCCAGCATCAGCGTACTGCCCTGAGCCAGTTCAAAGCGCCCCTTGCGTTGCGCGCCAGCACCGGTAAAGGCCCCTTTTTCGTGCCCGAAAAGTTCGCTTTCCATAAGCCCCGCAGGCACTGCGGCGCAGTTCATCTTGACCATGCGCTTGGATTTGCGCGGGCTGCGGTTGTGGATGGCCTGGGCAAAAAGCTCCTTGCCGGTGCCGGTTTCGCCCAGCAGCAGCACGGTGCTGTCGCTGGCGGCCACCATGTCCACCTGTTGCAAAACGCGCATGATGGCATCGCTCTGTCCAATGATGACGCCCATGTCCGACTGATTTTGTATCTGTTCAGAAAGATACAGGTTTTCTTGTGCAAGGTCGTTTTTCTGCACAGATATCGTGGTGTAGTCCAGAGCATTGCGCACGGCAATGGCCACGCGCGAGGCGATCTGGGCCAGCAGGCTGACGGATTCATCGGTAAAGACGTCGGGGTGGCGGTGGGCAAGCAGCATGGCCCCGAGGCAGTGCTGGCCGAAATGCAGCGGAAACAGCCCCGCTGCCTGATTGCCGTTGCCAAGAATGAATTCCGAGGCCGGATCTTTGCGCGAAAGTCTGGCTAGATCGCCCTGCCGCGCCAGCAGGGGGGCGTTGATATCGTGGCAGCGCTTGAGCAGGGTGTTGGACAGCGAAAACGTACCCGCTGGCAGCACAGGATTTTCAGTAGACTGCGGCGGGCGGGCGCAGTGGAAGGAAAACGTGTCGTCCGTTTCGTGCAGCAGCAGGGCAAAATCGCGTATGCCGAAGAACCGCCGTATCTCGCCAGCAACCACGGCCACCATGTCGTTCATTTCAAGGGTGCCGATGGCCGTGTTGGTCACATCAACGAGGATGCTGAAGTGGTCGCGTTCGCGGCGCAGGTGTTCGGTTTCCTGCCGCACATTGTCCATGCAGAGGATGGCTGTGATGGCAGCCGTAACCACCCCGGCCAGTACACGGAAAAAAACAAGCGAATCGTCGCTGAACACGCTGCCGTCTGTTTTGACAAAATCCATGGCGCAGTGGCAGCCGCCCTGCGTGGAAATGGGAACAAAAAGGCAGCCGCTGGCATTGCGGTACTGGTCAAGATCAGCAATGGCGGGAAATTCCCGGCGCAGGTGTTCGCCCTCAAAGCAGGCCACCTCGGTCTGGCTCCAGAACTGGCGCAGGCCCTGCTGGGGGGTCAGGTCTTGTTCTGAAACGGCAGAGCGGTCAGCGTGCGCGTCAAGCATGTAGAGCCGCGCCTTTTCCTGCATGGGCGCGGCAATGACAATGTGTATGCGCTGAAAGGCCATGAGTGGATCACAGCAGTTTTTCAGCATGCGCAAAAGGCTGGGAATGTCTTTTTGCAGGGGCAGCACCCGGCTGGCTGCGAGCAGGGCTTCCTGCCAGACAATAGCTGTACTTTTTACCATCTCGGAAGCGCTGGCTGTAAAAAACCCGGCTGGCGGCGTGCGTCCGGGGGGGATTCTGGACGGGATATCCACAACATTTCTCCATACACCATAGGGCAGGATTATAGGACTGTCTACCGAGCTTGCCCGAGGGGGTCAGGCAAGAATGACGTCTACCTCCATGCCTTTGCGCAAAGGAGCGCTGCCTGCGGGAATATCCACAAAACAATTGCAGTCGTCGCACAGGGCTGGTTGCCCCATGCGTTGCGCATCGCGCGCAAAATAAACATCCCTGCCTTCAAGGCGCGCCAGCACAATGCGGCGCTCGTCCTTGCGGCAGGAACCAAAATCATTGCGGGCCACGGCCTTTAGCCGCAGAGGGGCAAAACGCGTTGCGCCGCTCATTTTTTTCAGCACCGGAACCGCCAGCAGGCCAAAGGTCGCGGCAGCAGCCACAGGATTGCCCGAAAGGCCCAGCATCAGGGTTTGCGGCAGGGCGGCGGCCAAGGTCATGGAGCCGGGCTTGAGGCGCAGGCTCTGAAAAAGCATGCTGCCGCCCTGTTCCGCCACAATCTCCGAAGTGATGGCGGGCACAAGGTCTTTGGGGCCCACAGAAGCCCCGCCCGTGGTGATGACAAGATCGCTCTCGGCAAGCATTTCGGCCAGATGCTCCTGCAATGCCTGCCGGTTGTCACCTCTGGTCATCATGCGCAGTATGCGCGCGCCCATTTTGCGCAGGCGCACGCCCAGCAGGGTGCTGCTGATGTTGTAAATGCCGCCCTGCGGCAGCGGAGCGCCGGGCAGCACAAGCTCGCTGCCCGTTGCCAGCAGGCTGACTCTGGGGCGGCGGAATACGCGCACATGGGTGTAGCCCTGACCAGCCAGAAGACTGAGGGTGCCGCTGTGCAGCACATCGCCGCTCTCGGCCAGTGTGCTGCCGCGTTCCATATCCTGCCCGCACATGCGGCAGTTGCGCATGGCCGCAAGACTGCGGGAAATCACCACTGTCTGGTCATCTGCCAGCGTGTCCTCCTGCCATACAACGCAGTCCGCACCCGGAGGCAGAACTGCGCCTGTGGTCACGCGTGCCGCCTGACCGGGTTCGAGGGGATGGCCTGGTGCATCACCGGCATAGAGGTGCTGCGTTACCAGCAGCATGGCGGGACGTTCCGCCGTGGCGCTGGCAATGTCGGCGCTGCGCAGGGCATATCCATCCACCTGAACCCGGTTGTAGGGCGGCTGAGGCAACTCGGCGCGCATATGGGCAAAACATATGCGGCCATCGGCGTCAAAAAGCGGTACTTCTTCCGACTCTGCAACTGTGGGCGTGTGCTGTAAAAGAAGCTCCAGAGCTTCCTCCAGCGGCAGACTTTCCCGCTCCGGCGGGGTAGAAATATGGGGCTGCGCGTCAGCCTTAAAGGAGTGCAGAGCGCGGTTCATCTCAGCAGATCCTTTGCGGGCAAGTGTAAATGTTGATGTTGTCGCGGCGTACAAATCCCAGCAGAGTGATGCCGTGAGCTTCGGCCATTTCTACTGATGTGAGCGAGGGGGCCCCCGGCGCAATAAGCAGCCTGACCCCGCAGGCCACAACCTTTGAGAGCATGTCGGAGGCGAGCCTCCCGCTGAAAATGAGGATCTTTCCATCCGGACTCAGCCCTTGCAGCAGCATGGCCCCAATGACTTTGTCCAGCGCGTTGTGGCGGGCGATATCCTCGCAGAAAAGCAGCAGGCCTTCCGGGGTTGCCAGGGCGCAGCTGTGGGCCGCACCTGTGGCGCGGAAAAGGTCGCAGCGCTCGTTGAAGGCCAGTTGCAGCGCATGCACCTGCGCGGCGGCAAGCCGCACATCGCTTGGGGAGTTCACGGCTGTCGCGGAAAATTCCGCAACAGATGCCTCTATGACGCGGTTTTGCTCATCAATGGAAAGCGCCCGCAAGGCGGAGATTTCATGTAAAAGCCCCAGAGTGCGGAGCCGCCCCACGGCAAGCTCGCGCAGCAGGCTTGGCATGCAGTGCAGCTCGGCCACGCAATTGCCGTTGCAGAAGAGTTCGTAGCGTTCTTCGCGCAGGAGCACGTCCATGACCTCGCGGCGGCCCTGAGGCCCGATGCGGGTAATGGCGCGTTCAATACTTATGGAAGCATCTGGCGGCTGTTTCATGGTTGTGGTTCCCCGCGCGGTTGCACCTTGGGAGTGGCCGCGCGGGGAGTTGTTGAGGGTTATCGGAGTCAGGCAGGGATCTTGGATGCAGAGCCGTCTATCAGTTCTTTGCGCAGGCGTTGCCTGAGGTTGGTATACGTCTCAACCAGATATTGTTCCGCCCACTTTTGATCTTCAATTTTTTCAATCCGCACTGCGGCATATTTGTACTCCGGCGTTCTGCTGATGGGACTCAGTACTTCACCGATCAGTTCATTGCAGGCGCCGATCCACCACTGGTAGGTCATGTACACCGCGCCTTCATTGGTGCGCGGGCTGACCTGAGCGCGGCTGATAACCTTGGAGTGGCGCGATGCGACCCACACCAGCTCCTGATCTGCAATGTGCAGCCTTGCCGCATCCTTGTCGTTCATCTGCACAAAACCGGGTTCGTCCGCCAGTGCCGCCAGTGCCTTGCAGTTGCCGGTCATGGAGCGGCAGGAGTAGTGGCCCACTTCGCGCACGCTTGAGAGCACCATGGGGAACTTTTCATTGATCTGGTCCACAGGCGGAACCCATTCCACCGTGTAGAGGCGGCCCAGCCCATCGTCTGTTTCAAACTTGATGCTGCCGTCCGGCTGTGCGTAGAGTACCTGTGTGCCATTGGGGGCATCCTTGGTGCAGGGCCACTGGGCATAGCCAAGCCCGCCGTTTGCATCGAGCTTTTCATAGGTCGCTTCCGCATACTTGGGCGAGAGCGAGATAAGTTCGTCCCAAATTTCCTTGGTGTTGTTGTAGTGCATGGGATAGCCCATGGCTGTGGACATGCGGCTGATGATGTCCCAGTCCACCTTTACGTCCCCCTGCGGTTCCACGGCCTTGTAAAAGCGCTGGAAACCTCGGTCGGCAGCCGAATACACGCCCTCGTGCTCACCCCACGTGGTGGTGGGGAAGATCACGTCTGCCACGGCTGCGGTCTTGGTCATAAAGCAGTCCTGCACAATGAGCAGGTCAAGCTTGCTGAAACCACTACGTACGGCGGAAAGTTCCGGTTCCGTCTGCAAGGGGTCTTCTCCCATGCAGTAAAAAGCCTTAAGCTGCCCGGCTGTGGCAAGTTTTGCCACTTCGGTCAGATAGTGACCAACCTTGTCAGAGAGCTTTTCAACAGGCAGGCCCCAGGCTTTTGCAAATTTCTTGCGGGCTTCCTGATCCACAACTTTTTGGTAGCCTACGTATACGTTGGGCAGCGCCCCCATGTCGCAGGCGCCCTGAACATTGTTTTGCCCGCGCACCGGTGCAACGCCTGTATTGGGCTTGCCGATGTTGCCGGTGAGCAGCGCCATGGAAGTGAGCGCCCGCACCGTCTCCACACCCTGAAAAAACTGGCATACGCCCATGCCCCAAAAAATCCCCGCTCCCTGCGGCGCGGTCGCATACATGCGGGCCGTCTTGCGGATGGTTTCGGCGTCAATGCCCGTTACTTCCGTTACGGATTCGGGCGTGTATTTATCAACAATGGCCTTCAGTTCCTCAAACCCGGATGTGTATTTGGCGATATAGTCCTTGTCCGTGAGGCCCTCATTGATGATGACGTTCATCAGCGCGTTGACAAAAGCCACATTGCAGCCATTTTTTATGGGCACGTAGAGGTCTGCGATGCGCGCGGTTTCAATCTTGCGCGGGTCGCACACAATGATCGTTGCGCCTTTTTCCTTGGCCTTGATAACCCTGCGGGCAATGATCGGGTGTGAATCCGCTGGGTTCCATCCAAAGATGAATATGCACTTGGTGTCTTCAATCTCGACAATGGAGTTGCTCATGGCACCATTGCCTACGGACATCTGAAGCCCGGCAACAGAGGGGCCATGACAGACCCGCGCGCAGCAATCGACATTATTGGTGCCCACTGCGGCGCGGGCGAACTTTTGCATCACGTAGTTGGTTTCATTGCCCGTTGAGCGGGAGGAACCAGATATCATGATGGAATCAGGGCCGAATTCTTCCTTGATGGCCATGAGGCGCGACGATGCGTAGTCAATGGCCGTATCCCACGAGACAGCCTCAAACGAGCCGCCGCGCTTACGGCGGATCATGGGATTTTTGATCCGTGGGGTCAGTATCTTGGTGTCATTGATAAAGTCCCAGCCATACAAACCCTTGAGACACAAGGCCCCCTGATTGGTCAGGCCGTTGGCGCCTTCTGCGCCAACTACACGGCCATTTTCAACCAGCAGATTGATTTTGCAGCCTGAAGCACAATAGGGACATACTTCTATAACCTTTTTCATGGTCTTCCTTATGTGTGTCCATCTTGGGCAACGGCGGGCATTCCGTTGATCCGGCAGAAATTCTTTTTTCGCGCCTGCTGTATTGGCAGACCGGCATGTTACGAAAAAAAGCAATGGTATTTTGCAGTTTCCGCAATACTGGCTTGATGGCGCACTCGCATTGCCTTGCGGTGCTGCCGGAGCAAAGCCCTCAGTTCGCCGGGTACGCTCTGTTCTCCATCCTGCAACAGGCTGGTATAAAACAGATAAATTTTATTGTTCCCTCAAGTTGCGCTACCTGTTCCGCCGTGTGGCAGTCGCACTCTGGCAGCGCGCTTGCAAAAAATCTTTTGGTTTTTCCTTTTTAGGGGTTCCCCGCGTCTTGCGCGGGGAACCCCGATGTAAGGCTTATTTATCAGGCTGTTACGGACATTGCTGTGCCGTTGGCCTTTTCCTTGCGCAGGCGTTGCTTCAATTCGCTGTATACCTGCACCACATGGCTTTCAGCCCATGTCTGATCTTCTATTTTTTCAACCCTAACAGGCACATACTTGTATTCCGGCGTCTTGGTGATGGGGCTCAATACCTCACCCACCAATTCGTTGCATGCGCCAATCCACCACTGGTAGGTCATGTACACCGCGCCCTTGTTGGTGCGCGGGCTGATCTGCGCCCTGGTGATGACCTTGGAGTGGTGCGACTGCACCCACACAAGCTCATGGTCGCGGATGCCGAGGGCTTCCGCATCCTTGTCGTTCATCTGCACAAAGCCGGGTTCGTCCGCCAGTGCCGCCAGCGCCTTGCAGTTGCCTGTCATGGAGCGGCAGGAGTAGTGGCCCACTTCGCGCACGGTAGAAAGCACCAGCGGGAACTCGGAGCTGATTTTTTCCACAGGCGGGACCCATTCCACCGTAAAAAGGTGGCCCAGGCCGTCCGGGGTTTCAAACTTGATGCTGCCGTCGGGCTGTGCGTAAAGAACCTGGGTGCCGTTGGGGGCATCCTTGGTGCAGGGCCACTGGATGTAGCCAAGCCCGCCGTTTGCATCGAGCTTTTCATAGGTCGCTTCCGCATACTTGGGCGAGAGCGAGATCAGCTCGTTCCAGATCTCTCTGGTGTTGTTGTACTGCATGGGATAGCCCATGGCTGTGGACAGGCGGCAGATGATGTCCCAGTCCACCTTTACATCGCCCTGCGGTTCCACAGCCTTGTAGAAGCGCTGGAAGCCACGGTCGGCAGCCGAGTATACGCCTTCGTGTTCGCCCCACGTGGTGGTGGGGAAGATCACGTCGGCCACGGCTGCGGTCTTGGTCATAAAGCAGTCCTGCACAATGAGCAGGTCAAGCTTGCTGAAGCCGCTACGCACGCCAGAAAGGTCGGGTTCTGTCTGCAAGGGGTCTTCACCCATGCAGTAGAATGCCTTCAGCCTGCCAGCAGAAGCGCTCGCGGCGACTTCACTCAGGAAATGCCCCACCTTGGGGGACATTTTTTCAACAGGGACACCCCAGGCCTTGGCGAATTTTTCGCGCACGGCCGGGTCTGTCACGCTCTGGTAGCCCACAAACACGTTGGGCAACGCGCCCATGTCGCAGGCGCCCTGCACGTTGTTCTGCCCACGCACCGGAGCAACGCCGGTGTGAGGTTTGCCTATGTTGCCGGTAATCAGAGCCATGGAGGTCAGTGCCCGTACGGTCTCCACACCCTGATAGAACTGGCAAACGCCCATGCCCCAGTATATGCCTGCGCCCTCTGGGGCCGTGGCGTACATACGGGCGGTCTTGCGGATGGTTTCGGCATCAATGCCCGTGATTTCCGTAACCGCTTCAGGAGGATAGTTGTCCACAATGGCTTTAAGTTCTGCAAAGCCAGTCGTGTACTTTTCTATGAACTCCTTGTCCGCGAGTCCCTCGTTAATAATGACGTTCATCAAAGCATTGACGAAGGCCACGTTGGAACCGTTTTTCAGGGGAACATGCAGGTCGGCGATGCGCGCAGTTTCAATCTTGCGCGGATCACAGACAATGATGGTTGCCCCTTTTTCTTTCGCCTTTACCACCCGGCGGGCGATAATGGGGTGCGAATCTGCCGGATTCCACCCAAAGATGAACAAGCATTTAGTATCTTCAATCTCCACAATGGAGTTGCTCATTGCGCCATTGCCGACTGATTGTTGCAGACCTGCAACTGATGGGCCGTGTCAGACCCGCGCGCAGCAGTCGACATTATTGGTGCCGAGAGCCGCGCGGGCGAATTTTTGCATTATGTAGTTGGTTTCGTTGCCGGTGGAGCGGGAAGAACCGGACACCATGATGGAATCTGGGCCAAATTCTTCCTTGATGGCCGTAAGACGCGATGCGGTGTAGTCGATGGCCGTATCCCAGGAGACAGCCTCAAACTCACCGCCACGCTTGCGGCGAATCATGGGGTTTTTGACTCTGGGAGTCAGGATTTTGGTGTCGTTGATAAAATCCCAGCCATACAGACCCTTGAGGCACAAGGCCCCCTGGTTGGTCAGGCCGTTGGCGCCTTCTGCGCCAACCACGCGGCCATTCTCAACCAGTAGGTTGATCTTGCAGCCCGAAGCGCAGTACGGGCAGACTTCTATTACTTTTTTCATGATAACCTCTTGTATTCATTTTAACAGCGGCGAGCACTCCGCTGCTCTGGCAGGCATGTAGCGCCGCATTTCAAACCGGGGGCAGGTGCCGTAAGCACCAGTGCCCGCTTACTGAAATGCTGCTGTTCCCTCGGGCTGCACTGTTTCATCCTCCACCACGAACAACACATCGGTGGGGCAGGCCCGCACGCAGGATGGGCCTTCGGGCACGCTGGCGCACAGATCGCATTTCTGCGCCAGGGCCTTGTGGCTGAATCCCATCGGTTTGCCACATACGGTGCGGCGCACCTTGTGGCTTGTGACCCGCATGACCCCGTAAGGACAGGCCATGATGCAGGCCTTGCAGCCTATGCACTTGTGCCGCAGCACGGTGACGCTCTCGCTGTCGGCAACAATGGCTCCGCAGGGGCAGGCCGATGCGCAGGGGGCGTCTTCGCACTGGCGGCAGGCAACCGGAGTGCTGATGTCTTCGTGCTTCAGGATGGCGACTCTGGCTTTGAAGTCAGAGGCGGTCATGTCTTCAATACGCAGTTCACTGTGCGCCAGGGCGCAGGCTATCTCACAGGTGCGGCAGCCTATGCAGCGCCCTGGATTGGCCGCTATGCGTTTTTTCATAGAAAGCCCTTGCTTGTTTTACGGCTCGGCGTGGGGCCGGCCTGTATTCGTTAAATTGCAACAAGGATGCCAGTATGTTGCAAAAATGATCTGGCATTCTATATTGTTACGATTGCTGTAAAAACCGTGTTCGCGTTGTTTCGTCAAAAATGTCGAACTGTCGAATGGCAAACATGTGTGAAATTTATAACAATCGCTGTTACTCCAGACGGTTAGCTGGACTGATTCTTTTTCGTCATTTTTGACGAAGCTTTAGACCAGCCAGGGAATGTCGCCAAGGCCCTCCGCCAAGCCCGCGTGGATACGCTCCACCGCATGCTGCACAGCATCGGTAACAGGCAGGCAAAAGCCCACTTCCTGCGGCTGGATGCCCAGAAACACAACCTGCTCAATCTCCCGCTCCAGTTCGTCCATAATGAAAGAGAGGGGCATGTTGTGGGTGCTGGCTATGCCCATGGAGCGGATGCGTTCCTTGTCCACAAAGCGCATTTCACCGGGGGCAAGCTCCAAGGTGGCAACGTCCACAATAAGAAGACGCCGGGGCTTCATGGCTTTGACCGCGTAGGTGACGTTTTCGGGCATGGAGCCGCCGTCCACCACAGTCCAGCCCGGCACAGGGCTTGCCTCCATGCGTTCGCACAAAAGCGGGCCTGCGCCGTCATCGCCCATGAGGCTGTTGCCCACGGTCAGCACCACGTTGCAGTCTTGGGGGGCGGGGGCACTCATTCCATCCTCCGGGGCAGTTGCACCATGAGATAGAGCGCAGGCTCGCGCTGAATGGCGGCCAGTTGCTCCATGAGTACAGCGCTCCAGCCCTTGTATGGCTCGTCCATGCCGGGCATGGCTTCGGCAAAAGCCTTGCCCAGCATGCCCGCGTGGTTGGCGTCAATATGGATTTCGCCAAAAGTCAGCAGCCCGCTCATCTTGCGGCGGGCCTCGCCCTCGGGCAGCAGGCCCACCCATGTTTCATAGGCGTCTCTGGGGCATTCCAGCACTTTGACGAGGCAGTCGATAACCCCCACGTGATGCCCAATGGCAAGGGAGTAGTACATGACCTGCTTGGTAGCGTCAGACTCGGGAAGATCCTTCTGCGTATCCAGAAACTTTCGCCGCAGTGCGTGGAAGCTGACCATTTCAGTCATGGTAGATCCCCTGATCCTGCCCAACGTTCAGGCTGTCGAAAAACACTTCGCGCAGGCGGAAAAGAATTTCCGTCAGGCGGGGGTCTTCGGCATCGCGAATCCATTTTTGCAGGTTGGCTTCAAGGGCGGCGGTGCTCCCGGCCTCAAGGCACTGGAAGAACCTGTCGCTGATTTCCCTGCCTTGGCGGTAGCCAGCCAGCAGACGCGCCTCGCGTTCAATCCGCACGCGGATGTCGAGCGGGGCATCAGGCAGCAGGGGCGCTGGAGCGGCTGCCCCGGATTCCTCGTGATTGCGTTCCTTGAGTTTCTGATCCAGCAGGCCAAGGGCCATGGCAAAGCCATAGATGGTTGCCTGCGGGGTTGGCGGGCAGCCGGGAATGTACACGTCAATGGGCACAATCTTGTCGCTGCCGCCCCACACGGAATACATGTCGTGGAAGATGCCGCCGCTACACCCGCAGGCACCGTAAGAGACGCATATCTTGGGGTCAGGCGCGTTGTGGAAGGCGCGCAGGGCGGGCATGCGCATGGCGCGGGTAACAGCGCCCGTGAACAGCAGAATATCCGCATGGCGGGGCGAGGGAACCACCTTGATGCCGAAACGCTCGGCATCAAAAATGGACGTGATGGACGCGAAGATTTCAATTTCGCAGCCGTTGCAGCCGCCGCAGTCGATGCGGTAGACGTAGGCGGAGCGCTGAATGCGCTGCAAAAGCGCACCTTTGAGCGCGGCTATGGAATCCTCAACGCTGACGGGTTCGGTTTTGTAGTGCGAGATTCCGGGCGCGTAGGCATAGGGAACAATGGACATGGCTATACCTCCTGCCGGGGCTTGAGGCCGAGGGTCTGCTTGCGCTTGCACTGGGGGCAGGTTTCAAACTGCCGCCGCTGGTCGGGGTCTTCTTCTGTAACGCCGTCAGCCTGCATGGTCAGGGCCAGCGCGTAGTCCACCTCTTTTTGCGGGGCAAAGGGGGTGCCGCACTGACGGCAGTGGCACAGGCTGAAGGTGCAGCGTTCATAAAGGTCGTCCTTGCGCATGACGGCAAGTTCAAACTCCTGCGAGAGGTGCAAGGCCCTGGTGGGGCAAACCTCTTCGCAACGGCCGCAGAAGATGCAGCGTCCGGCGCAGAATTGCCAGGTGCGCACGCCCTTTTCCAGATCCGTTTCGATGGTCAGGGCATTGGGCGGGCAGGCGATGGCGCAGGCTGCACACGAAATGCAGCGTTTGGGATCATATTCCGGCTTGCCACGGAATGTGGGCGTGAATTCGGCAGGCGCGAAGGGATACTTGATCGTTACCTCGCCTGCATCACGGACTATTTTGAGTAATTTCAGCATGACAGCGCCTCCTCAAGCATGTTGCGCATGTGCATGGCCGCCGTGGCGGCGCAATGCCGGGCCGCCCATGTGGCGGGGGCCGTACTGCGCTGCCGCGCGCGGTTCTGGTGAATGTTCGTGGTTTTCATACGCGTTGCCACATGCTTCAGGGCAGGGGTGAATGTTTGCGGTCAATGCCGTACTGCTCAAAGTCTTGATACGATACGGTCTTGGCCTTCTTTTTGCGCACATCCACAAGGGTGACGCGGTCTGTGCAGGAATAGCAGGGGTCAAGGCTGCCGATGATGAGGGCGGCGTCCGAAACCGTATTGCCGCGCAGGGCGTAGCGCAGCACCGGCCAGTTGGCGTAGGTGGCCGCGCGGCAGCGCCAGCGGAAGATCTTCTGGTTGTTGCCGGTCATGCTCCAGTGCACGTCTTCGCCGCGCGGGGCTTCGGTAAAGCCCAGGGCAAACTTGTGGGGCGTGTAGGTGAAGCCTTCGGTCAGCACCGGGCCGCCGGGCATGTTGTCCAGCACGTAGCGGCACTGGGCGATGGAGTCGAACACTTCCTTCACACGCACAAGCGCGCGGGAAAAGATGTCGCAGCCGTCAAAGGAGAAGACGTTGACGGGAATATGGGCGTAGCCTTCAAAGGGATGGTCGGCGCGCACATCGCGGGCAAAGCCGCTGCCGCGAATCATGGGGCCAACGGGGCTGTAGTCGCGGGCCACCTTGCGGTCTAGTATGCCCACGCCCTTGGTGCGCTGCTCAAAGTTGGTGGTGCCGAGGAGCATGTCCACCAGCTCGGCCACTTCCTTTTCAATGGAATTGAGCAGGGCGGTGGTGGTTTTGCGCGCATCGGCCAGAATGTCGTTGCGGATGCCGCCGATAAGGTTGAGGCCGTAAGTCTTGCGCGAACCGGTGAGCAGCTCGGCAATGGTCATGGATTTTTCACGCACGCGGAAGAACTGCTGGAAGCCGGAGTCAAAGCCAGTAAAGTGGCAGACAAGGCCAAGGTTCAGCAGATGGCTGTGCAGGCGCTCCGCCTCGAGCAGCAGGGTGCGTATCCAGCGGGCGCGCATAGGCACGTTGATGTCCAGGGCGTTTTCCACCGAGTTGGCGTAGGCGATGCTGTGGGCATAGCCGCAGATGCCGCACACGCGCTCGGCCAGAAAGGTGATTTCGTGGTAGCCCATGCGTACTTCTGCGGCTTTTTCCATGCCGCGATGCACATAGAACATGCGGTAGTCGGCATCCACCACGTTTTCGCCGTCAACAAACAGGCGGAAGTGCCCGGGTTCGTCAGAAGTGACGTGCATGGGGCCAATTGGCAGAATGCGGTTTTTACTGCTGCCCAGCTCGTTGATGAAGTCGTAGGTTTCCGTGTCCGTGGTGGGCGCAGGGCGCTGGCGGTAGTCCATGCAGTCCTTGCGCAGGGGGTGCAGGTTGTCCGGCCAGTCATCGGGCAGCACCAGACGGCGCGCATCGGGCAGGCCCACAGGGGTAAGCCCATACATGTCGCGGATTTCGCGCTCGCCCCACACAGCGGCGGGCACCCTGGCCGTTACGGAAGGAAACTCCTGCCGGTCGGCGTCCACAAAGGCGCGCACAACTATCCAGCATTTTTCGCCTTCTTCCATGGAAAGGGCGTAGTAGATGGCAAAACTGCCATTGAGCGTGCGTTCGTCGTTGCCAAAAACAACCGGCAGCCAGCCGCCCTGCTCGTAATAAAGGTAGGAAACAACATCGGGCAGAGCCTCCAGCTTGACCGTGATGGTGAGCTGGTTGCTGGTTTGCCGTTCTTCATCAAGAACAGCATAGGGAAAGCGCTGCCGCACGTTTGCCACATACCCTGCGCCGCGATTGCCGCTGGCGGGGTGTTGGGTCTGTTCCGTGGTCGTGCTCACGTTATATCTCCTGACTGGAAGAAGTTTGCTTTGCGCCTTCGGCTTCCGCCGCATCCGCCGTATTGTGGGAAGCGGCGCGTACCATGTCGCGCAGGGCGGGCTGCACCTGAGCGGTTGCGGTATTTTTATCCAGCACGATGCTGGTGGCTGCGTTGAGCATGTTCACCACAGGGGCGGGCGTGCAGGTGCCCATAACAAGCAGCAGGCCCAGCAGCACGGCGGCGGGGATGAGGGTCATGCTGCCCTGCTCGCCTTTTGCGATGGATTCCGGCGCTTGACCGGAGAGCGTCACCGCCACCAGATGCACCAGCGCACCCAGAGCGACCATGAGCAGCACGGCCAGAGCCGCAACCAGATACATATGACCGGCGGTGATGCCGGAAACGACCACCATGAATTCGCTCAGGAACACGCTGAACGGCGGCAGGCCGCCCAGAGCCAGGGTTCCCGCTGCCAGAAACACGGCGGAAACAGGCATGACCTTGAGCATGCCGCGCACGGTGGCCATGTCGCGCGTACCGTACTTGAGCAGCACGTTGCCCGACACGCAGAACACCAGACCCTTGGCAAGGCTGTGGCTGATAACGTGGAACAGGGCGGCAAAGATACCCAGCGGGCCGCCAAAACCGAGGCCCACGGCAATGATGCCCATGTTTTCAACACTGCAATAGGCGTAGCGGCGTTTGATGTCGTTTTGCGAGATCATGCTGAACGCGGCCACAAGTATGGAGAGAAGGCCGAAAACCAGCAGCATGTTTTGCGGCACAGCGCTTGAGATGCTGCGGCCGATAAGGATGTAGTAACGCAGGATGACCAGCATGGCCGCCTTGAGCAGCACGGCGGAAAGCAGGGCGCTGGTGGGGCTGGGGGCTTCGCTGTGGGCATCGGGCAGCCATGCGTGCATGGGGAAAAGCCCGGCCTTGGTGCCAAAGCCGATCAGCACGAACACAAAGGCCAGATACATGAGGGTGTGGTCAAGGCCACCCGCATAGCGCAAGGCTTCGGTCCAGAAGATGGCGTCCGAGGGGTCGAGCCCCTGGGCGGTCATGGCCGCAGAGGCGTTGGAATACACCAGCACCGTGCCGTAGAGGCCAAAGGCCACGCCCACGGTGCAGATGACAATGTACTTCCAGGCCGCTTCAAGCGAGGAATTTTGCCCGTAAATACCCACCAGAAAGGCCGAGGCCAGGGTGGTGGCTTCCACGCCAGCCCACATGAGGATCAGGTTGTTGGTGGTGATCACCGAAACCATGGTGAAGATGAACAGGTGGAAGAATCCGTAATAGTTGCAGAGCGTGGGCACGGAGACTTCGCCGTGATCCACTTCCTGCTTCATGTATCCGTAGGAATACAGTCCGGTAATGGTGCCAAGCAAGGCCAGCACGGCCAGAAACATGGCCGAAAGGCTGTCGAGGTACAGCCATTTGCCAGCGGCAAAAAGAGCGCCATGCTCATATACACTGCTTACAAGCCCGTAGGCCGTGACCAGAAGGGCCGCACAGCCTGCCGTATTGATGATGTTGACCACGGCGCGTATGCCGCGCCCGCAGAAGGCGCAGGCAAAGCAGAGCAGCGACGTGATCAATGGCGCGGCGAGCAGCAGGTAAAAAAGCATGGGGTTGCTGTTGGTCATGACATTCATGGCTCACCCCTTCAGCGCGGAAAGATCATGCGCGCGCAGCGTGTTCATGGTGGTGAAGATGCGGCGCACCATGTATACCATGATGATAACCGCGAAGATGGCGTCTGTGGAAATGCCTATTTCCACAAGATGCGGGGCCTGGTTGGCCAGCAGGGCCAGGGTCATGTGCGCGCCGTTTTCCATCAGGCAATAACCGAATATCTGCTTGATGATGTTGCGCTGCACCACAATGCACATGACGCCGATCATGAAGTGACCAAGCGATACGGCCAGTACAGGTTCAAGCCCGTGCTGGGTGATGATGGGCACCTGAACCGTGCTCACCACAAAGTGGCACAAGAGCAGCAGAACGGCTGACAGTATGACGACCACAGATGTGGGAATGACCATTCCCTGCGCTTCAGGGTCGCTCATCTTGCCGAGGGCCTTGTACATTATCAGCGGCACAAGGATGACCTTGGTCAGAACGGCGGTTCCGGCCCAGGTGTACAGCTCGTGCGCCTGCATCAGGCCGCCCAGCGCTATGAACGAGAGCACCAGCACGGCAGACTGCACAGCGTACAGCAAGGCGGATGTTGTGGCTTTTTTGCAGGTGACCACCATCAGGGATGTGACCACCAAAAGCCCCGCGAGATTGTTGATGATTATGCTTGAACTCAACATGCTTAGCCTCCGTGGTTCAACCAGTAAACGGCCATGATGCTGGAACAGAACGACATGAAAACAAGGATGGCCAGCACCAGCTTCATGGCGGCGGGCACAGGCTGCGCCTGCGCCACAACCTCAGAGGGTTTGCCGGGAACAGTCTTGCCGAACCAGTAGAGGAACCAGGCAAAGCTGCCCACGGATTCGATCATGACCAGCACCGTCAGCACCAGCACCAGCCAGTGGGTTGAGCCAAGGGCAAAACCGGTGGTGAAGATGGGGTACTTGCTGAAAAAGCCATTGAGCGGCGGCACGCCGGTGATGGCAAGTGCCGCCACGCAAAAGCCCACGCCCAGCAGAGGCAGGCGTGACAGGATTCCTTGCAACTGGGTGAGGGTACGCGTGCCGCATGTGTAGCTGAGCGCGCCAGCAACAAGGAAAAACAGACTCTTGGCAAAAGCGTGGTTGAAAATGTAGGCGATCGCGCCAAACAACAGCACCGTATTACGCAGAACAGGGTCCGTGCAAAGGGCTGCCAGAGAAATGGCAAAGAAGATGTACGAAAGCTGGGTGATGGTGGAATAGGCCAGCAGACGCTTCATGTCTGTCTGCGGCAGGTACATGATAAAGCCGTAGATAAGGGTTATCACGGCCATGACCATGCCCACCTGACCAACAACCGGGGGAATGTCCCCGGCAGCCATGACGGCGCGGGCAAAGATGAACACGCCCACCTTGACCATGGATGCTGCGTGCAGATAGGCGCTCACCGGGGTGGGCGCTTCCATGGCGTCGGGCAGCCACATGTGCATGGGAATCTGGGCGGACTTGCCCCAGGCCGCAAAGAGTACGCCGCCCACGACGATGATCTTGGCGGTATCGCCAAGCCCGGCAATGCCGGAGAGGGCGAAGGAGCCTGTTTCATGGAACAGCCATGCCGCAGCCACATACAGGCCCAGAGCGCCAAGGTGTGTCACCAGCAGGGCCTTCATGGCAGAGCGCAGCGCCTTGGGTGTCTGGTAGTAACCGATCAGACCCCACGAGCAGCCGCCGGTGATTTCAAAGAACAGCAGCTGGCCAAAGAGGGTGGAGGACAGCGTAAGCCCGGCCATGGCGCCGATAAAGGCCAGCATGATGGCGTAAAAACGGGTAGTGCCTTCGTGCGGATGCTCGCGGTTGCCCTTGGTCAGATAGGCTGTGGAATACAGCACCACCAGAAAACCGAGAAAAACCACGGCAAAGCAGATGAGCGTGCTTACCCTGTCTACGAGTACGCCGAATATTTCCACTGTGTGCCCAGCCCCGCCAAACATGGCGGAATTGTAGCTCACAAGGTTGAATGTGCAGTTTTCGGGCATACCTGCGTTGAAGTATGCCAGGCCAAGGGCCGCGCTGCCTGCCGAAGCGGCAAGGGCAACCACCAGCGCCAGCGCCCGTGCCGCGCGATACGGCAAACAGGCGGCGAGCAACGCGCCGATGAACGGTATCAGGATTGTTGCCAGTGCAATTTTATCCATGACTTCTTCCTCGACGCCCTAGAGCTTGCTGAAGTAAAAGACGAATGCCAGGGCCGCCACGCCGAAACCGGACCAGGTGACGCGCGGGGTCAGCAAAAAGCGCCCGCGTGCAAGGCTGTTTTCGTACAGCGAGGCCAGGACAAAGATGACCAGCAGCTTCAGAACGAATATGACTGTGGCGGTAAGCACGGATACAAGGCTCAGGCTCTCGGGCGTTACATTGCCAAAGGGCAGAAACACGCTGATGAACACGCTGGCCACAACTGCCTGCTTGAACTTCACGCCAAGGCAGACCAGGGCAAGACCGGGGCCGGAATACTCGGTCAGCGGGCCTTCCTGAAGTTCCTGTTCCGCTTCTGGGTAGTCAAAGGGGATCTTGCCCATTTCAATAAACACGGCAAAGGCGCAGGCCACCATGGCCAATGCCGCCGCCGTGGGCATGGATCCGCCCCAGTTCTGGCGGAATATCTCGCTGATGATGCCAAGGTTGGTCGAACCCGCAATAAGGGCCGCCACCAGCAGGGCCAGCATGAGCACAGGCTCCACCAGCACTCCCAGCAGCATCTCACGGCTTGCGCCCATGCCCGCAAAGGGACTGCCGGAATCAAGCCCGGAAAGGGCAAAGAAAAAGCGGTAGAGGGCGAAAAGATACAGCAAGGTTATCAGATCTGCCGCGCTCGCCATCTGGGAGCCGGTCACGATCAGGGGCAGCGTCATGGCAATGGCCGCTGCGCTGGCAATGAGCACAAAGGGCATGATGCGGAAAATGATGCCCGACTGCGCAGGGGCCACTTCCTGCCGGGTCATGAGTTTGGCCAGGTCACGGTAGTCCTGCAACACGCCAGCGGCACCCAGAGGGCCAAGGCGCGAGTGCATTCTGGCCCGGATTTTACGCGAAATGCCGGACAGCAGAGGGGCCAGCAAAAGCAGAAGCAAGGTCTGCGCTGCGGCCAGCAGCAAGGATACCGGCCAGGACAAGGATTGCATGGTGAACATGATTCCCCCTAGGCGGCTTTGATGAGAAGCAGCGCGATAAGCGCGATGATGATATACAGGCAGTAGACGCGGAAATCGCCCTGCTGCAGCCGCTGCACACATACGCCGATTTTTTGTGCGGTGCGGACGATACGGGCAAGAATGCCGTCGTCCCACATGGGCTCCACACGCCGGGCAGTACGGATGACCGAGTCAAGCGCGCGCGACATGGCCGGGGCCGGATCAAGCGCCTGACGAAGGCGGTACAGCCCCGCAAACACGTGGCGCAGACCCTGTGTAAAGCTGCCGGCAGAAAGGGCCATGCGTTCTTCGTAACCATAACCGCAGGCCCAGGGATCGTTTTTGCGGCGCATGGGCAGGCGGTCGGCCTTGCCAGCCATAAAGAGCAGTATGGGTAAAAGCATGCCGCCGAGCAGCAGGAGCATCACCAGCGTGGGCGAAAGCCCTGTGGCGGCATCTGCACCGGGAACAAGCACACCCTGCCGCACGGCCTCAAAGTGCTGCTGGCTTGTGGTGAGTGAGTCGGCCACGGCGCTGATGACAGGGGCCACGCAAGCCGCGCCCACGCCCAGCACCACGCACAGCGCGGCCAGCCCAAGCATGGAAAGCGTCATGGCAGCGGGAACTTCAGTGGCTTCCGCAGCCTTGGCGCTGCGCGCCTGCCCGCAAAAGCTGATGCCGTATACCTTTACAAAGCACATGGCGGCGAGAGCGCCGGTGATGGCCAGCATCACGATTGCCACAGGGCCGGAAAGGCGGGCAATGGCGGACGAATGCTGGCTGATGCTCACAAGGCCCTGATAGGTGTACCATTCACTGACAAAACCATTGAGGGGCGGCAGGGCCGAAATGGCCATGCAGCCAACCAGAAAGGCCAGGGCCGTGCGCGGCATGCGCTTGCCAAGGCCGCCCATCTTTTCCATGTCCTTGGTGTGCACCTTATAGATGATGGCGCCAGCGCCGAGGAACAGCAGGCCCTTGAACACGGCATGGTTCAGCAGGTGATAGAGCGCGCCCAGAAATCCCAGAGCTGCCAGCAGAGGGTTTTTGAGGGCCAGACCCATGAGCCCCACGCCCACGCCCATGAGGATGATGCCCACGTTTTCAACAGTGTGATAGGCAAGCAGACGTTTGATGTCGTGTTCTGCCAAGGCGTACATAACGCCCAGCACGGACGAAACAGCGCCGAAGGTCAGCACCACAACACCCCACCAGACAGGCATATCCACGCCGCCCAGCAGGTCTGCGCCCACCTTGATGATGCCGAACACGCCAATTTTGACCATCACGCCAGACATCATGGCCGAGGCGTGCGAGGGAGCAGCCGGGTGCGCTCTGGGCAGCCAGCCGTGCAGGGGCAGCATGCCCGCCTTTGCGCCGAAGCCGAAAAATGCCAGCAAAAAGGCGACTGAGGCCATGAGAGGCGAAATCTGCGCCTGACGGAAGGCCGCAAAATCAAGACTGTTGTTGGACGTGTGGCAGTACATGATGAAGAACGATGCCATGATCAGCACAGATCCGGCATGGGCGATGAAAAAGTAAAGCAAGCCAGCGCTGACGGCTTCGCTCTCCTGATCGGCAATGACCAGAAAGTAGGAAGACAGCGACATGACTTCAAAAAAGATGATGAAGTAAAAGGCGTTGTCCATGACCATCAGCGCCACCATGGAAGCGATGAAGGTGTTCATGAAAAAGCCCATGGCGGACGCGCCCTTGCCTTCATATTCCCGCACATAGGCAATGGAATAGATGGAAGCGGCAACAGCCAGCAGGGAGATGACGCCCGTCATGAAGGCTCCCAGCATATCCAGCCGCACGGCCAGATGCGCAAAGGGGAACGGCCCCGCGTAAACATGGTTGAGGGCATCTGCACGTTGCAGCAAAAAGGGCAAAACGGCGTACAGCCCAAGTGCGCCGCCAAGCGCGCCAAAGAGACCGTTGATGGTGATGGCGGCCCGCTCGTTGCGGCCCAGCAGCAGGGAAAGCACGCCACCCGCCATGTAGGCCAGAACAGCCCAGAGCAGGATTTCAAGTGGATCATGCATGCTGCACCCCCGACATGGTTATTGCCGCCGGGGCGGCATCATCGCCTTGTTTTTCCTGCTCAAGCGCGGCAACGCGTTTGCTGTTTTGCAGTTCTGCCAGCGTTTTTTCATCCACAAGCTGCAAGGCTGTGGTGGGGCAGGCCTCCACGCAGGCCGGGCGCGAGCGGAAGTAACATTGGTCGCACTTAACGGCGATGGTACGGCGGCCCACATTCCAGGCCAGAAAAGGCGGCATGGAGTAATTGCTGCCCGGAGCGTCGGCCAGTTCTTCTTCCGGCACGTAATGCTCGTATACTTCCGGGTGCCCGGCTGGTCTGTCGGCAGCGGGGGCAATGGCCCCAAAAGGACAGGCAAGGCCGCACAGTTTGCAACCAATGCAGTTGCTTTCGTTGATGTGCACCGAATGCCCCGTGGCCGTGATGGCGTTCACCGGGCAGACTTTGGCGCAGGGCATGTCTTCGCAATGGCGGCAACTCACAGGCGCTGTGCCGTTGCCGTAGCGCATGACCTCCAGCCGGGGCCTGCTGAGCAGCCCTTGCTGCTCATGCGCGAGCGAACATGCCGCCATGCAGGTATTGCAGCCGATGCACTTGACCGGATCCGCAAAAATGAAATGGTTCATAACCTTCCTCGTTACGCAAGGGATCGTGATAATGGCCCCTGTTCAGCAGAATACGTGCCATTATGCACAAACCAAGTATTCATGCGCATTTTGGGGAATATATCTGCCCGCTGCCCGTGCGGCGGGGTCTCCATAAAGCCGTGTTCGACACTTTTGACGAAGGGCTTCGACAGCTTCGACAATTTAGCCGATGGTCGGTGACTGCTTTTGCGGAGCGGGCTTGGTGGCAGCCTGATGGTCGTCGTGCCCGTGCTTCAGGTAGATGAGCCAGTGGAACAGACCCACAAAAACACCGCCGCCAAGGATGTTGCCAAGCGTCACAGGAATGAGATTCTTGAAGATGAAGTTCTGCCAGTTGAGCACAGAGGCGATGTGCGCGGGATCGGCCAGCTTGGCGGCCACTTCGGGAGGCATCATGTTGTTGCAGAGAATGCCGATGGGAATCATGAACATGTTCGCCACGCTGTGCTCGAAACCGCAGGCAATGAAAAGACCCACAGGGAACAGACAGGCGATCATTTTGTCGAACAGCGAGCGCCCGGCGTAGCTCATCCAGACGCCCAGGCAGACCATCAGGTTGCACATGGCACCCAGAAAGACCGCTTCAATAAAGGTGTGGGTGAGTTTGTGCTCTGTGGTGTTGATGTAGAAGATCGCGATGCTGCCGCCGTTTTCCCACGGATGACCGCTCAGCAGGATAAGCGCCACAAGAAAGATGCTGCCCACAAAGTTGCCTGCGTAAACCACGCCCCAGTTGGAAAACATCTGCCCCCAGCTGATCTTGCCGCTGGCACGGGGAATAAGCGTCATGGTCGTGGAGGTGAACAGATCAGCCCCAAGAACAACAACCAGCATGAGGCCCAGGCTGAACACCAGCCCACCGACAATTTTGCCCGCGCCGGTTGCGTTGGCTATGGCGCAATACACAAAACCCAGACCGATAAACACACCTGCCATTATGGCAAGAAGAAAAGCCTTGCGGGCTGGTTTGAGCGCCTTGCCTTCCATGACAACAGCCGCCTTGTCGCACATCTGATAGGGATTCAGCGCCTCGAAGGAGGAAGAGTCAGCCATAGTATTCTCCTTTGCATGGGTAAATTGTTGAGCTTGGGAATTTTTACACATATTGCAAAGTAGATGCCAAATAAATCAAATATATTACAGATAGTTATGCCAATATTTTTTACCCGTAATTTTGGGCAAATGTGTCGAAGCGCACAATTGAGATCGAAGCAAAGGTGCGATCTTGGTTAAGTCTACTATATCAGTATGAAATTCTGTAAAATTGAGGAGTTGGAAATGAGTTTGAGTTGTTTTCCCCAGAAAATTGCAGAAAACTGCTCCGGTTCTGCACGTAAAGGGAGTGTTGATGATGTGAATTTGGGCGCAATTTGGAGAAGGCTTTGTAAGGACGGATGAAAAGGCTAGAGAAGCGGATAACATCGGGGCGGTAAGATTCGCGGAGGGAAATACTGTCTGCTCGATGAGCACAGAATGCTCATTCATTTCAGGGCAGGCAGATCAGGATCCGTGGCGTACAGGGCAATATGCACTGATTATAGGCTGCATGCCTGTCGCCAAAATGGCAGGTGTACCGACGCAGCAGCGCCCTTTACGCAATTGCCAGATCTGCGTAGGCGAGATTGCATTGGGCCTTAGCTCTGGAGGAATACAGGAAACTGACCAGATAACGGCTGGGAACGCGGCTTCGTTGCGAACGTCTGGCTTTGGCGCAGAACCTGACTTGCTGGGGATAGCCATGCATAGAGAGCCAGCGTGTTCGAGGGGGATGTCTGAAGGGGACTGAACGTGGCAGGTGTCAGGGCATCAGCAAAACAGCTCCAGCGTCCTGTAGAAGGCAATAAAAAAGGCGGAACCCGAAGGTTCCGCCTCAAAAGCACGGTATAAACCGAACTTACTTCACTTCGACGGTGGCGCCGGCTTCGGTCAGCTGCTTCTTGGCGTCTTCAGCTTCTTCCTTGGACACGCCTTCCTTCAGGGTAGCGGGGGCGCCGTCAACCTTTTCCTTGGCTTCCTTGAGGCCCAGGCTGGTCAGAGCGCGCACAACCTTGATGACGCCGATCTTGTTGGCGCCAGCTTCCTTCAGGATAACGTCGAACTCGGTCTTTTCTTCAACGGCTTCAGCAGCGGCAGCGGGGGCAGCCATCATCATGGCGGCGGCAGGTGCAGCGGCGGAAACGCCGAACTTTTCTTCGAGTTCCTTGATGAACTCAGAAAGTTCGAGAACGGTCATATTGGAGATAAATTCAACAACTTCTTCTTTGGTAACGGCCATGATAAGTCTCCTGATCTTTGGCTTTAGTGCAAATAATTCGATGGTTGCTTGCTATGCGGCGTTGGATTTCTGATCTTCGATGCCCTTGAGGGCATAAAGCAGACCACGCACCACGTTGGCGAACAGCGAAACAAAGTTGGTGGGCACGGCGTTCATGGTGCCGAGCAACTGACCGAGGAGCTGTTCCCTTCCGGGCAGCTTGGCCAGCGCGTCAATCTGGGCGGCAGTCATAGCCTTGCCGTCCAGGCTGGCGCAGCGAAGCTCAAAGAGCTTGCTTTGCTTGGCAAAATCGCTGAGCGCCTTGGCCACCGCCACGGGGTCATCGAACCCAAAGGCTACGCCGCAGTTATCATGGAAGTTATCCTTGATAGCATTGTGCGTACCGTCGGTCAGAGCAATACGGGCAAGCGTGTTTTTAACGACGAGATATTCGCCGCCTGCATTACGCAGAGAAACGCGCAGGTTCGTCAGCTCTTCCACCGTCATGCCCTTGAAGTCCGTGATAACCGCAAAAGAAGCCTTGTCGGCGCGGGCCTTAACGGCTTCAATAATTACGGCTTTTCCAGACCTGTTCACGTGATACCTCTCACGTTCGGGGTTGCCAGGTGGAATGCCGAGCCAAAGAAGAAGTGTCTGGACAGGGTATTAAGAGCTTGCGCCCACCTGTCGTCTTCGACTCGAATTCCGTATCCTTAGACAGATTGTGGGCGCACTGACATACAGCGCGCCCACAGCCTTGAGAGCTTAGCCCTCAAGAAATTTTTTAACCTGAGTCATGTCAACCTTGAAGCCAGGGCCCATGGTGGTGGACACTGCCATGGAGAGCATGTAGCTGCCCTTGGCGGCGGAAGGCTTAAGGCGGTTCACGGCGTCAAGCAGGGCCTTGAGGTTGCCCAGAATTTTTTCGGGGCCAAAGGAAACCTTGCCAAGGGGGGCATGCAGCACGCCAGCCTTGTCAACCTTGAAGTCCACGCGACCGGCCTTAAGTTCGGTAACGGCCTTGGTCACATCAAAGGTGACGGAGCCGGTCTTGGCGTTGGGCATAAGGCCACGGGGTCCAAGCACGCGACCGATCTGGCCCACAAGAGCCATGACATCGGGGGTAGCAACGGCGGCGTCAAATTCGAGCCAGCCTTCCTTGACCTTGGCGACCAGGTCTTCGGCACCCACAACGTCTGCACCGGCTTCGCGGGCTTCCGCCTGCTTTTCGCCCTTACAGAACACGGCCACGCGAACGGTCTTGCCAAGCCCGTGGGGCAGGGTCACAGCGCCGCGAACCATCTGGTCAGAATATTTGGGGTCAACGCCGAGGCGCACGGCCACGTCAACAGTTTCGTCAAATTTGGCAAAGGAAGCGCCAAGCGATTTGCTGACGGCGTCTTCAATGCTGAAGCGTTCCTGAAGGTTGCTACCTTCAAGCGCCTTGCGGAAATTCTTGCCATGTCTGGGCATGAGATAATCCTTTCGTTTTGCATCTCCTGCCGAACTTTGTCTTGCGCAAAGGCGGCAGTACAATTGATTTCAACGATGGCTGCATAGCGTTTAAAAGCAATCGCAGCCGTAAGACCAATGTGCCGTATATGCAACGAGCGCCCTTGGGCGCTCACGGCTTTGATAGGGCCTTACTTAACGTCAATGCCCATGCTGCGAGCGGTACCAGCAATGGACTTCACCGCAGATTCAATGCTGGCAGCATTCAGATCGGGCAGCTTCAGCTTGGCGATTTCTTCAATCTGCGCCATGCTCAGGCTACCAACCTTGTTACGGTTGGGTTCGCCGGAACCCTTTTCGATCTTGGCGGCTTTCATGATCAGCACCGAGGCCGGAGGGGTCTTGGTGATGAAGGTGAAAGAGCGGTCGGCGTACACGGTGATGACCACAGGAATGATCGTGCCCTTCTGTTCCATGGTGCGGGCATTGAATTCCTTGCAGAAACCCATGATGTTCAGGCCGTGCTGACCGAGGGCAGGACCAACCGGCGGCGAGGGGTTAGCCGCGCCAGCGGGGATCTGCAGTTTGATTTTGGCAACTTCTTTCTTGGCCATTTGAGTTATCCTTCATCGCTGCTCGCGCAGTTCAAGGCAAAGCCCTGTCGCGCGGGGGGCAAGTCATTAACCTTTGGATACCTGCACGAAATCCAGTTCCACAGGGGTCTGACGACCAAAAATGGAAACGGAAACGCGCAGTTTCCCCTTGTCGTAGTTGACGTCTTCCACAACGCCATTGAAGCCGCCAAACGGCCCTTCAATAACGCGTACTTCGTCGCCGCGGTCAAAGTTGAACTTGGGCCTTGGCGTTTCCTGGCGAGACTCCATCAGGGTGAGAATGCGCTGTGCTTCACTCTCACGCATTGGGGTAGGACGGTTTTTGCCGCCCACAAAGCCGGTGACCTTGGGGATGGACTGTACCAGATGCCAGGAAAGATCCGTCATGGTCATACGTACCATGACATACCCGGGATAGAACTTGCGAGTAGAGGTGCGCTGCTGTCCACCCTTGGTAGGTTCAATAACCTTTTCAGTGGGAACAACAACTTCCTCAATAAGCCCTTCATCCTGCCCGGTGCGGCGCAACTCGTTAATGGTCTTCTGCACACGCTGCTCGAAACCCGAGTAGGTGTGCACGATGTACCAGCGAGCTTTTTTGCAGAGCTCGGAAGTTTCGTCGATAACAGGGTCTTTCATATCGGCCTTCAGGACAATAGGGTCTTGATCAGGGAAGACAGACCAAAGTCCACCAGCCCCAGGATGACAGCCATCACGGCTACAAAGCCCAAAACGGCCAAGGTGGCTTTGCGCGTTTCCTGCAACGTAGGCCAGGTGACCTTGCGCAATTCGGCCTTGGCGTCCTCAACGTAGCGAGTAAACCGTACGACAGGGTTCGGGCCTTTGTCCGCCTTAAGGTCGGCAGCTTGAGCTTGTTTTTTTGCCATGGTGTAATCCGGAGATAAAAAATGGCAGGGCAGGAGGGATTCGAACCCCCAACATGCGGTTTTGGAGACCGCCGCTCTAGCCGTTAGAGCTACTGCCCTGCACACCGTCCGGGGGGCTTATCGCCCCCCGGCGGAAGTTTATTTTACCTGGTTTCGCGATGCACTGTGTGCTTCTTATCCCAGGGACAATACTTTTTCATTTCCAGCCGACCGGTAGTGTTTTTCTTGTTCTTCCGGGTGCTGTAGTTGCGGCGCTTGCACTCAGTGCAGGCCAGTATGATATTAACTCGCATATGCTACTCGATGATTTCGGTCACCACACCGGAGCCAACGGTGCGGCCACCTTCGCGGATGGCGAAGCGCAGACCGGATTCCATGGCGATGGGGGCGATGAGTTCAACGATGAACTGGGAGTTATCGCCAGGCATAACCATTTCCACGCCTTCGGGCAGGTTGATGATGCCGGTGATGTCAGTGGTACGGAAGTAGAACTGAGGACGATAGCCAGAGAAGAACGGGGTATGACGGCCACCTTCTTCCTTGGAGAGAACGTACACTTCAGCCTTGAACTTCTTGTGGGGCGTGATGCTCTTGGGAGCGGCAAGAACCTGGCCGCGTTCCACGTCGTCACGCTTGGTGCCGCGAAGCAGGGCGCCGATGTTGTCGCCAGCCTGACCCTGGTCAAGCAGCTTGCGGAACATTTCAACGCCGGTGCAGGTGGTCTTCTGGGTGGGCTTGATACCCACGATTTCCACTTCGTCGCTGACCTTCAGAATACCGCGTTCCACACGACCGGTAACAACGGTACCACGGCCGGAGATGGAGAACACGTCTTCGATGGGCATCAGGAAGGGCTTGTCGATGTCGCGTTCCGGTTCGGGAATGAAGTCGTCGCAAGCCTGCAGAAGGTCAAGAATGCACTTGGCTTCGGGCGCGTCGGGGTTGTCGCATTCCAGAGCCTTGAGGGCGGAACCGCGGATAACCGGAACGTCATCGCCGGGGAAGTCGTAGCTGGAGAGCAGTTCGCGAACTTCGAGTTCCACGAGTTCCAGCAGTTCTTCGTCGTCAACCAGATCGCACTTGTTCAGGAACACCACGAGCTGGGGCACGCCGACCTGACGGGCAAGCAGGATGTGTTCACGGGTCTGGGGCATGGGGCCGTCAGTGGCGGCCACAACGATGATACCGCCGTCCATCTGGGCAGCGCCGGTGATCATGTTCTTGATGTAGTCGGCGTGGCCGGGGCAGTCAACGTGGGCGTAGTGACGGGTAGCGGTTTCATATTCCACGTGTGCGGTGGAAATAGTGATGCCGCGTTCCTTTTCTTCGGGGGCCTTGTCGATTTCGTCATACGAAATGAACTTGCCCGAGCCCTTCAGGCCGGCGATCTTGGTGATGGCGGCGGTGAGGGTGGTCTTGCCATGGTCGATGTGGCCGATGGTGCCGATGTTTACATGGGGCTTTTTGCGTTCAAATTTTTCCTTGCCCATTGTACGTCTCCCTGGAGAAAAAAATGTTTGCGTTTTACCTGCGTTACTAAATTCGTTTTGAATTCTTAGAGCTGTAACGCCTGCTCCTCGCGTAACGGCTGCGGCAGTGGGAAGTTCCGTTGGGCGGCCCGCTATCCGCATTCAGTCCCTGGACACCAGGGAACGTGCATTGGCGGACAAGGTGACTGAGGGGGAGGCGGAATCAGGCAGGATTTTGGAGCGGGAAACGGGATTCGAACCCGCAACCCTCAGCTTGGAAGGCTGATGCTCTAGCCGTTGAGCTATTCCCGCACGCTACCGTAGTTCCCCGACAGGCGTCCTGTCTCCTACAGCCAAGGCAGTTTATTCAAACCAGCCACCAACCGTCCAGTATTTGGCGACGGAAAAGTGGTGGTGGAGGGGGGTGGATTTGAACCACCGAAGTCTTACGACGACAGATTTACAGTCTGTTCCCTTTGGCCACTCGGGAACCCCTCCACTCTTGCCGAAAAGTCGGAAAGTCCGATCTTCGTTCAGCTTCTTGTGGAGCTGGCGATGGGACTCGAACCCGCAACCTGCTGATTACAAATCAGCTGCTCTGCCAGTTGAGCTACGCCAGCGGCAACACAGCTTATTAGCGATTTTCAATTTGCTTTGCAAGCAAAATTTTCGCTTTGGCTCAATTTTTTTCAAATTATAGTGAGCCGTGCTGCTTTTTACCATTTTTCGCGCCTTTGCGCGGAAACGATTTGGCCTTATAGCCCTTTCCTCGCTAATGTGCAACGGTTTAATTGGGCAATATCCCGTTTATTTTCAATTTTTTTGAAAATTCCTGTGGCCGTCAGCATTTCTCGCACGGCATCCGCCTGATTTGCGCCGTGCTCCAGCAAAACCCAACCGCCATTTTGTAGTGCAAGCGCGGCTGCATCCACTCCTGCTTTTAGGTGGAGCAGGCCGTTGTTTTCAGAGAACAGGGCGCTGTGCGGTTCGTTGTGCAGCACTTCATCCATGACCATGTGCCGCTCGGCATCCGCTATATATGGAGGGTTGCTCACAAGCAGGCGCAGTGATTCCGCCTTGAGCGGCGGGGTGCGCATGTCTGCCCGCAGCGCCGTAATCCTGCTGCCCACACTGTGCCTCTCCGCATTCTGCGTGGCAACCGCAATGGCATTGGGGCAGATATCCAGCAGTATGCCGTTCCAGTCGGAGCGCTCCGCCGCCAGAGTGATGCCGATGCAGCCAGTGCCAGTGCCCAGATCCGCAAAACTGAGGCGCTCTTCCGGCAGTAGCTCCAGAGCATTGTCCACAATGAGTTCCGTTTCTGGTCTGGGAATGAGGGTGTGCTGCGTAACAACAAAGTCGCGGCCATAAAATTCTTTGCGCCCGATGATCTGGGCCAGAGGTTGCCCTGTGGCCCGGCGGGCCACCAGCGCCTGAAACACATTCTCTTCACTAGCCGTCAACTCCCGCCCTGTCTCCAGAATGCAAAACAGGCGGGCGGAGCCGGAAGGATCGCCCTTGAGCGTCTCGCGCGCCAGCACTTCTGCGCAAAGGCGGGGGCTGTCCACCCCCGCCTTTGTCAGTTGCTCTGTCGCGTTATCTATATATTGCTTGAGGCGCACGAATGTCAGGCTCCAGCTTCCGCAGGCCGCTTGGGTTTTCTTGCGCCAGCGCTTTTGCCTGTTTCCGCACTCTTGGCAGCAACGCCCGTGGATTCTTCCACCTTGCTTTTGCCGCCCTTGCCCGTTGTGGAGCTGCCGCGCCCGCCCTTGGTTTCAAACACGATGGGCAGCAGCTCGTCATAATGGTGCACAGGGTGCACGGTGATACGCTTGAGCAGTTCCTTGGGCACATCCTCTAGGTCTTTGACGTTCTGGTGCGGGATAACCACATGCTTGAGGCCGCGCGCCACGCCCGCCAGGATTTTTTCCTTGATGCCGCCCACGGGCAGCACCCGGCCTTGCAGGGTTATCTCGCCGGTCATGCAGAGGTCTGCACGCACACGCCGTCCGCTCAGGGCGGAGATGAGGGCCGTGGTCAGCGTAACGCCAGCCGAGGGGCCGTCCTTGGGCGTCGCGCCCGCAGGCACGTGTACGTGCAGGTCGTATTGCGACACAAAGCCGGGGTCAACGCCAAGGTCTTCCGCACGGCTGCGGATGTAGCTCAAGGCCGCCTGGGCGCTTTCCTTCATCACATCGCCAAGCTGTCCGGTGAGGGTGAGGCCGCCCTTGCCCTTCATGACAGTGGCTTCAACTGTCAGCACTTCGCCGCCAGCGGGCGTCCAGGCCAGGCCCAGAGCCATGCCGGGCATGAGCTTCTTTTCCTTTTCGTCTTCAATAAAGCGGGGCGCGCCCAGCAGCTTTTCCACATCGGCCACGTCAACCATAAAGGGCGGTTTTTTGCCCTCGGCCTTGCGTCGGGCCAGTTTGCGGCAAATGGAGGAAAGCTCGCGTTCAAGGTTGCGCAGCCCGGCCTCGCGCGTGTATTCGCGAATGATCTTTTCCAGGGCTTCTTCCGTCAGTTCCACATCCTTGGGGGCAAGGCCGTTGTCTTCCACCTTCTTGGGCAGCAGATGCTTGCGGGCGATCTGTGCCTTTTCCTGCAAGGTGTAGCCGGGCAGGGAAATGACTTCCATACGGTCGCGCAGGGCCGCCGGGATGGTTTCCAGATGGTTGGCCGTGCAGAGGAACATCACCTTTGAAAGATCAAAGGGCACGTTCAGGTAGTGGTCGCTGAAGGTGTAGTTCTGTTCCGGGTCAAGCACTTCCAGCAGGGCGGACGAAGGATCGCCCCTGAAATCCGCGCCCAGCTTGTCCACTTCGTCCAGCACGATAACGGGGTTGCGCGTGCCCGCCTGCTTGAGGGCCTGAATGATGCGCCCTGGCATGGCGCCGATGTAAGTACGCCGATGCCCGCGAATTTCCGCCTCATCATGCATGCCGCCCAGCGAAAGCCGCTGGAATTTGCGGCCCAGCGCCCGCGCAATGGAGCGCCCAAGCGAGGTTTTGCCCACGCCGGGAGGGCCCGCAAAGCAAAGAATAGGCCCCTTGGACTGTGGATTGAGCTTGCGCACGCTCAGGAATTCAAGGATACGGTCCTTGATTTTATCGAGCCCGCAGTGGTCTTCGTCAAGAATTTCCTTGGCATGGACAATATCCAGCCTGTCGCGCGAAAGTTTTTTCCACGGCAGTTCCACCAGCCAGTCAAGGTAGGTACGCACCACGTTGGCCTCGGAGGAATCAGCGTGCATGCCCGATAGGCGGCGCAACTGCTTGTCAGCTTCCTTGCGCACGTCCTTGGGCAGGCCTGCTTTTTCAAGGGCCTGCTTGAGGTTATCAAGGTCTTCCTCTCCGTCTTCGTCCTTGTCGCCAAGTTCTGTGCGGATAGCCTTGAGCTGCTCGCGCAGAAAGTAATCCTTCTGCGCCTTGTCCATGCCCTCGCGGGCCGAACTCTGGATGCGCGCCTGCACGGTGGCGACTTCAACCTCGCGCTGCAACTGGGTGTTGACAAGCATGAGGCGGTCAATGGGATTCTCCGCCTCGAGAATACGCTGTGCATCGGCGGTTTTCATGCGCATGTTGGCGGCGATGAGGTCGGCCAGGCGGCCCGGATCGTCCACGCCCTGCAAAACTGCAAGCACGTCTGGCGAAGAAAGACCGCGCAAGGTCAGTACTTTTTCGCTCTGCTCGCGCACGGAGCGCAGCAGGGCCTCCACAGTGGCGTCCACCACGGGGATTTGCTCGGGCAGGGTTTCGATACGCGCTTCAAGGAAGGGCTCCACCTGGCGGTAGCCCGTAACCCGAGCGCGGCTGACGCCCTGCACAAGAATTTTCACCCGCGAATCGGGCATCTTGAGCATGCGCATGACCTGTACCACCGTGCCGACCTCGTAGAGGTCTTCCGGCTTGGGGTCTTCGGTGGCTTCTTCTTTCTGCGCGCACACAAGCAGATGCCGCCCGTTCTTCAGGGCAGCGTCCACGGCCTGCACGGATTTGTCGCGCCCGATGAAGAGCGGCAGGATCATATAATTGAAGATAACCACGTCTCGAACGGGCAACACGGGCAGCGTGTCAGGAATGCTCTGCGCCGCCGTATTGAGGCTGCCCTCGTGATCCAGCGTTTCTGGCGCGTTCATTTCCGATTTGTCCGTTTCGCTGTCGATGGCAGGTTCTGCCTCAGCGGGCCCTTCCTGATGCAGCAAAATGTCTTTTTCATTGATGTCAGCCATATATATTCTCCCCGACTGCTTTCGATTCAAATGCGTTGCGATTGCGTTATGCTGTAGCAGTCTCCATCCGTAACGATGACGTGATCCAGAAAGCGCAGCCCCATACGGGGCGCCAGTCTTTGCAGTTCTTCTGTCAGCAGGCGGTCTTCCTGCGAAGGCCCCGGATTGCCGCCGGGGTGGTTGTGCACCAAGATTATGCCGCTTGCCTTTCGGAACAGGGCCGCTTCAAGAACGTCCCTTGGGTAGATTGAAACTTCTGCAATGCCGCCTCTGCGCAGGCGCTCCCAGGCCATGAGGCGGTTGCGCCTGTCTACCAGCGCCAGCCAGCATTCCTCGTGGGGGCTTGTGCCAAGCCGGGCCTGCGCCATGCGGGCCACGGCCTCCGGGGTTGCCAGAACTTCCTTTTGCCGCAGATCTGCTGCGGCGTAGCGCGCCCGCGTTTCGCCCAAAACACGCCATAAGGCGAGCAATCCCGGCCCGAAACCGGGCACCTGCAAGAGTTCGTCTGGCCTTGCGTCCAGCGCACCTCGAATGCTGCCAAACTTCTGTATCAGTTCCTTGGCGAGGGGCTTTGTGTCCTTGCGCGTCAGGCCATATCCCAGAAGCAGCTCCAGCACTTCATAATCCGCCACTGCCGTGGGTTCCAGTTCCAGTCTTTGCCGCAGCCGCTCACGATGCCCGAGGCTTGTGGGCGGGGTGGATGTTGGCTTTGCTGTCATAAAATAAGCAGTCTTGGAGGTTGCGCAAGGGGGCGGGCGGATAAAGGCGCATGCATTCCCGCAAATCCTTTGCCGTTTTTTACGTGAGCGAACATGATAAAAGCGGGCCGCAACGGAATATGGGCCGCAATGGTTGCATTTGCTCCGTCCATGGCTGGCGCGGCGATGTTCTGCCTGCGGCTTTACGTCAGGCGCGGGTGCGGCCTGCGGCAAACAGGTCTGTCATACGTGCCGCAAGGTAGTCCAGGCTCTGGCTTGGCGATCGGCGGCCGCTCTTTACCTGCAACTCCGCATCCATAACAGTGGACATGCACTCCGCAAGCACCGAGGGGCCGAGTCGGGTTGCCAACTGCTTTTTAAAGGAGGCCTCGTTGGGATGCACGCGCACCTTTTCGCCCGCCCACAGTTGCCAGAGCAGGCGCAGTTCGCGCGCCAGCAGGGCCAGCAAAGAAAACAGCAGGCTGTCTCCGTCCTGACTGCGGGAAAGTTCCTTCCACACGGCGGTGAGGTTGCCTGCCTCCATGTGCCGGATGCAGTCAAAGACATTGCACTCTGGATTCCACGAAGCCGTGGCAGTCATGGCCAGGGTAATGGTGCCCTGGTCGGGAAGGTGATCCGCCCCGTGAGAATCTGCCTGTGATTTTTCCCGGGCAACATCCTGCGCGGTATTGCGCAGCAGTTGCAGCTTGATCAACTCGTTTTCAATGGCCAAGGCATCGGGCGGCACAGATGCGCAGAACTGCTCCAGTGCGTCCTGTTCAAAGCGCAGCCCCATTTCGTGGGAGCGTTGCAGCACGTGCTTTTTGACCGCCCTTTCGTTCAGGCCGTCCTGCCGCCATATCCAGCCTTGCTGATCGGCAAAGGCCATGCAGCGCAGCTTGGCAATGTGCGCGGGAATCTTTGGCTGGCCTTTGTCCCAGGCCACTTCCATACAAAAAAAAGGCCAGCATTGTTCCGAGGGCCGGGCCAGCGCATGCGATACCTTTTTCCACACCGCTGCGGGCCACAGGTTGGCCTGCCGCACCACCAGCACACGCGGCGCGCCGAACAGGCCTTGCAGGGTGAGCTGCTCCCAGAAGCGCGGCGAGGGTTCCTCGTCGCCCCAGTAGACGTGCCGTTCCCATTGCCCGCTGGCGGGCGGAAAGGAAGAAAGCAGCTGCTCCATGCGCGCGCGCAGCAACTGCCCGTCAGGGCATACAAGAAAACTGAATCCTGGATGTGCCGCGCTCATGATGTTCCATGGTTCTGAAAATTGATAAAAAAAAGACTGCCGTAGCAGCCTCGGAATAAAACCCGTCCGGAATAAATTCCGCCTTGGAATAAATCCCGTAAATCCAGGTTCGTCATCTGGTGAAACTGCCAACGCTGTCAGTATAGGTACAAAAGGGGGAACGGGGAAGGGGTATACAGGCGGAAGGGGCGTTTTTCATCTGCGAAAAACAGCCCCTTCCGCCATGATAATCAATTAGTTGGCAACGATGTTGACCAGTTTTCCGGGAACCACCACCACCTTGCGGACTGTCAGGCCGTCAATGTGGCGCTGCACGGAGGAATCAGCAAGGGCGGCCTGTTCCATGGCGACTTTGTCCGCCGCTGCAGGAATCTGCACTGTGCCGCGCAGCTTGCCGTTGACCTGAAGGGCCACGGTGAGCATATCCTGAACGGTAGCGGCATCGTCCCACTTGGGCAGAAGCTCGCTGGCAAGCTGGGTGCCATGCCCCAGGTGCTGCCACAGCTCTTCGCAAACATGGGGCGTGATGGGCGAAAGCAACGTGAGCACGGAAGCCATGGCCGAAGAGAACACGCGGCGGTCGCCTTCAGTGACGCCGAGCTTTTCGCGCGAAAGATACATGGCGTTGACCAGTTCCATGACGGCGGCAATGGCCGTATTGAACTGGAAGCGGTCGCCCATGTCTTCGCTGCATTTCTTGACCGTAAGGTGTTCGCGGCGGCGCAGGTCGCGGGCTTCCTCGCTCTGAGCGTCCTCAGCCGTGGACTGGCAGGCCTTGAGGGGCAACAGACGATCCTTTTCTTCATCAAAAAGACGCCACACCCGGCCAATAAAGCGCGATGCGCCTTCAATGCCGGAATCCGACCAGTCAAAGTCGCGTTCAGCGGGCGCGGCAAAGAGGCAGAACAGGCGCACCGTATCCGCGCCGTACTTGGCGATCATGTCAGAAGGCGCAACCACGTTGCCCTTGGATTTGGACATCTTGCTGCCGTCTTTCAGCACCATGCCCTGGGTGAGCAGGTTGGCGAAAGGCTCGTTGAGCTCGGCAGGAAAAAAGCCCAGATCGCGAAGCACCTTGGTGAAAAAACGCGAGTAGAGCAGATGCAGAATGGCGTGCTCCACGCCGCCGATGTACTGGTCAACGGGCAGCCAGTACTTGAGGGCCTCCGCGTCAAAGGGGCCGTCTTCCTTGCGGGCGCTGGTGTAGCGGGCGAAGTACCACGAGGATTCCACAAAGGTATCCATGGTATCGGTTTCACGCCGGGCTGTTCCGCCGCACTTGGGGCAGGTGCACGAGGCGAATTCCGGCGTTTCCGGCAGGGGAGAGCGCCCGTCTTCGCGGATTTTTACGTCCATGGGCAGCAGCACGGGCAGGTTTTCTTCCTTTTCAGGCACCACGCCGCACTTGTCGCAGTAAATAACGGGGATGGGCGCGCCCCAGTAGCGCTGGCGCGAAATGTTCCAGTCGCGCAGGCGGAACTGCGTGGTGGCCTTGCCTTTACCTTCCTTTTCCAGCGCCTGAGCCACGGCCTTTTTGCCGTCTTCGTTGGCGGTGCCGTCAAATGAGCCGGAATTAACCATGAAACCTTCAGCGGTGTAGGCTTCGGTCATGGTTTCAGGAGCAATCTGCTCATCCTTGGGGCTGATGACCACGCGCACGGGCAGGCCGTATTTGCGGGCAAATTCAAAATCGCGTTGGTCGTGGGCGGGCACGCCCATGACCGCGCCCGTGCCGTAATCAGCCAGAACAAAGTTGCCCAGCCACAGCGGCACGCGCTGCCCGGTAAAGGGATGCACGGCGTAGGCACCAGTGAAGATGCCTTCTTTTTCCAGCGAATCAGACTGGCGGTCGATGCGGTCCATATTGCGGATGCGCTCCACAAAGGCGCGCACTTCATCGGCTTTTTCGTAGCCTTCAATGAGCTTTTCCACCAGCGGGTGCTCGGGGGCCAGCGTCATGAAGGTCACGCCAAAGAGCGTGTCGGGCCGCGTGGTGAACACGTCTATGCCCGTGACGCCTTCTGCCTTGAGAGCCGGGTTTTCCAGACCAAAAGTGATGGCCGCGCCTATGGATTTGCCAATCCAGTTCCGCTGCATGGCAATAACTCGGTCGGGCCAGTCGCCTTCAAGGCTTTGCAGGTCTTGCAGCAGTTCATCGCCGTAGGCAGTGATCTTGAGGAACCACTGGGTCAGATCCTTCTGCTCCACGCGGCTGTCGCAGCGCCAGCAAAGGCCATCGACTACCTGCTCGTTGGCGAGAACCGTGTGGCACGAGGGGCACCAGTTCTGCGCTGCCTTTTTGCGGTACACGAGCCCTTTTTCCAGCAGGCGCAGAAAGAACATCTGCTCCCAGCGGTAGTACTCGGGGCGGCAGGTGGCGATCTCGCGATCCCAGTCGTATGAATATCCCAGACGTTTCTGCTGCGCCCGCATGTTGTCAATGTTGGCGTAGGTCCACTTGGCGGGATGGGTATTGTTTTTGATGGCCGCGTTTTCCGCAGGCAGGCCAAAGGCGTCCCACCCCATTGGGTGCAGCACGTTGAAGCCCTGCATGCGCTTGCTGCGCGCCACCACATCGCCAATGGCGTAGTTGCGCACATGGCCCATATGGATATTGCCCGAAGGATAGGGGAACATTTCAAGCACGTAATACTTGGGCTTGTTGCTCTTGTGGGTGCAGGCAAAAGCGTTTTCGGCCTGCCAGCGAGACTGCCACTTTTCTTCGATAGCTTGCGGATTATAGCGTTCGTGCGTCATGGGGCTTTACCGGATTACTCGGATATGGTTGAAGGATCGGCAGCGGGCCGGGAGATTCCGCCGGTTTCCAGAGCCTTGGCCACGGCATCAAGAATGCCGTTGATAAAGCTCTTGGCGTTGCCTTCGCCAAACTGGCGGCTGAGTTCCAGCGCCTCGTTGATGGCAACCTTGGGCGGCACATCATTGCGGTACATGATTTCAAAAACGGCAAGGCGCAGCAGGGTCAGTTCCACACGGCCCATGCGGTCAACGCGCCAGTTGCGGGAAAAATTGGTGATGGCTGCGTCCAGCTCGTCGCTCTTGCTCCACACGCCTGCCACCAGTTCCCAGGCAAAGCCAGAGGGATGGCTGGGCGGTTCCTGACCTTCCCAGCGGGCAAGATAGTCCGGAGAAATGCGAAAGATGCGCCGCAGATCGTCAATATCACGGGCCGGGGTGAAGGAAAGGCCGTACAGAACCTGAAAGGCCAGTTCGCGTTCGCCGCGGCGTGTGGCTGATTTGGCTTTTGCCATGGGTTACAACTGCTCCATAACGCGGATGGTTTCCAGCATGGCTGCCGCTGCTTCCACGCCCTTGTTGCCGCCCTTGGAACCTGCGCGTTCAATGGCCTGTTCAATGGTGTCGCAGGTCAGCAGGCCAAAGCCGATGGGAACGCCGGAATGCATCATGGCCTGGGCAATGCCCTTGCTGGCCTCGGCGCACACGTAGTCGAAGTGGGGGGTGCCGCCGCGAATAACCGCGCCAAGCGCCAACACGCCGTCATACTTGCCGGAATTGACCAGCTTCTGGCAGACCAGCGGCATTTCAAATGCCCCGGGAATACGCACAATGGTGATGTTGGCGGTATCAAGGCCGTGACGTTCCAGATAGTCCTGCGCGCCGCCCACAAGGCGATCTACGATAAAATCGTTGAAACGGGTGGCCACAATGGCGATCTTGAGGCCTTTGGCGTCCAACTGTCCGGCGATGGTGGTAACAGTGCTCATGGCAACTCCTTGGCGCGTTTGCGCAAGTGCCCGCGCGCTAACGCGTTTTTTTGTAATATTTCTGTAAGCGGAAATGTTCAGATAAAGCCGTTGCGCAAGAGCATATCGCGGCTCAACCCGCTGGTCTGCGCGGCGACAGTTTGCTCAGCCGGGCTCTTGCCGCCTGGAGCCCATGCCCCCAAAAGGCTGCGTACATATTTGCCGATGAGGTCGGTTTCCATATTCACCAGCGTTCCCGGCCGCCAGTTGCGCATGGTGGTACGCTTCTGCGTATCGGGAATGATGTTGACCTCAAGAAAATCAGGCCCGCAATCATTGATGGTAAGGCTGATGCCGTCAAGGGCCACAGAGCCCTTGGCAATGACCTCCACCCCGTATTCCTTGGGAAAGGCAAGACGGCAGCACAGCGACTGGCCCGCGCCCGTAACGCTGCGCACCGTAGCAAGGCAATCCACATGCCCGCTCACCAGATGCCCGCCAAGTCGGTCGCCCAAGGCCAGCGCCCGTTCCATGTTCACGCTGTCGCCGGTCTTGAGCCTGCCCAACGTGGTACGCGAGAGTGTTTCTGTGGAGGCGTAGGCTGTGAACACGCCTTCGCCGTGGGTTTCCACAGAAAGGCATGCGCCGTTGACGGCAATGGATTCGCCATCGACTATGGAGGGCAGACTGAACAGGGGGCGCAGGGTGAACCTGCGTTCCGTGCCGGAGTCGCGCAGGGCGAGAACCTCGCCCTGACCCTGGATAATGCCGGTAAACATGCAGCCCGCCTAAGCCTTGGCGGCTTCAAGAGGCCGCAGGTGAATATGTATGTCTTCGCCGCACAGGTGCGTATTGCTCACGCGCATGCGCAGTGCGTCTTCCAGGCTCAGGGGCGCGCGACCGGAAAAGAGCGGCAGGGCGTCTTCGTCGCCAAGAATCATGGGCGCAAGGTGCAGGCGGAAGTCGTCCACAAGGCCCGCTTCCAGCAGGCTCAGGGCCAGATGCCCGCCGCCTTCGCAAAGCATGTAGGGGCAGTTCAGTTCTTCCCATACGGCGCGCAGCAGATTGGGAAAATCCGGCCCGCCGTGCATGCCGGGGCCAAGCGCCAGAACTCTTACGCCGATGTCGCGCAGGGCCTTGGCCGTGGTGGAGGCCGCCGCAGCGGGCGAAACCATAAAAACGGTCTGTTCCGGGCGGTCTTTCAGTAGGTGAAAATCGGCATCTGGCTGGGGCAGGCGTGAGGTAAGCACGCAGGCCAGAGGCTGCGGCCCGGCATTTTCGCCCCGCACGGTAAGCTGCGGGTTGTCGGTGCGAAAGGTGCCGCCGCCCACAAGGATGGCGCCACCGCACAGGCCAATGCCCGCGCGCAGTTCCTGCACTTCTTCTCTGGATTTATCGCAGCTTATCCACTTGGACTGGCCCTTGCGGGTGGCGATGCGTCCGTCAAGGGTGGCGGCCATTTTCAGCATGACGTAGGGGCGCTTGTGCTGCTGCCAGATCAGAAAATCGGCCACAAGATCGCGGCATTCCTGCTCGCAGACGCCTTCAATAACTTCGACGCCGCTTTCGCGCAGCTGGCAAGCGCCGCCGCAGGCAACTGGATTGATGTCCGCAAGGCCCACGACCACCTTTTTGATGCCCGCAGCCTTGATGGCTTCGGTGCAGGGGGGCGTTTTGCCCTGATGGCAGCACGGTTCAAGCGTGACAACCAGGGTGCACTCCGCCGGATTTACGCCGCGCGAGGCCGCATCCTTGATGCAGTCCACTTCAGCATGATCCTCTCCGGCGGCGTGGTGCCAGCCCCGAGCCACAATCTGCCCATCGCGCACCAGTACCGCCCCCACCGTGGGGTTGGGGCAGGCATACCACCGACCTTTTTCTGCAAGGTCAATGGCTTCACGCATAAAGGGAACAAAATCCAGTTCAGACATGGTAGTCTACTCCGGCTTGGGCGCTGATAACAGGCGGTGCAAAATCTAGCTTTTCCGCAATGACCCCGGCTTCCTTGAGCATCTGCTCCGCAAGCTCGTCAGGGTAATATTCCGCATAATAAATGTGGCGTATGCCGCAATTTATCAACATCTTGCTGCACAGCACACAAGGGTGCGTCGTGCAATAAATCTCTGCGCCACTGATATTGATGCCATGCACGGCAGCCTGAATAATGACATTCTGCTCCGCATGCAGCCCCCGGCATATCTCGTGCCTCTGCCCCGAAGGAATGCCCAGCTGCGTACGCAAGCATCCCACCTCAAGGCAGTGCGGAACCCCCGCCGGAGCCCCGTTGTATCCCGTGGCTAAAATGCGCTTGTCCTTAACCGCCACCGCGCCCACCTTGCGCCGCGTGCACGTAGAACGCCCGCTCACCAGGTACGTGATGTTCATAAAATATTCCGGCCACGGCATTCGCTGCATAACACACCCGTATGTTGATTGGTGGTAGTGTACAGGCGGCTGGTGAAAATGCCAAGTTGCCTGTCGGGCTATTTTGCCGTGATGCTGCGTCAGGCAGCACTTGCGGTTCCGGTCGCGTACCAGAAGAGTACGCTCCCATCACCGCGCCCTTGCCTTCCTTGCCTGACGTCAAAATATCCGCGACAGGCAGGGTCGAGGCTATTTTGCCGTGATGCTGCGTCAGGCAGCACTTGCGGTTCCGGTCGCCCCCGCTGCATCGGCCGTGCATTCCTGCTGTGAAACAGCTGTTTTTAACTGCCTGTCTGCGCAAGGCAAAGCCCCTGTTTTTCTCAAAACCGGGGCTTTGTCAAAGGGGGCGCAGCCCCTCTATGATTATATCTGGCGGTTTTTCCGGTACCAGCCCCGAAGTTCCTGCGAGGCCGAAGCGTCAGAAAAACCGCCCGAAAATCAGCCCGTTACCAGGCGAATAGCGGGAACTGACGCGCAAATTCTTCAACGTTCTTGCTGATCTTTTCAAGAACGGCGGCGTCCTCGCGCTTTTCAATGGCTTCCACGATGAACGCGCCCACGGTGCGCATGTCGTCTTCCTTCATGCCGCGCGTGGTCAGGGCGGCAGTGCCAAGGCGCACGCCAGAGGTCACAAAGGGCGAACGGGTTTCAAAGGGTACCGTGTTCTTGTTCACGGTGATGCCCGCCTGATCAAGTGCGTGTTCCGCGTCCTTGCCCGTGACGTCCTTGTTGGTCAGGTCAACCAGCATCAGGTGGTTGTCCGTACCGCCGGAAACAAGGTCGTACCCGGCATCCATAAGATACTTGGCAAGTACGGCGGCGTTGGTTACCACGCGCTGCTGGTATGTTTTGAAAGCGGGGCGCAGGGCTTCGCCAAAGGCCACAGCCTTGGCAGCAATGACGTGCATGAGGGGGCCGCCCTGAATGCCGGGGAAAATCTGGCTGTTCAGGGTCTTGCCCATATCTTCGGTAGAAAGAATCATGCCGCCACGGGGACCGCGCAGGGTTTTGTGCGTGGTCGTGGTGGTGATGTGGGCGTAAGAAAGCGGGCTCTGGTGCAGACCGGCGGCCACAAGGCCAGCGATGTGCGCCATATCCACCACCAGCTTGGCGCCGACTTCGTCAGCGATCTGGCGGAAACGGGCAAAATCAATGGCGCGGGGGTAGGCGCTTGCGCCGGCAACGATGGCGTTGGGCTTGTGCTCGCGCGCCAGGGCGGCGACTTCGTCATAATCTATGCGGCCCGTCTCGCGCTGCACGCCGTAAGAAACGATGTTGAACAGGCGGCCAGAGAAGTTCACCGGGCTGCCATGGGTAAGGTGCCCGCCGTGCGAAAGGTTCATGCCAAGGATGGTGTCGCCGGGCTTCAGAAAAGCGAGGTAGGCGGCCATGTTGGCCTGCGAGCCGGAGTGCGGCTGCACGTTCACGTATTCGCAGTTGAAAAGCTGTTTGGCGCGATCCTGCGCCAGGGTCTCGGCTATATCCACATATTCGCAGCCGCCGTAGTAGCGCTTGCCGGGATAGCCTTCGGCGTACTTGTGGGTCAGCACGCTGCCCTGAGCTTCGCGCACGGCGCGGGAAACAAAGTTTTCAGAAGCGATGAGCTCAAGCTTGCTCATCTGACGGTCGGATTCAAGCGTGATGGCTCGCGCCAGTTCCGGGTCTTGCAGCAGGATTTCGTCCATGACGTCGCATCCTTTTGAAATGTTCTGCCCGCCACAACGGCGGGCAGATGATTGTCAAACAGAGAGGGCAGAGGCCGAGTAAAAACTGTCGGCTACTGTTGCCACTTCTTGAAGATCACGCTGGCATTGGTGCCGCCAAAGCCGAAGGAGTTGCACATGGCGTATTCGCAGGCGATGTGCTTGGAGCCGTCGGCCATGTAATCGAGATCACATGCGGGATCGGGGTTTTCAAGGTTAATGGTGCCGGGCAGCATTTCGTCATGCAGGGCAAGGGCCGTGAAGACGGATTCAATACCGCCAGCCGCGCCAAGCAGATGCCCGGTCATGGATTTGGTGGCCGAAATTTTGACATTCTTGGCATGCGCGCCAAAAACGGTCTTGATGGCCTTGGTTTCCGTGCTGTCGTTCAGCATGGTGGACGTGGCGTGGGCATTAATGTGACCAATGGCCGAAGCGTCAATGCCAGCTTCGCGCAGTGCGTTCTGCATGGCGCGGGCCATGCCCTCGCCGTCGTCGCGGGGGGCGGTCATGTGGTAGGCATCGCCAGACGCGCCGTAACCCACCATTTCCGCATAAATTTTGGCACCGCGCGCCTGCGCGGATTCCAGCGTTTCCAGCAGCAGCAGGCCTGCGCCTTCGCCGATGACAAAACCATCGCGATTGGCAGCAAAGGGCCGGGATGCGCGGGAAGGCTCATCATTGAACTGGGTCGAGAGGGCCTTGAGAGCCGTAAAACCGGCCACGCCAAGAGGTGTAACCGTGGCTTCAACACCGCCGGAAATAACTGCGGTCGCGCGGCCCAGAACCATTTCGCTGTAGGCGGTGCCAAGAGCGTGGATGGCAGAGGCGCAGGCCGTTGTGGTGACGATGTTAGAACCCTTGGCGCCGGTGAAGATGGAAATCTGTCCCGGCCCCATGTTGGAAATCAGCATGGGGATCATGAAGGGCGAAATTTTGTGAGGCCCGGATTCCAGCAGCTTGGCGTGGTAGGTTTCGATGGTATGCAGGCCGCCCAGGCCGATACCGAGGATCACGCCCGTATCGTAAGCGTTGGCATCGGTGATCTCGTACTTGGCGTCTTCAAGCAGCATCTTGGCAGAGGCCACTGCAAACTGGGTGAAGCGATCCATGCGCCGAGCCTGCTTCATGGGCATATAGTCTTCGGCGACGAAGTTTTTCACTTCACCGGCAATGCGGGAATCGTAGGCGGAGGCGTCAAAAAGCGTGATGGGCGCGATGCCCGACTCGCCTGCGAGCAGTTTTTTCCAGGTGCTCTCAATATCATTGGCGAGGGGCGTAACGCCGCCTATGCCGGTGATTACTACGCGGGGACGGGTCATGCATGCTCCTTTGAGGCGGGGGGCAGACCCCCCCGCGCTGCATATACTATAACAAGCGCTATTACTGCTTGTTTTCGATGTAGCTGATGGCATCCTGAACTTTCAGGATCTTCTGGGCGTCGTCGTCGGCGATTTCGATGTCGAATTCTTCTTCCATGGCCATGATCAGTTCGGTCAGGTCAAGGGAGTCGGCGCCGAGGTCTTCCACAAAGGAAGCTGCGGGCTTCACTTCTTCAGCGGTCACGCCGAGCTGGTCAATGATGATTTTTGTAACTTTTTCAGTAACGTCAGACATGGTATCCTCCAGATAAATTAGTGGTCTGCTTAACCCCGGCCCTGGCCGGGTGTCTTCCGTAGTAAATGCCTAGCAGTACATGCCGCCGTTCACTCCCAGCACCTGCCCGGTGATGTAGGCCGCCTTGTCCGAAGCAAGAAAAGCCACGGCCTCTGCCACATCTTCGGCGCTGCCCATGCGTCTGAGCGGGATGCTGTCTGTGTAGCTCGCCCGCACGTCGGCATTGAGTGTCGCGGTCATGTCCGTTTCGATAAAACCCGGCGTTACGGCGTTGACCGTAATCTGGCGGGCGGCCAGTTCTTTGGCGCAGGACTTGGTAAGCCCCAGCAGGGCGGCTTTGGCCGAAGCGTAGTTGGCCTGCCCCGCGTTGCCCATCTGCCCCACCACGGAAGAAATATTAACAATGCGCCCCTTGCGGGCCTTGCTCATGATTTTTGCGGCTTCGCGCGTGCAGACGAACGCGCCGCGAAGGTTGACGGCGATAACTCGGTCGAAGTCTTCGTCCTTCATGCGTATAAGAACGCAGTCCTTGGTGATGCCGGCATTATTGACCAGCACCGCAAGATCAACCTTGTCTTTGATCTGGGTAGCGAAAAAGTCGGCCACGGATTCGCTGTTGCTGACATCAAGGGCAAAGGCCTTGGCCTTGCCGCCAGCTGCGCAGATGTCGGCCGCGACTTTTTCCGCTTCTTCGGGTTTGCTGACGTAGGTGAGAAATACCTGAAAGCCGTCACGGGCAAGGGTTTGGGCAATGGCCCGGCCAATGCCGCGCGAACCGCCGGTAACCAGGGCTGTCGGCAGTCCGGCTGCAGGGGAGGATTGCGCTGTGCTCATGCTTATATCGCCTTTGTCTGAGTCCTGTAAAAAAGGAGACCGTATCCCAGGGATCGCCTTTTTGCGTTATTTTGGCAGCGGCGCTGCCCGGCTTACGGCCTGGCCTGACTGAAATTCAGTATACATGGCGCTGTGCTGCGGGGCAATCCCGCAGGCGTATTGCCTCAAAAGCGTAACAATGCGGCGCCCCAGGTAAGGCCTGCGCCAAAAGCCGTCATAAGAACGCGGCTGCCGGGGCGAATGCGGCCTTGGGCACGAGCTTCGCTCAGTGCCAGGGGAATGGAGGCGGAAGATGTGTTGCCGTATTTTTCCACATTGGTGAACACGCGATCGCCCGTCAATTCAAGGCGGCTGCCCACGGCTTCAATGATGCGCATATTTGCCTGATGCGGCACCAGCAGGTCCACATCTGCGCCAGAAAGGCCGTTGCGCGCAAGCACTTCCTCGCACACGTGCACCATGTTGCGTACTGCATGCTTGTACGTTTCGCGGCCCTGCATGGTGATGAAAAAGTCTTCACCAACAGGTTCGCCAAGGCCGTACTGGCAGCGGGTGCCGCCGCCGACCACGATAAGGTCGCGCTGCACGCCGTCGCTGTGGCAAACCACGTCTTCAACGCAAGACATGGCATTGTTGGAAGCGCTGCTCACAATGCAGGCCGTGGCCGCATCGCCAAAAAGCACGCAGGTGGAACGGTCTGCCCAGTTTACGCGGCGGGTAAGCGCCTCTGTGCAGACAAAAAGAATTTTGGCGTCAGGATCCTGCGCCAGCAGGGCGCGGCAGATGGAAAGGCCGTACAGAAAGCCCGAGCAGGCCGCGCTGATGTCAAAAGCCATGACCTTGCCCGCGCCAAGCTGCCCGGCAATGATGCAGGCCACGGAGGGAGAGAGCACGTCAGGGGTGCAGGTTGCACCAACTATATGGGTGAGCTCCCCTGCGTCCATTCCGGCATCCACAAGCGCCTTGCGGGCGGCCTTGAGGCCGAGATCCGAGGCATTTTCCGCATCGTTCAGCCTGTGGCGCTGTTTGATGCCGGTGCGGGAAACAATCCATTCGTCATTGGTGTCCACCACCTTGGCGAGATCGCTATTGGTCAGCACCGTATCCGGCACATAGGCGCTCAAGGCGAGCAGATGACAGAGTGGATTCATAGAAATACCGTAGGGTTATATAGCGCGGGAGAAACGTGTGAGTTCCTCGTTGGCAAGAATTATTTCACCGAGGCGGCTGCTGGTTCCCTTGCGCACAAAGGTTCCGCTCATCTTGATGGCGTTTGTCATGGCCTTGGCGCTGGAGCGCCCGTGGCAGACAATGGCCAGACCCTGAAGGCCCAGCAGGGGCGCGCCGCCGTATTCTGCATAGTCAATGGTGCTGGCAAAGCGTTTGAAAGCGCCTTTGGCCAGCATGCCGCCAATGGCGGGCAACACGCCGGACGTAAACACCTTCTTGAGCATGCGCACCAGAGAGGTCGCCAGCCCCTCGCTCATTTTAACGACCACGTTACCGACAAAACCATCGCAGACAACCACGTCGATATTACCGATAAAAATGTCGCGCCCTTCGGCATTGCCCGCAAAGTTGAGGTTTTGGGCCATTTTAAGCAGGTCGTAGGCTTCCTTGACCTGACTGTTGCCCTTGCCCTCTTCTTCGCCAATGCTGAGGATGCTCACACGTGGGGAGGCATAGCCCAGCAGGTCACGGGCAAACGCATCGCCCATGAGGCCGAACTGGAACAGATGATAGGGGCGGCAATCCACATTTGCTCCCACATCAAGCACGACCACGGGATTTTTTTCCGTGGGCAGCAAGGTGGCAAGAGCAGGGCGCTCCACCCCGGGCAAACGCCCCATGATGAACATGCCGCAAGCCACCGTAGCGCCGGAATGCCCGGCGCTGACAACAGCATCCGCCGCGCCATCCTTGACCTGACGGCAGGCCACCTGGATGGACGCGTTTTTCTTGCGGCGCAGAATGTCCGAAGGCTTTTCGTTCATATGCACCACATCATCGGCATGAACTATGTCGAAATGCACATTGGTGAGATCGAGCTTTTCGAGCTCGGCCTCCAGCTTGGGGGTGTCGCCCACAAGCTGGACATGCAGATCATAAAGCCTTGCAGCTTCTATAGCTCCCGGCACAACCACAGAGGGGCCAAAGTCCCCGCCCATGGCGTCCACGGCAATGATGGGGCGCTCGTTCATTATTCGTTTTCGCTTTTGGCGATCACCTGGCGGCCTTTGTAGGTACCGCAGTTGGGGCACACGCTGTGCGGAACGGTGGGTTCGCCGCAGGAGCAGTAGATAACGGCAGGCACGGCCACGCGATCATGGGAGCGGCGCATGCCCTTGCGGGAACGGGATTTCTTATTTTGCTGAACGGCCATGGTAGTCTCCTTTTCCTGTCTTGCGGAATGTTTGTGCGGGTTTGGGCGGCTTGGCGCACTTGCCCGCCCGCAAGACACAGCAGATTAGTAAAAAAAATTGTGATTGTCTAGTTTTTGTGCAGAGTGAGGCCGCGCAATGCCGCCATGCGGGGGTCGCCTTCTTCTTCCGTGCAGGCGCACATGCCTTCATTAAGATTAACCCCGCACCCGGCGCACAGGCCTTTGCAGTTATCGCGGCAAAGGGGTGTCGGGGGCAATGCCAGCATGAGTTCTTCCCAGCAAATGGCGGCAAGATCCAGCATGGGGGCGTTGCGTTCAAACACGATGCGGCCTTCGGTCACGCCATCCATATCGGGCAGGGGGGCGTAACTTTCTTCTTGGTCTTCATCATCGCTGCCGCCAGGAAGACTCTCAAAATCTTCAAAGCGCGCGGCAATGGTCACGGTGGAATCTTCCGCGCAACGGCTGCAAGGCAGAACAACTTCTCCCTCAAGCGTGCCACGCACAAGCCAGCCGCCGTCCGTGGGCAAAACCAGAATGCGCGCGCACAGCGGTTTGCTCACGCGGCATTCCAGGTGGAATTCCTCCATGGGTTCCTGCCAGACGGCGGGGTCGTCCAGAGTAAATTCCTTGCCCTCGGGGGAAAGGTCATTGAGAGAAATGCGATAGTTCTGCATGTGATACCTCGAAAGTCGGACTTCATACCTTTGCTCGTCAATCATGTCAATACATATTGTCAAGCGGCGTCGCAAGCCCTTCTGCGGCGCAGACCAGGCGAGTCGCCTGGGCAAGGATTTTGTCGTTTTCCGGCCCGGTCAGTTTTGATCCTGTGAGGTAGAGGGCCACAACCAGCGGCTTGTTTTTGCCCCTGCGGGTCGTGGCCTGTTCGGGATTGCTCGGCGGCAACAGTACGCCCACATCGTTGGCGGTGCCGTTTTCTCCGCTGCCGCTTTTGTGCGCCGAGCGCCAGCCCTGCGGCGCACCAGCGGGAGTGCGTCCTGCCCCGGTAGCGCAGCCCAGCATCCAGTCTGTGAGCTGCTTTCTGGCAGGCGCTTTCAGCAGGTTGCCGCAAAGCAGACCGTTCAGGGTGCGACACATGGCAAGGGGCGTTGTGGTATCGCGCGCATCGCCGGGGACGGCAGTGTTCAACTCCACCTCCCAGCGGTCGAGGCGAAACGTGGTGTCGCCAAAGCTGCGGGCAATGGAGGTCAAGCCCGCAGGGCCGCCCAACTGGGCAAGCACAAGGTTGGCAGCCGTATTGTCGCTGTGCTGGAGCATGGCCGCGCACAATTCTGATACCGTCATGCCGTCTTCAAGGTGCTTTTCTGTAACGGGCGACCATGGTTGGATATCGCTTTTGGCAAAATGGATTCTCTGTTCAAGAATGCCCGGTTTGTCCCGCAGAACAGCTGACGCCGCCAGCACTTTGAATGTGCTGCACATGGGGAAGCGTTCGTTCCCACGGTACGACAACACGTTGCCCCCATTGCTGACACTGGCCGCCACGCCAAGCCTGCCGCCGCTTGACGCCTCAAGCTCGGCCAGCATTTTTTGCTGGGATTTTGCGCTGATGTCGGGGCTGGCAGCGGCCAGTGCGCTACTGATGACTGGCGCGCCCATAGCGGCCCCAAACATGGCAACGGGCAGGGCGCAAAGGCCAGCCAGAACAGAGCGGCGGGAGTAGCGGGGGCGTGAATACATCAGCACTCCTGTAAATTTATAAACGAGCAGCCCGCGTTGCGCATCAGCGCCCGCTGAGCAGCAGGGCGGAAGCCAACCCCACAAACACGCAGCCCGCCACACGTTGCATCATGATCTGCCCGCGCTTTGAGCGGTTGAACCAGACGGCCAGACGGCCCCCAAGGGCGGCCACAGTCCAGAAAACCACGATGGTAGCCAGCATGAAAAGACCGCCGAGGCTCAGCACCTGCAAGGCCACACTACCGCGAGCGGGGTCGCAGAATTGCGGCAAGAATGCCAGAAAAAATAGTGAAACCTTGGGGTTGGTGACATTCATCACTATTCCCCGGCGATAGAGCGTCATGTAGCCGGGGAAGTTGCTGCCAGTGCTACTGGAAGCTCCATCCGCCACAGCGGCTGTGGATGCCCCGGCGCGAAACGAGAGCCATGCAAGCCACAGCAGATAGCCCGCGCCCGCGACTTTGAGCAGGGTAAAGGCCAGGGCCGAGGTCTGGAAAATGGCGGCAACACCCAGTGCAACTGCCGTAGTATGAACGCACAGGCCTGTAACAAGCCCTAGCGTGGTGATTATGCCAGCGCCTACGCCAAAAAGAGCAGACTGGGTGAGCACAAAGATATTGTCCGGGCCGGGCGCAATGCCAAGCAGCAGGGCGGCGGCAAAAAAGGCCATCATTGCATCAGGCGTCAGCATGAAACACACTCTCCAGCAAGCAGAAATTGTTGTTTTTGGGCGCGCGGGCGCGATTTGACGGCCAGTTCAAGCCGTAGCGCGTCACCTTTGCAGCTGCAGGCCCGGCTGGCAATGAGCCGCACGGGCCGCCGCCCCTGCGTGTAGCGCGCCCCGCCGGGAACCTGACCATTGTGCTGGCCCAGACGGCGCTCAATATTTGTGGTGATGCCGCAATACAGCGTACCGTCAGCGCACTCCAGCAGGTAGACGAGCCAAGGGCTGTCAGACATTGCGCGTAACCTCGGCGCGGTTCAGTCAAAGGCCCCGGCAAACCATGCCGTCAGCAGAAAGGAAACAGCCCAGTTGCCGATGCGCCATGTCCACGGATTGGGCAGGCGGCCTGTGCTGAATTGCCGCAGATCGCGCATAACGCCCATGACCGTGCCTATTATATGGAAGAAGACAAAGCCGATGCCCGCAAGAAAACCAAACTGGGCAAGGCAGACCATGAAGAGCGCAAAGGTCACACTGGCTGCAAGGCAACCTGTCTGATCGTTGCCGCCCATCCACACGCGTCCAAGGTTCATGCCGCCGAGGCCTCCGGCCTGGCCGAAGGTTCCCTGGTAAAAAAATCTGCTGCGGTACTCCTGACGCTCAGACTCTGCCTGGCCTGAACCTGTGCCTGCTCCATCCTCATAGGGGCCGAAGCCTGGGGCGCTATTCCACCCGTTGCCTTGCCCTGTTGCATGCTGGCCGGCATTGCGTGAGTCTTCATGGTCGTGCAGAATTTCCACGTCAACTACGCGCGGCGCGCCCGTTTTGCCCGCTTCACCCTCGGGCAGCGCAGCCTGTTCAGAAGTATCGGGTTGGTCATGCCGAGGGCCGTTTGGGGGAACAGTCATGCAAAATCTCCTCAGAGCGCAAAAAAGGTTGGGCAAGCCCTGCGCCTGCTGTGTTTGTGCCTTCTGCCAGCTAAGGCGTCAAGGGGTGGCTTGCCAACAGCCCGCGCTGGTACTACTGTCTGGCCGTGCAACTCCGGCGGCAAAGCCGGAATCAAAGGAGACGTTTATGAAAAAAATAGGTTCTGTAATCCTTTTGGCCGCAGCGCTGGCCCTGGGTTCAGGAATGGGTGCTACAGTTCAGGCGGCTCCCGCCAAAAGCGCCGAGCAGACGCTGGATGAGGCATGGACTGCCTATAATATAGGTCAATACAACAAGGTTGTGCAGATGGTGCAGCCTCTGGCCAGCGAGGGCAATCCCCGCGCTCAGGTGCTGCTGGGCCGTTGCTACGAAAACGGCCTTGGCGTGACGCAGGATATGGAAACCGCAGCCAAGTGGTTTCGCATAGCTGCTGAGCAGAATTACGCCGAGGCGCAGGTGCAGTTGGGCTACCTGTATGAACTGGGGGCCGGGGTTCCCAAAAACGACACCGCCGTGGCCGATCTTATGAGCCGCGCCGCCACTGCTGGCAATGCGGAAGCCCAGTTCAACATTGCGCTTTATTACAGCCAGGGGCGGTATGGGTTTGCCAAGGATCCGGATCAGTCCTTTGCCTGGGCCAAGCGTTCCGCCGATCAAGGCTTTGCGCAGGCGCAGCGTTACGTGGGCGCATGCTATGAATTTGGCGTGGGCGTGCCTGTAAATCCGTCTGAAGCCGCTGCGTGGTATAGCAAGGCCGCTGCTCAGGGGCTTGAAAAGGAAGGCAATATCTTTAATACCGAACGCGTATACACCATGCCGTAAACGGTAACATTTCTTTATTGCAAGACGATGCCCCCGAGTTATCCTGACCGGGGGCATCTTGTTTTTTTTAAAGCAATCATTGAACAGACTCTGCCCATTGCCATGAAGGTCGGAATCGTTCATGCTGAGGTATCCGTTAGTCTTGGCTTGTACAGGCATGAGTGCGTTTTGCCCTATTGCATATCCGAAACATGACGATAAAACTGAAAACTGCTCCTTTTTTCAGAACGGGCGTCAGGTACCGGGAGGCACTATGAAGCTGGGTCTTTTGACGAAGATGTCGCTGTACATCCTTATTCCGTCCATGCTTGGCCTGGCCCTGGTGGCTGGCATAAGCCACCATATGTCTGAAGACGCATTGCGAAAGCAGACCCGGCAGGACATTGCGGCCATTCTGAAAGGGCAGGAAGTGGGCCTGAACGCCGTCTTTGTATCCATGAAGGAAGCGCTTGCCCAGATTGCCGAGAATCGCCGCCTTCGTCTCTTTCTTGAAGCTTACGCCAGTGGCGCGCCCATTGACCGTAGCGACGAGCTTTTTCTCCACGCCCATGACGCCCTCAAGAACTTTACCGATGTGAACAGCAATATTGCCACATGCGGCCTTATTGCCCCTGACGGCAAAGTTGTCATGCACAGCAAAAGGGGTGACACACAGAAGTTCAGCAGCACCATTGGCGAAGATTTTTCAAAGCGCGTCTATTTTATCAACGGCATGAAGGGCGTGGTCAGCTCTGTCGGGCTGGTCAGCGTGGCCACCAAAAAAATGACCACCATTATTGGCATGCCCGTTAAGGACAAAGGCAAGGTCGTAGGCGTCATTTACGGGGGCACAGACAACGACAAGCTGGCCAACGCCACCACAAACAAGATTAATCTTGGTGATGTGGGCTTGGCTTTTGTTATCAATACGGAAGGGGTGATTGTACAACACCCCGATCTGAAGCGCATCGGGCAAAAAGAAACAGGCTCGGCCTGGGTCGCGGAAATTCTCAAAAACAAAAAGGGTCGGCTTGAATTTGTGAATGCCGAAGGGCTTGAAAAAATTCTGTACTATACAGATATGCCCGATGAAGGCTGGATATTGTGCCTGGAGCTGGACAAAACCCTTCTTTACGAGCCCATCAGCGACATGCTGGTCAATAACGTGCTGACGGCAGTGGCTTGCGCTCTTGTGGTAGGCATCGTCATCTTTTTAAGTGTGCGAAGTATCGTGCACCTCCTGGGGGGGCTTTCCGGCATTGCCGAGGCCATTGCTGGCGGCAGGCTCGAATGCTCTGCAGAGGAGGAGCGGCTGCTGCGCACCTCTGAAAAAAGAGGCGATGAGTTCAGCGTACTTTCGTTTGGCATGGAGCGTATGATGGCCAACATCAAGCGCCTGCTGGGCGAGAGCGAGGAAAAAACCGCTGCGGCGCACAAGGCCACAGAAGAAGCCCGCCAAGCCACCGAGCGCGCAGAGCAGGCCGCCATCCAGGCGGAAAACGCGCGCAAAGAGGGCATGCTTGCAGCTGCGGGGCAGCTTGAAGGCGTGGCGGATATTCTTGCTTCGGCTTCAGCGCGGCTTTCCGAGCAGATAGGGCAGTCAGAGAAGGCTGCCTCCGAATCCGCGCAACGCCTCACTGAAGCGGCCACAGCCATGAACCAGATGAACGCCACGGTGCAGGAAGTGGCCCGCAATGCTTCGGCTGCTTCGTCCACCTCGGAGGAGACGCGCAGCAGCGCCGAAAACGGTTCAACCATTGTGCAGCAGTCCCTGCAAAGCATAGGACAGGTGCGCGAGATTTCGCACGGGCTCAAGAGCGACATGGCGGAACTGAACGACCACGCTCAGGCCATTAACCGCATCATGAACGTGATCTCTGATATTGCCGACCAGACCAACCTTCTGGCCCTCAACGCCGCCATAGAGGCCGCACGTGCAGGCGATGCCGGGCGCGGTTTTGCCGTGGTGGCAGACGAAGTGCGCAAGCTGGCAGAAAAAACCATGGCCTCGACGCATGATGTGGGCAATGCCATCAAGGCCATCCAGACCAGCACGGCCAAGAGCGTGGATGTTATGGAAGTTGCCTTGCGGCAGGTGGAGGTTGCCTCCGATTTTGCCGGGCAGTCTGGCGAAGCGCTCACCCACATTGTCGACAGTGTGGAACTTGCGGCAGATCAGGTACGCGCCATTGCCACTGCCAGCGAGCAGCAGTCTGCCACCAGCGAAGAAATCAACCAGACCATTGTGAAGATCAACGATATTTCCATGCAGACCGCCAGAGCCATGGACGAAGCGGCTCAGGCTGTGACGGATCTTACGCGTCAGGCAAAGGCTTTGAGCGACCTGATTGCAGAAATGAAGCGGGGATAGCGTGCCCGGCATATTGTGAAAAGGGGCAGCCCGGCGGAGTGTTGCCGGGCTGCCCCTCTATGCTTTTATCACAAGAAGGCTGGACGATCAGGCTGGCCGCCAGTCCTTGATGGCGATATCCACCGAGGCAATGCCATTGTAGGTGTCTATGCGCGGGGTGTAGGCCACAAGAATATGCTTGTTGATGAGGGAGGCGGGCAGTTCGTCAGCCATGCGCCAGGCTTTTGCAGAAAGGGTAATACCGCTGGCGCTGTCTGTCAGGCGCAAAAGCACGTGTTCCCTGCTGCGCCCAAGAAAAGAACGTTCCTTGACCAGCAGCGGGGGCGACTGAAATACCGGCTCGGGATTTCCAGGGCCAAAGGGCTGCAACAGTTCAAGTTCCTTGAGAAAGTTGTGATCACCCGCCAGATTGAAGCCCAGCTCGCATTCCAGCGTGATGCTGGGGAGCAGTGGGTTGGGGCCAAGCACTTCTTCTGCCACGGCATCGAATCGAGCGCGAAATTCCTCCAGCCTTTCTGGCGCAAGGCGCACCCCTGCCGCCTGACGGTGCCCGCCAAAGTTCAGCAGGCAATCTGCCGTGCGGGTCAGACCGCCGTGCAGATCAAATTCGCGCACGGAGCGGCCCGAGCCTTTGAGGCTGCCCTGATCGTCGCACACAATGATGGTGGGGCGGTAGTAGTCTTCCACAATGCGCGAGGCCACAATGCCCACGATGCCGGGGTGCCAGTCCTTGCCATAGAGTACAAGGCCAGCGCGCGGCCCGCGCGAAAGTATGTCTGATGCCTGCGCCTTGGCCTCTGCGTAGATGCGTTCTTCTTCCTGACGGCGGGCCAGATTGAGTTCGTCCAGTTCCTGCGCCATGCCTGCGGCGGCAACGTGATCTTTTTCGCGCAGCAGGCGCAGGGCCAGTTCGCCTTTGCCCATGCGCCCGGCGGCGTTGATGCGCGGCGCAAGGCGAAAAACCGCCTGTCCGGCGCTCAGTGCCGCAGCGGCGTTCATGCCGCTGGCAACTTTCAAGGCCGCCATGCCGGGCCGTTCTGCCCGCGCAATGCGGGCAAGCCCGCCGCGCACGAGCACGCGGTTTTCTCCGGTGAGGGGCATGACGTCCGCCAGAGTGCCCAGCGCCACCAAATCAAGGCAATCGCCCATGTTGTGCTTTTTGCCCGTATGCGGGGCAAGTGCGGCGTTGACGCCCCCCATAAGATAAAAGGCCACGCCCACGCCAGCAAGGTGCGGGTAGGGCAGATCTTCTGCGGCGAGGATGCGGGGGTTGCAGATGGCGTGGGCAGGGGGCAGCTCTTCGGGCGGCAGGTGGTGGTCGGAAACCACCACGGTCATGCCAAGTTCCCGAGCGCGTTGCACGGCCTGCACGTCTGAAATGCCGCAGTCCACCGTGAGCAGCACACCGCAGCCCTGGGCGGCCAGAGCCTCAATATGCGGCACGTTAAGGCCGTAGCCCTCGCTGCGCCTGTCGGGGATATGCCAGTCCGCATGGATGCCGTGGCTTTCAAGCACATCCAGCACCAGAGTGGCGGCTGTCACGCCGTCCACATCATAATCGCCCCAGACTGCCAGCTTTTTTCCAGCCAGCAGTTCAGAAGCCAGCAGGCTGGATGCCTCGGGCAATTGGGGCCAGCGGTCAGGGGGCGTGAGGGAATCAAGCCGGGCGGACAAAAAGGCGTCCATGGCCTCCCTTTCGGAAAGGCCACGTCGCCAGAGAATTTCAAGAAGAAGGGGCGAGATGGAGAGAGCATCTGCCCATTGCCGGGGCGGCGTGGGGCAGATGTTTTGCGCAGGCTCGCGGATCAGCCAGTTTTTCAATGCGTTAGCCCGCCGTTTTAGGTTTTTGCGCGGCCCCGTTTTGTGCGGCCTGAAGTGCGGCGCGTACACCTTCTATGCGGTCGGCAGGTACGAGCTGTTTTTGAATAAGCCATGCCAGAAATTTGAGAGAGGTTTCGTGCCGGGGGGCCAGCTCAAGCGCTTTCAGCAGATAATCAACGCACTGGCCGATGTCCTTGAGCTCAAGCAGCACGCGGGCCATGTTCATGTACAGGTTTTCGTCAGTGGGCGAAAGCTCAAGGGCGCGCTGGTAGTATTCAAACGATTCCTGCAGCATCTTGCTTTTGCGAAGATTGATGCCGAATTCATTGAACAGGTGCTTGTGCTCTGGTTCGAACGCTGCTTCGAGTTTTACCAGGCGCTGAAAAATGTCCTGCGCCTTGGCGTTGTCGCCCCGCTCAAGATAGGTCAGCCCAATGCCAAAGTTGGCCCGCACGTTTTCTTCATCCACCTTGAGGGCACGCGTGTATTCAAATTCGGCGGCAAAGTTCTCGCCATTTTCGCGATGTTCGTCGCCGCTATCAATACTGCGCTGGATCTCCTGCATTTTGGGGAAAACGGAATTGAGGTAAAATTCCGGCTCGGGCGAGAATTTGGCAATAAGCTCGTCCAAGGTGATTTTGCGTTTGGGGCCGCTGGGCACATAGTTGGTATTGAGCGGCTGGCAGTCAATTTCCTTGCCGTGCTGCTCTATGAACCAGAAGGTTTTTTGAACGGTCTTGCGCGTGGTTGTGCCAGTACCCACCCTGCGGACTTCCTGGGTGGAGAAGACCCCGCGAACATCGGTTTTGCCGTTGTTGTGGGAATCGCCTTGCGCGTTTTTGGGCGTTTGACCGGCCATGCTCATCCTCAATACTTCTTTATGTGTGCGCGGAGGTCATTTCCTCCGTAATCTGCCGGGCCATTGCCAGCGGGTCCGGCGCAGCCGTGATGGGCCTGCCCACAACCAGATAATCAGCTCCTGCCGCAATGGCCAGAGCGGGCGTCATAACGCGGCGCTGGTCGCCAGCGGCGGAACCCGCAGGGCGGATCCCGGGGCAAAGGCAGCGCAGGCCAGGGCAACTGGCCTTGATGGCTGTGGCCTCATGACCGGAGCAGACCACGCCGTCAAGCCCCCATGGCCCGGCCTGACGGGCCAGAGCCAGAGCAAAATCAGCAGGGGAGGCCTCTATGCCGGGCATTTCGCCGGGTGCAAAACTTGTAAGCACGGTCACGCCAAAGAGCAGGGGGCGCTGCCCGGAAACCCCGGCTGCCGCCTCTGCCGCAGCGCGGCACATGCGCTCGCCGCCCTGACAGTGCAGGGTCAGCATGTTTACCCCAGCCGCAGCCGCAGCTTTGACAGCCTGCGCCACAGTGTTGGGGATATCGTAGAACTTCAGGTCAAGAAAAACGCTGAAGCCCATTGCGGACAGTTCTTCCAGCAGGCCGGGGCCTGCATGGGTGAACAGCTCCATGCCCACCTTGCACCAAGGCACCGTGCCACGCAGTTTGCGCGCCAGCTCAAGTGCAAGCTGTTTTTCGGGCAAATCCAGAGCTACCGCCAGTTGCGGCCTGTACTGCTGCGTGGGCATGTTGCTTCCTGTGCTGCTGCTCGCGGCCAGAAGCCCGGCTGCACGAACAAACTATGCGGTTTCAGGTCTTTTGCCCCAACACGCATGCCGTGCTGCGGCGGGAGCGGATCATTCTTGCTGGCGGTCTGCGGAGCAGCCCACAGCAGAATCTGTCAGTACAGATCAGCGCGTATCAGCGGTTGAGAATCTCATCCAGCAAGTGCGGATTGCGCGCAGGTGCAAGCCCCGCAGCCACATACACCGCCCGCAGGGTATCGTAGGCCTGATCCAGATTGTCGTTCACAATGACAGAATCATACCAGCGGGCCTGAAGAATCTCTGACCTCGCGTTGACAAGGCGGCGCGCAATGGTTGGCTCGTCATCCAGCCCGCGCCCGCGCAAACGGTTTTCAAGTTCGTGCAGGCTGGGGGGCAGGATAAAGGCAAACGTGGCTTCCGAAAGGGAAAGCTTGAGTTGCGCCGCGCCCTGCACGTCAATGTCAAAAAGCACGTCCTGACCCTGATGAAGTTTTTCCTTCACCGGGGCAAGCGGCGTACCGTAAAAATTGCCGTGAACCTCGGCCCATTCCGCAAAATAGCCCTGGACGCGCCGTTGCTCGAATTCTTCGTGGCTCAGAAAAATGTAATCCTCGCCATCCACTTCGCCCTGGCGCGGTTGCCGCGTCGTGCACGAAACCGAGTAGCCAATATGCGGAAATTCCGCCAGCAGGCGTTTGACCAGTGTGGTCTTGCCTGCGCCAGACGGTGCGCTCAGCACCAGTGCTATGCCTTCGCGGGGCATCAGTCCCCTTCCTCTTGCGCAAAGCGCTGACTGATTGTTTCCGGCTGGATGGAGGAAAGAATGACGTGGTTTGAATCCGTCACCAAGATGGAGCGCGTTTTGCGCCCCTGGGTGGCGTCAATGAGTCTTCCCTCTGCCCGCGCGTCTTCACGAAGGCGTTTCATGGGCGAAGAAGCAGGGCTGACAATGCCCACAACCCGGCCCGCCAGCACATAGTTGCCAAAACCAATATTGATAAGACGTTCGCGAGGCATGTTTATTCCAGATTCTGAACCTGCTCGCGGCATTTTTCCAGTTCGTTTTTAAAATCAACCACCATGCGCGAAAGCTGCACATCAGGCAGTTTGTTGCCGCAGGTGTTGATCTCGCGGAAGCACTCCTGCAAGGTAAAGTCGAGCCGCCGCCCGGCATCGCCGCCGGTTTGCAGCAGGTCGTGCAGGCGCGCCAGATGCGTGTTAAGCCGCGTGAGTTCTTCGCTCACATCCAGGCGGTCAGCCAGAATGACGGCTTCCTGCAAAAAGCGTCCTTCTTCCAGCTCCTGCCCGTTCTGGGACAGGGCTTCACTCAGGCGCTCGCGCAGGGCATTGGCGCGTTCTTCCTTGATATTGGGCGCGCGGTCGGCAATAAGGCCTGTCCATTCTTCCATGCGCAGAATGCGGGAGTGCATGTCGGTGGCAAGGGCGCGGCCCTCGGCGGAGCGGGCCTCGTTCCAGTCTTCCAGTGCAAGGGCCAGGCCTTCTTCAAGGCAGCGGGCTGTGTCTTCGTCCAGCTCCTCGCCGCTGTCGCCCCAAAGCGAAGGAATCTGCAACAGCGCGTTGAAGTCGGGAACATAGGCCTCGCCGCGCGCATCAGCCAGTGCCTGCAAATTATCAAGCATGGCAGCGGCCTGCACCATGTCAAAACGCATGGCGGGGGTGTTGCCCGGCGCGTACTGCAAGACCAGGCTCACATCCACGCGCCCGCGCGAGGCAAAGCGCCGCACCACTTTTTCAAGGCGCGGTTCAAGGCTGCGTATAGAGAGAGGCAAACGCCACTTGAGGTCAAGATGGCGACTGTTGACGCTTTTAACCTCCCACTGCTGGGTGGTGTAGTCGTTTTCCACCAGGCAGCGGCCAAAGCCGGTCATGCTGCGGAGCATAGCTTCCTTCCTGCTAAAGATATGCGTCAGTGTAGAGCAAGGGGCTTGCGAATGCAACAAATGCCCTTGGCCCGGCGCTGTGGGTATACAATTTTTATTTTTAAAATCAGCGTATTATGCCTGCGATCCACCGGAATTTCCGCTGCAGCCGCCGCAGCCGCCACCAGCGGCGCAGGAGGGCGGCATGCCTTTGCCCATGGGGCGCACAGGGCCGGGCTTGTAGGGGAAAGCCCCGGTTTTCAGCGGGCTCGGCACGCACATCTGCTTTTCTGTGGCGGGGGAGTTGCACTTGGGGCAGGCGGGAACTTCGTCGCCAAAAACAAGATCTTCAAACTTATTGCCGCAGGCCGTGCAGACAAAATCGTACATTGGCATGATTATTCTCCTGATTCGTTGCCGGAATGAAACCCTTGCGGCGGCATACCGCAACATGGGGGGCGCTAGAATACTTGCTATTGAAAATGTTCTGAAGCTTGCTCAGGCTGCTGCGGTCAGAAAGTGACCAGCCTCCCCGGCCGCTCAATTGTGCGGGCCAGGGGGCGTCAGGGGCTTGCCCACATGCTTTGTGTGCATATATAAGTATATATACGGTCAAGGCAAGGGCGGTGTTTTGCCGCCCGGCCGCCGCGCAACAACCGGTCTTGGCGACCGCGTTAACGGGCCGCTCCCCGTTTGGAGGAAAATATGAAAAAAATTCTGGTGCTGGCTGGCGACTATGTTGAAGATTATGAAATCATGGTGCCTTTCCAGATGTTGCAGATGCTGGGCTATGAAGTGCATGCCGTCTGCCCCGGGAAGAAGGCCGGAGAAAGTGTGCGTACGGCCATCCATGACTTTGAGGGCGACCAGACCTATTCTGAAAAACGCGGACACAACTTTGGCATCAACTACGACTTCGACAAGGTAAACACCGCTGACTACGCGGGCCTTGTTATTCCCGGTGGCCGCGCCCCGGAATACCTGCGCCTGAACCCTCGCATTTTGGAAATCGTGCGTGAATTCAACGACGCCAAAAAGCCCATCGCCGCTGTGTGCCACGGCCCGCAGATCCTTGTGACGGCTGGCGTGCTGAAAAACCGCAGCTGCACCGCCTACCCGGCGGTGAAGCCCGATGTGGTGGACGCCGGGGCCACCTGGTGCGACTTTAACGAAACATTCACCAGCGCTACTGTGGACGGCAACCTTGTTTCCGCACCCGCGTGGCCTGCGCATCCCGCCCTGATCGCCGAATTTGTGAAGCTGCTGGGCGCGAAGATCAGCATCTAGCCTGCTTGCGGGGGGCCTGTAAGGGGTTCACCGAAAGAGCAGCGGGTTTTATACAGATAAAAGAAAAGGAGAGCCATGCTCTCCTTTTCTTTTATGCAGTGTACAGAGACACTGCGGCACTGCATTTATTTTTGTTCTATCAGCTCCACCACCAGCCCCTTTTCGGTAAGGGCCACGGGCCGCGCGGGCAACAGTCCGGCATCCGCATCGGGCCGTTTGCCTTGTGCGGGCAGGCGGATGGAGCAGGCGGCGTAGTATTCGTTCACGCCCTTCACGGAGTTTTTCTTGGGCTTGCCCGCAGATTCCGGCATGGGTGCCGCATCTGTTGCGGAGTCCGCAAATGCCTGCGGATTGTCAGCCGCCACCAGCATGCGGGGCAGTTTGAGCTGCTCTGCCAGAAAGGCCTGCTGCTTGCGGCCCACGGCTTCGCGCAGGCGGGCAGCGCGCTCAAGTTTGAGGCTGTGGGGGATCTGCCCGTCAAAGCGGTCTGCCGCCGTGCCGGGCCGCCGCGAATAGGGGAACACGTGGGCGTAGCTCATGGGCAGGCGGTCGATCAGTTCCAGTAACTGGCGCATGTCGTCTTCCGTTTCGCCGGGAAAGCCCGCGATGATATCCGCGCCCAGGCCCATGATGGGCCAGTGCGAGGCCAGAGCGCTCACGGCATGCTCCAGCATGGCCGGGGTGTAATGCCCGCGCCCCATGCGTTTGAGCACCGCCTGACTGCCGTGCTGCAAAGAAATATGCAGGTGCGGGCAGAGCATGCGGCAGGCAAGCAGGGCGTCCAGCCCATGCTGATCGAGCTGACCGGGTTCCAGCGAACTGATGCGCAGGCGGGCCTGCCCGGCAAATTCCGGCGCAAGGGCCGCGTCAAGCGTGCGCAGCAGGTTCCAGAAGTCGCCCGTATCCGTGCCGCGTCCGTACTGCCCCAGATTGATGCCGGAAACCATGATTTCCGCATGGCCTGCCTGCAACAGCCGGCGTGCCTCGGAAACGATTTCGTCCACCGGGCGGCTGCGCGGTTTGCCGCGCGTCGAGGGAACAATGCAGTAGGTGCAGCGGTGGGCGCAGCCATCCTGCACTTTCAGTACCGGGCGAGCGCGCTTGAAGGCGGAAATCTGAAATGGCGGAAAGGCCTGCTTGCTTGCTTGCGCCTCGGCCTGTGCGGGCGTCGAGGCGGCAACAGTGGGCGGAGGTGTGGTAGCATCCGGCATCCCTGCAGACGGGGCGACGCCCTCTCCGTCAAGGTCGGCCCATGGGCCATGCAGCAGGCGGCTTTTTTCTTCCTGCGGCACCAGCAGATCCGGGGCGGCCCAAATGGCGCCGGGACGCGGTTTGTAATCGGCAAAGAGCCGCGCTGCGCAACCGGTGAGAATCAGGCGCGAGGAGGGAGCCTCTCTGCGCAGGCGGAACACGGCATTGCGTGCGTCCCTCTCGCCCTTGGAGGTGATGGCGCAACTGTTGACGCACACCACATCCGCCTCGGCAGGGGCGCTGCATTCCTCGCCGCCCTGGGCAAGCCAGGCTTCGCGCAGTGATTGGGTTTCGTACTGATTGACCTTGCAGCCGAACGTGACCAGATAAAATTTCCAGGCAGACATGGCGCAGATGTACGCAAAAGCGCTTGCCTTGACAAGCCAGGGGCGGCTAGGGTGCCTTCATGCCAATATTGCTGCTTTTTATTTTTTTGTGCTGTGCCCATGTCGCGCAGGCCGAGACGGCTGTGTCATCCAGTGCGCCCTCCAGTGCGCCGATAGCGGCGTCTGCCAATGCAACGCCTGCAAGCCGGACCACTGGGGCTGGCAACGGCCTCATTGACGCCGCAGATCTGCCCGCAGGGCTCGATGATGCCGCGCAGGTGGATTTTTATTGCCTGCGGCGGGCCTATCCGCAGATCACAAACATGACGACGGACGCGCAGGGCCAGTGGCTGGTGTTTAACGATGGCCGGCGCGTGCTGTATAACGTTGCGCCGGGTGCGGCCCCCTTGGCTGGTTCGCAGGAATCCGAGTGGGTGGTGAGCGTGCGGGCGAGCATGGCTGAGCCCTATCCTCTGGAGCCGCAGCGGCCCGATACCCCTCTGGGTGTTTCGCCGGGGCGGCGGCGTTCCTACGATCTGCTGCAAGCCCTTTACGGCTCAACGCCCAAGGCTGTTGGAGGGCACTTGGTTCAAGCCCGCCTGCTGGGGCAACATCTGCATCTTTCACCCGCAGCGGCGCATGCCATGAATAGAGCAAACGCCAATCTTGCCCCGCAAGCCGTTCAGGATCCTCGCCTGAAAACCCTGCTGAAAATGGACGGCGGGTTCGCGTGGCGGCGCATTGCGGGCGAGAACCGCCTGAGCCCTCACGCGTTCGGCATTGCCTTTGACATCAGCCCCGGCATTGCCACCTACTGGCGCTGGAGCAAACTGCGGCCGCACCCCTTGCAACAAAGCTATCCCTCCGCCATCGTGGCAGCCTTTGAAAACGAGGGCTTTATCTGGGGCGGCAAATGGCACGAATATGATCTGATGCACTTTGAATACAGGCCGGAAGTCATCTGCAAGGCCCGCGTGTGGCAGGGCTTGGAACCCTTGCCCATACAGGAACTTTCACAGGAACCCGTACAGGAGGCAGCCCCGGATATTGCCCGGAAGCCCGCGCACAAGACAGTACGGAAGCCCGTGCAGAAACCGGACAAGGCCGAAACGCCGCCTTCAGAGCAGCCGCCCGTCAGCCCTGCTGTAGAGGCAAAGCCTGCTGGTGACGATGCTGCCGTTGCTCCATAACGCAGGCAGAAAGAACGTTTTTCCGCTCATGCAGCTTGCAGGCTGATAATAAAAAGCTCCTTGAAAAAGGAGCTTTTGCGTTTTCAGTATTGCCACATTTGATGGAATGTGCAGGGCCTGCATTTGCTTGGCAGGGATCAAAACAAAGCCACCCGGTGGCGGGTGGCTTTGTTTGAGATATCCGTGAATGGGGTGGCTTATTCGCCTCGGGCGGCGGCCTCGTCCACAACCCAGATCAGTTCGCCAAATCCGGGGCGCACCTTTTGTGCGGGCAGGGTGGGTTCGGCCAGGAGGTTGAGCGCGCGCGAAAGCACATCGTGCTTTTCCTTGCCGGTCACGAGGAACATGCAGCAGCGGGCGTTATTGATGACGGGCAGGGTGAGCGTGAGGCGGTCGGCCTTGCGTTCGGGCACGTACTGGTCAATGACAAGGCGCTTGCGCTCGGCAAGAGCGGGCGAATTGGGAAAAATTGAGCCAGTGTGACCGTCTTCGCCCATGCCCAGCAGCATGAAGTCAAAGCGGGGCAGTTCCTGCGGGCCGAGATTGAATTCGGCGCGGATCTGCTGCTCGTATTTGACGGCTGCTTCAACGGGGTCTTCCTCACCGCGCATGCGGAAAAAGTGCATGGCAGGAACCATGCTCAGCAGTTCGCGGCGCGCCAGCCCGTAGTTGCTGTCAGGATGGTCAGGGCCAACGCAGCGTTCGTCCACCCAGTAAAAGGTCATTTTGTCCCAAGGGAGGCGATCTGCCCAGTCTTTGCCCGCCAGCAGGCGGAAAAGCGGCGTGGGGGTCTGCCCGCCGGAGAGCGCGATTCTGAAAACACCCCTGTCGGCAATGGCTTCTTCGCAGGCTGCCGCCAGAATGTGGGCGGCGCGTTCGGCCATGGCGGCAGGATCTTTATGGATATGCACCGTAAGGTGTATGGAACGGCTGAGGCCCGACATTTTGCGGCTCCTTGAGTTTATGTAGGCTGGCACGGGCGTTGTGCGGCCCGCCAACCGCATCACTATGACACATTCGCCTGCGCGAGAAAAGGGCATAGTGGACAGGTGACTGTGAAAACTACTGAAATTCTTCCAGCAGATCAGGCGCTATGGTAAAGTGCAGCATCTCTCCATTGGCGAGGCCCAGAGTTTTCCACGAAGCTTCGCAGGTGAGTTTGCGCGCTGCCACAATGGATTTGCCAAGCGGGCTTGTACCGTCAACTTCAATTGTCCATCTGCGTTCAAACGTATCACCAGGGAATGTGGGCTGCACGGCGTTAAGAAAACGCTGCATCAGCTCCTTGCCGTCCGGCGCAAAAATCTTGACCGAAAGATCCACGTTGTTGACGGGGATCGTGCTGATATTCTTGCTTTGCACGTCCACCACGACAAGAAGCGTCTTTCCGTCTGAAATCAAACCTGCGCTGGCGGTGCAGGCTTTGAGAGGAAGTGTATCTTCCATGCGTTTTTTTATCTTGGCATTTTTGTCAAGAAGCAGTTGCCGTTGCGCGACCATGCGCTCCATCTGGAACTCGCGGAACTGGCGAACAAGCTCCTCGGCATTGACCATGTCGTCCAGCTTCCATCCCTCTGGGGTTTTGTCCATGCGCAGCAGCACTGAAAACTGTTTGTTCAGCACGGGGTGGCGAATCTGCGCTGCTATCAGCGCTGTATTCTCCGTGGAATTCTGCAAGGTCATGGTTGTAAAAAGCTGGGTAAAAAAGTTTGGCGGCAGAACGTACAGGGGGGTTCTGAGGCGCACCAGTTCATCAGTTTCTTCCTTGACGGGCTCTTCCTTGACGCGCGCCTGCTTGAGCAGACCAACCTGAATCATGTCGCTCAGATCACGCAACTGGTTCGGCCCCTTTTTTAAAAAGGGGTAATGCTCTGCAATGGCCTTGGCCAGGGGCAGGGAAATGGCGTCAAAGTTTATGCCTTGCGCAAGTTCTGTGGGTTTGGCCGGGTGCAGGGCGTCCTTTATCTGCGCAAAGGCAAATTCGGCAGTCTGCCTGTACTGGTAGTACCGCCAGCCGCTGAATCCGCCCACCGCCGCCAGAATCACAAGCAGCACTGCGGCCAGCGCCAGCAGGTGCTGGCGTATGAATGCCACAAGGGGGGCAATAAAGGGCAGGTTCATGGCGCTTTCCTCTCTGTGTCGGCAGCCTTGGCCTGAGATTTGTGGCCGCATTCCAGAACAGGCTCTGCGCGGCGCATACGTCTGCGTCCGAGTCGTAAAGGCAGCGGCGTGACCGGGCGGGATTTTGCCATGTCGATACGGATAATGCCCCATGCTCCCATGGGCAGCCAGGGCAAGACCCTGTTACAACCGGAAAGGGCGCATGATGCATTCCAGGTGCCCTGCGGCGCGGCAAGAACGCTTGCCCCGCTGATGCGGCCAGCCGAAAGGCTTCTGAGCGTCCGCCATATCTGCCACCAGCAGAAGGTCGGGCCGGGCCATGCGGTTTTGCGGCCACCAAGCAGGTGGAGCATAAAGGGAAGCGAAGCCGAGTTCCAGAATGTGAGGGCAAGGCCTGCGGAGGCCACGCGCAGCGACTCGGCTATGGCCTTGCGTGTGCTTTCGGCGCTGGGTGAAGCAAGGTGCAGCACAACCCAGTCAAATTCGTCATCATCAAAGGGCAGGTGATCATCAGCGGCGGCCAGCACTTCTGCGCGGTCAGCCATGCGGCTCGCCTCTGCCCGCAACTCGGGGGTGTGCTCCGTGGCGGTCATGTCAAAACCGTATTCCCACAGCAGGGGCAACAGCTCGCCGCGCCCGCAGTTCACCTCAAGCAGGGTGCGGCCACGGCGGGGCCAGGGGGCAAGGCAGTGCTGCACAAGCTGCTTCTGCATATGCAGGGCATACTGCCTAGTGATATCCGACTGTCGGTCATCCATACCGCGCCTCGCATTTGCCGTTAATCTTCTGCATATTCCACTATTTTGCAGCATCTGTAAATCAACAAAGCGCTCAGATGCGGCTGTGTTGGTGTTGCGGCGTGCCACAAACAAACCGCAACGCGGCGGCTTGCAAGCAAGAGCCTCGTTGCGGTTGAATGCCGGGGCATGCCGCCCGTGTTGCCGCTGAAAATTACAGCGTGGCAATGGCCTCAATTTCAACCTGCGCGCCAAGCGGCAGCTTGCTGACCTCAACGCATGAACGCGCGGGGCAGGGAGCAGTGAAATACTTTTTGTACACGTCGTTGACAGCCGCAAAGTTGCCCATATCGGTGATGAATACGGTGGTTTTGACCACATTGGCGGCGGTCAGGCCCTGAGACTCCAGCAATGCCATAACGTTTTTGCAGGCCTGTTCCGCCTGAGCGCTCACATCGCCTTCCACCAGCTTGCCGATGGCGGGATCAATGGGAATCTGGCCGGAAAAGAAGAACATGTTGCCGGTCTTGATGCCCTGGCTGTAAGGGCCGACTGCCCCGGGGGCTTTGCTCGTGCTGATGGCTTCCTTGCTCATGGCGCTTCCTTCTTCAAAATTGCTGGTAAGGGTTCAAGGTACTGGGCCGTTGGCCTGCTGTGAGGTTAGCCAATGGTATATGACCTGCCAGCGGCGGACGGCTGCGGACAACTTGGCACAGCACCGCGCCAGAGTCAAAGCCCGGCAGCTCGTGGAGGGGCGTTCGGTCTGGTGAGGCGACTCTGCTCAGGGCTTCTGTTACTGGTTAGGTTTCAGTTTTTTACCGTGAAAGTAGTTTGAGACCAGCGCGCCGGAAATATTCTGCCATACGCTGAACAGTGCGCCCGCAATGGCTGAAATCGGGGAAAAATGCGCCAGCGCGAGGGCCGTAGCCAGACCGGAGTTCTGTGTGCCGACCTCAAAGCAGAGGGCGCGGCAGCGGGGTTCATCAAATTTCCAGATGCGGCCCACGGCATAGCCAAAAGCCAGACCCAGCAGGTTATGGCACACGACCACCAGAAAAATATTGGCGCTGGCGCGAAGGATGCTTTGAGCATTGATGGCCATGATGCCAGCCACCACCAGAGTGATGGTAAGCGCCGAGATCGGGGGCAAAAAGGGGATGGCCCGCTCTGTAAGCCTGCCGCAGTAACGGTGCGCCGCAATGCCCAGAATAACCGGGATCACCACGATTTTAAGGATGGAAACGAACAGGGCCCCCATATCTACAGGAACCCACACGCCGCCCAGCAGCCATGTGAGCACCGGCATGAGCGCCAGTGCAACAACGGTTGTCAGCGAGGTAAGCGCCACGGAATACGGCACGTCGCCTCTGGCAATAAAGGTCAGCACATTGGAGGCGGTGCCGCCGGGGGCTGTGCCCACAAGGATGACGCCCATTGCCAGATCGGGCGGCAGGGCGAACAGATGGCACAACGCAAAGGCCAGCAGCGGCATGCAGCCGAACTGGGCCAGCAGGCCCAGCAGCAGGGCGCGCGGCTGGGAAAACACTAGGCTGAAATCCTTGAGTCGCAGGGTCATGCCCATGCCAAACATGATGCATCCCAGAAGCGGCGTAACATGCGGGGCCACCCAGCGGAACAGCTCCGGCTTCCACAAAGCCAAAGCCGAGCAAGTCAGAATAAGCACGCCCATATAACGGGTAAGTGCATTGCCAGCGCGCTGTAAGATACTCACCTTTGTCTCCTGTTGCGCGGTTTTCTGCCGCGATGGTGTGAGGCGCATACTGGCAGAGAGAGTACCCGGTTGCAAGCGGGCAAGACTTGTGCTTGGCTTGGGCAAAATGTATCGCTCAGGTACTTTCAGATGCTGCTTCGCCGTGGCGCGCCATGCGTTCTGCATCCTCCAAATAGTTTTTTACCCAAGAGCAGCAGGAATGGCAGAACTTTCCAGCCTTATGCAAATCCAGCCTTTTGTGCAGGCCTATGTGCTTGCGGTTGCTTCCATTCTGGACGCGCCCGTTACCGTGGTTGACTGCAATCTGGTGCGCGTGGGCGGCACAGCGGAATATGAGTCGCTCATCAGCCAGAAGATCGCGCACAGTGCTTTTTTCGACAAAGTATTCAAGACCGGCAAGCCAGCCTTTGTCAAAAACGTGCAGATGGATCAGGCTTGCAGCGTGTGCGCCAATCGCGAAAACTGCAATGAACTCGCCGACATGGCCTATCCCATCTTTTTGAACAACAAGGTGGCTGGCGTTATTGGCATTGTTGCGTTTAACGAGGACGAGCGAGGGCGGCTGCTGGGGAATCAGAAAAAACTTCAGGAATTCCTCAAATATATGAGCATGCTGATTGAAAGCAAGCTTGTCACGCAGCAACGGTCGCGCATTCTTGAGCACCAGCTTGATGCGGTCGTGAGCGGTGAACGCAAACAACTGGAAGAAACCCCCCTGCTGGGCAACAGCGCTGCCATACGCGATATTCTGGCCCTGGTGCAGAAGATCGCAGCATCAGATTCCACCGTGCTGATCAGCGGCGAAAGCGGCACCGGCAAGGAGGTTCTGGCCCGCACCATCCACAGTATGAGCGGGCGTGGCAAGCGGCTGATGACGGCTGTAAACTGCGGGGCCATTCCTGAAAACCTGGTTGAGAGCGAGCTGTTTGGCTACGAAGAAGGCGCATTTACTGGCGCCAGAAAGGGCGGAAGCATGGGCAAGTTTGAATTGGCTCATGAAAGTACGCTGTTTCTGGACGAAGTGGGCGAGATGCCCTTGCCCGTGCAGGCCAAACTGCTGCGCGTGCTTCAGGATAAATGCGTGCAGCGGGTGGGCGGCTCCGCGTCCATCCCGGTGAATGTGCGCATTGTCTGCGCCAGCAACCGCAATTTGCAGGAAATGGTCGCTCAGGGGACCTTTCGCAACGATCTGTATTACCGCCTGAATGTCATCCCCATCCATATACCGCCATTGCGTCAGCGCCGCGAGGATATCCCTGTTTTTATCGAGAGCTTTCTTGCCCGCTACCGACGTGAGCTGCGCCGCGACATACGCGGGCTTGACCCTGCGGCTTTTGACGCGTTTATGAGCCATGACTGGCCGGGGAATGTGCGTGAATTGCGCAATATCATTGAATATCTTGTTAACGTTGTTGAAGGCCCGCTGATACGGGCCAATGATTTGCCGCAGCATTTTTTTGCTAGGCGGTCGGGAGCATCGTCTGCAACAACGCTCAAGGAAATGCTCGCAGCGCACGAAAAACAGCTTTTGAAGCGCCTGATCTGCGCAGCTGCCAGCACGGAGCAGAAAAAACTTCTGGCTCAGCGTCTGGGCATCAGCAGCGCCACATTGTATCGTAAACTGCAGGAATATAATCTGCTGCATTAGTCCAGCGAAGTAATACAACCGCCATGCTCGTCTTTTCTGACCGTTTCCATGCAGCTGCGGCAAGTGTTTCTCGAATTTGAGAAACCTATTCTTATATTTGAGAACGCAATAATGCCTTGAAATGCTAACTAATTTAACTATATTTGTTCTGAATGTTTTCAATTTTGCATCTGGCAGCTCTCTGCCCCGGTGTGGGGGGAGTGCAGTAAATGCTAGAGCCGCAAGGTCTGGGAAGGGGTATATGATTTTGGAATGAATTTTGATAGGGTGCTAATGATTTTGGTCCCCCCCCCAGAGTATTGCCAAGACCAGCGACGCTGCCGCGCCTTACTAAAGGCCGGAATAAACCGTATACAGGAGTATGCTATGAAAAAGGGTTTGATTTCGCTGTTGGTTGCCGTGGTCATGCTGGCGGCTGGGCTGGCCCAGATGCCCCAGGCGGCGGAGCTGAAAACGTTTACCATTACCTCTGGCCCGCTTGGCGGCGATTTTTACGCCCTTGGCGGCGTTATCGGCGAGGCGGCACGTTCGGTCATGCCTGGCACTACCGTGAGCGTCAATACTGGCGGCTCGGTGGAAAATCTGCTGAAGATTGATGCGGGCAAGGCTGATCTTGGCACAAGTATGATCAAGCTTTATCAGGAAAGCCTCAAGGCCGAAGGCGTGTTTGCCAACCGTAAGCCCGTGCAGAATGTAAAAATCATGATGTATGTGGCGCCAATGCCCATGAGCTTCTTTCTTGTGCGTGAGGATTCCCCCTACACCTCAATTGCGGATATTGCCCGCAGCAAGCCTAAAATCCGCCTGCTGACCTCCAAAAAGGGCTCCTCGCCCGCTGTTGCCTCTGAGAACATGCTCAAGCAGTACGGTCTCTCGTTTGAAGACATCAAGGAATGGGGCGGCTCCGTGAGCTACGTTTCCTATGCGGAAGCCTCCTCCCTCATTCAGGACGGTCACGCGGACGCCTATGTGGGCCCCATCGTTTCGTCCATCAACGAGCTGATCACCACCGTTAAAATGAAGATGCTGCCCATTGATCAGGCGGTTCTCGACAAGCTGAGCAGCGATGGCTACATGACCTTTACCCTCAAGGCCGGGCAGTACTACTTTGTGGACAAGGATATGCAGCACATGGCCGAAACCGTTGTTTTGCCCGTGGGCGCCAACCTGCCGGACGATGCCGTGTACGCCCTGACCAAGGTGCTTTGCGAAAAGCCAGAGATGATCCGTAATGTGCACCAGACCTATTCTGTCTTTGATCCCAGCAAAAGCGCCGAACATATAGACGTGCAATACATTCATCCCGGCGCACTGCGTTATTACAAGGAAAAGGGCTGGGTGAAATAATGGCTTCTTCCGAACAAAAGGACGCCACAGGAGCGTCAACCAAGGTCAATCTGGCCCGCAGTGCTGTGGAAAAAGAACTTGCAGGCGAAGCCAGCAATGACTTTGGCGAAGTTGCGGGCCAGCAGGGTTTCGCCAGACTTGTGCAATACCTCATATTCTTTGGCTGCCTGCTCTTTGCGGGCTACCATTGCGTCACCACGATTTTTGGCATGCCGGTGGCCTATGTGCATCGGCCCATCCACGTCATGTTTGCCGCATCACTGGCCTTTCTGGTGTACCCATCCAGCAAGAAGCGCGGGCCAGCGCCCCTTGATCTCGTGCTGGCGCTGGTGGCTCTGGCGGCTTTTGCGCTGCCAGCCATTCAGGCTGACCAGATTGCGGAACGTCTGGTCATGGTTGACGACCTGACCCTTGGCCAGACCATCAGCGGCATTACTGCCCTGGTGCTGGTTCTGGTGCTTATCCAGCGCGTAGTTGGCATGTCGTTGCTGGTGGTCTGCCTCCTGTTTCTTGCCTATGCGTTGTGGGGGAACCATATCCCCGGCATGCTCGCGCACAAAGGCTTTTCGTGGAACGAAGTGGTGGATTATCTGGGGTTCGGGCTTGAGGGCCTGTATTCTTCAGCCATTGGTGTCTCGGCTACCTACATTGCTGCCTTCATTGTATTCGGCACCTTTCTTGAAAGGTGCGGCGCGGGCGATGTGCTCATGGATCTCGGCCGTGCGCTGACAGGCCATTATCGCGGCGGCCCTGCAAAGATTGCTGTTATTACCAGCGCTTTTTTCGGCACCATTTCCGGTTCGGCTGCCGCCAATGTTTACGCAACGGGCGCGTTCACCATCCCCATGATGAAAAAGGCCGGGTACAAACCTGTGTTTGCCGGCGCGGTGGAGGCTGCGGCCTCCACCGGCGGGCAGATCATGCCCCCTGTCATGGGCGCAGCTGCATTCCTGATGGCGGACACGCTGGGCATACCCTACCTTGAGGTATGCAAGGCGGCGGTGATCCCGGCCTTTCTGTACTTTTTTTCCATCCTCATGATGGTGGATTTTGAGGCTGCCAAGCTGGGCCTTTTGGGGGTTCCCAAGGAGGAACTGCCCCGCATGAAGGATGTTGTCAAAAGACTCTATCTTCTGCTGCCCATTGTGGTGCTGCTTGTGATCATGATGAGCGGCTACACGCCCTTCAGGGCGGCGATAGCTGCCGCTGCGTCTGCCGTGCTGGTTTCGTGGGGCGATAAAAAGTTTGCCATCGGGCCGCGCCGTTTTGTTGAAATACTTTCCACCGCCGGGCGGCGCATGATCCTGATTGCAGTTGCCTGCCTTGGCGCGGGTATTGTCATCGGCGTTGTGTCGCTTACGGGCGTGGGGCTTAACCTCGCCTCGGTGGTCATTTCCATATCCGGCGGCAGCACCATAGTCGCGCTGATTCTGATCATGCTTGCCTCGCTCCTCATGGGCATGGGCACGCCTACCACCGTGGCCTATGTGCTTGTGGCGACCCTGGGGGTTCCCGCCCTGCGCGAACTTGGTTTCAGCGTACTTTCCTCGCATTTCTTCGTGTTTTATTTCGGGGTGATCTCAATGGTTACTCCTCCGGTGGCCGTTGCCGCTTACGCTGGCGCGGAAGTGGCGGGCGCCTCCATGATGCGAACGGGCCTGATCGCCTCGCGCTTGTGCAGCGTGGCCTTTATTGTGCCGTTCTTCTTTATGTATGACCCGGCTCTGCTCATGCAGGGCGAGTGGCAGAACATCCTCCAGGTTTTTGTTACCGCCACCATTGGCACCGTTGCCTTGGCTGGCGGCATGGAACGCTGGTTTTTCCGCCCCATACCGTTGCCGGTGGCGCTGCTGTTGATTGTGGGCGCGTGTCTGCTGATTATTCCCGGTACCATCACAGATATGATTGGCCTTGGCATTGTGTTTGTTACCGGCGCATATTGTAAAATGAGCAGCAAGGCCGTGCAGGCCCGTGCTGTTGCCTGAGGCAGAGCATTAAAGGAGATTGAAGATGGGAAAATTGATTTATCCTGAAGGTTCCTGGGTAGCGATTGTTACCCCCTTTACCGAAAATAACACCATTGACCTCGGTGTAATGCATGATCTTGTGGATTTTCACGCCGCCAACGGCACCAGCACCCTGCTGGTGCTGGGTTCCACCGGCGAACCCACAACTTTGACCATTGAAGAAAAAAAGACCGTCATCAAGGACATGGCCAGCTACTGCAAGGGCAAGATCCATGCGTTTTTTGGCGTGACCCACGGCGACACCGAAAAAACCATCGAACTTGCGCGCTATGCGCAGGAGCAGGACGCGGACGGCATCGTTGTTGTGGTGCCGCCCTATCTGTGCCCGGATCAGGCATCCGTGCTGGAATACCTCATTGATGTCTGCCTTTCTGTTGATATCAGCGTGGGCCTGTACAACAACCCCGCCAGAGTCGTGGCCAACGTCAATGCGGAAACAGTCATCACCCTGTTCAATTCCGTACCTAACCTGGTGGCCGACAAGGAAGCCATGCCCAACGTGGGCCAGATTGCCACCATTCAGGAAGGCACCCACGGCGAACTGCCCATCCTGTGCTGCGATTCGCCCGCCTACGCCCTGACCCTGCCCGTGCTGGCCTTTGGCGGCGCGGGAACAGCCAACGTGACGGGCAATATTCACCCCCGCGCCATGGCTGAAATGTCCCGGCCCTGGAAGAATTTTGAAGACGTGCAGCGTACCCGCAGGATTTACAACGAGCTGCTGCCCATCATGGAGGCCTGCTACGCTGCCACCAACCCTGTGGCGGTCAAGACCTTTGTGCGCCTGCTGGGCTTTCCTGTCGGTCACTGCAAGCGCCCCATGCGCGATGTCAGCCCCGAGATTCAGGAAGGCATGAAGTGGCTGATTGAAGAATTTGAGCTCAAGAAAATCTACAACCTCAAGTGATGCCCTGTAGTTACAGCTTATAACTTCATGGTGAGCATCGAGGATTTCATGCAAGTAACAGAACTGACCCAGCCCAAGTGGTACAAATTGCGCCTTGGCCCAGGCTCTGACCTGTTTCAGGGCTTGCGGGATTTTTTTGAGCAGCAGAAACTTGAACGGGCCTTTATTCTTTCAAGCATTGGCTCCCTTGAAAAAATTATCTGCAACTATCCCGTAACCTGTACAACCATGCCGCCGCCGGTGAAATCCAAAACCATTGAAAAGTTCTTGGAAGTCAACGGCATCACGGGCGAAATGTGGCGCGAGAACAATCAGGTGCGCGTTCACCTGCACGGCTCTGTAACCCACGAGGGCGAAACGCTTTTTGGGGGCGGCATGGCTGATGGCGCCAAGGTGCTGGTTCAGGTTGAGATGGTGGTCATGGGACTGCTGGAACAATAAATTTCTGGAGAAAGATCATGCCTTTTCTTACCTTTACCTGCGAACACTGCAACAAGGTATCTCACCGGTTTCTGCGCCCCTCGCAGGTGCGCGGCACGGTTCTTTGCCCCCATTGCAAAAAGCCCATCACTTCGGGCGGCAAATCTGCATCCAGTTCGCCAGCGCCCGCCAGCGGCCAGCAGGTAACCTGCGCGAAACTGTAGGCGCGTACACTCTTCATTTAATTGGGGCGCACCCCTTCCGGCGCAATGGATTTGCCGGATATCCGCTGCGGGAAACCGCAGCGGCAGGGGGAGCGCGCCCCGAAAAACCAAAGTTTGGCGGATACCATGCAGGAGCATGAACTTGTCATTATCGGTGCTGGCCCTGCCGGAGCCAGCGCAGGCATATACGCCCGTAGGGCGGGCCTCAACGTGCTGCTGCTGGAAAGCGGTAATGGCGGCAGCCAGATATGCAATACGCTTGATGTGGAAAACTGGCCCGGTCTGCCCAATGTGAGCGGGCCGGAACTGGACAAATCCTTTCGCGAGCATGCCGGGCATCTGGGGTGCACTTTTGCCAGAGGCGACGTGCTCGGGCTGGAAGGGCAGGGCGACCGCCAGATTATCCGCACCACCAAGGGCGACTACGCGGCGCAGGCTGTCATCATCGCCAGCGGCGCTACCCACCGGCGGCTTGGCTGCCCCGGTGAAGACACGCTGACCGGGGCAGGCGTGAGCTACTGCGCCGTTTGCGATGCGCCTTTTTATGAAGGCGAGGCTGTGGCTGTTGTGGGCGGCGGCAATACAGCGGTGGAGGAAGCCCTCTACCTGACGCGCTTTGCCAGCAAGGTGTACATTGTTCATCGGCGGGATGCCTTCAGGGCGGACAGCGTGCTGACAGGCCGCGCCCTCGCCAATGACAAAATCATTCCAGTCTGGAACAGCGCAGTGGCGAGCGTCAACGGCAGTGATATGGTCGAAGGCATGACCCTTCGCAACACGGTCAGCGGTGACTGCACCGAGCTTGAAGTGGCGGGCGTGTTTGTATGCGTGGGCATTGAACCCAATACGGCATTTCTTGATGAGCGCTTTCTGCGCGCTGATGGAGGCTGGCTGGCTACGGATGTCCACCTGCGCACATCTGTTCCGGGTGTTTTTGCAGCGGGAGACGTGCGCGACACCCCTTTGCGCCAGATTGTCACGGCGGCGGCAGACGGTGCGCTGGCTGCCATTTCCGCCTATCACTGGCTGCAATCCCGGTAGCGAGTTTTCAGCCTTTGCGGCCCGCGTGGCCTGCGGCTGTGCAGAAAAATAAACGCCGTCTGCGGTACGGCAGATCGGCAAGGAGATTCCCATGCTTGCAATAGACAGAGACAGTTTTGAACAGGAAGTGCTGCAAAGCAGCGAGCCGGTAGTTGTGGAATTTTGGGGCGAGCAGTGCTCCGTTTGCGTGGCCATGATGCCGGAAGTGGAAGAACTGGCGAAAAATTTTGAAGGCCGGGTCAAGTTTTGCAAGATTCCCATTGCCGGAAGCCGCAGGCTCTGCATTGAACTCAAGATCATGACCGTGCCTGTGTTTCTGTTCTACAAGAATGGAGAACTGGTTGACCGCATCGCCAATCAGGATCTGAGCGTGGAAAACATCCGCGCCAAGGCGGAATCCCTGCTGAAATAGCCTTAATGGGCGACGCGACGGTGCTGGCTGAGTTTTCTCCCTGACCGCAGGCAGACCAAGGACAATACAAACTGACATGGGGCATAGTTGCGTTCGCTTACTGGGCGCGTATGACCATGATGGATACTATGGATACTTACGTAAAATATCTCGAAATCCTGCGCGAAGAGCTGATCCCGGCCCAGGGTTGCACCGAACCCATCGCCATTGCCTTTGCCGGAGCGCTGGTGACAAAGGTTCTTGGAACCTTTCCCGATCGCCTGACGGTGGCTTGCAGCGGGAACATGATCAAAAACGCCAAGAGCGTAGTTGTGCCCAATTCCGGCGGGCAGAAGGGCATTGCCGTTGCCGCCACGCTCGGCGCAGTGGGGGGCAACCCCGATTTGCAGTTGCAGGTGCTCACTCCGGTTGCCCCTGAGGATGCCGAGCGCGCCCGGCAGCTTACGGCGGCGGGATTTTGCACGGTGGAGCTGCTCAAGAGCATTGTTAACCTGCACATTCTGGTGACGGCGGTGGCTGGCGACAGCAGCGCCGTGGTGGAAATTGCCGAGGAGCACACCAACGTGGTGCGCATTGAAAAGAACGGCAAGATTCTTGAGGGCGGGGAATACAAGCCTGATGTGCAGGGCCATGAAGAAAGCCGCGCTTTTATGAGCATAGCCGGGATTCTTGATTTTGCCGAAAACTGCAATATTGAAGATGTGCGCGATATTCTGGACAAGCAGATTCTGTGCAACTGCAATATTGCCGTTGAAGGCCTGAGCCACCAGTATTCCATGGGGGTTGGCCGCTCCCTGCTTGATTCGCGCGGCAGCGATGTGCGCACCCGGGCCACAGCGGTGGCAGCCGCTGGCTCCGATGCCCGCATGGGCGGCAGCGATCTGCCGGTTATCATCAATTCCGGCAGCGGCAATCAGGGCATTACGGTTTCGCTTCCGGTCATTGAATACGCCCGCGAGCTGGGCCTGCCGGACGAAAAGCTTTACCGGGCGCTGCTCATCAGCAATCTTGTGGCCATACACAACAAGTCGGGCATTGGCAGGCTTTCGGCCTACTGCGGGGCGGTCAGCGCAGCCTGCGGCAGCGGGGCGGCAATTACCTGGATGCACGGCGGCAGTTATCAGCAGATTGCCGACACCATCATCAATACGCTGGTCAATGTGTCGGGCATTGTGTGCGATGGCGCCAAAAGCTCGTGCGCTGCCAAAATATCCTCGGCAGTGGACGCCGCCATCACCGCGCACGATCTCTCCATGCAGGGCAAGGTTTTTCCTGCGGGCGAGGGCATTGTGAAAGGGGATGTGGAAGAAACCATCCGCAGTGTTTCCCGTCTTGCCCGTGAGGGCATGCGCGAAACGGATATTGAAGTGCTGCATATCATGATTGATTAGGCGGCGGGGCTGGGCCTGCTTCTGATTGGGGCGCGCTGTGTTTGCTGCGCGCTTGCCGCGCCTGTCGGTTTTGGCCTGACAGGCGCGGTTGCTTTTGTGGTGGATGGCAGCATCTTCCAGTTCTGCTCAGAGTGCGCCGTTGCTGTAGCGCGAGGCCACTTGAAAAAGAATCCGCTAACGGATAGGCTCATATATTACACGAGCGCCCAGTGCATTGGCGAGTCTGGCGGGCCTGCGGGCCTCTCTGTCTGACCAAAGGCTTTCTCTGTACGCTGTGCGCGGCAAACCGCAGAAATCTGCGGCCTGCCCGCACAGGGCAATCGTTTTATCCGCCTGACGGAGCTGCCGTTTTGGCGGCGCAAACCCTTGGCCTGCATGGCCGGGTTTGTCATCAATCCAGCGCGCCCATTTGGCGCGCGCTTCGCCCCGCGCTATCTCAAACGGCGCAGGGCCGGAAGCGTCACCAAATTTTGAGGAGCATCATGAGTAACGAACCGGACAAGATTATTTATTCCATGATCCGCGTCACCAAGCGTCATGGCCAGAAGGAAGTGCTGAAAGACATTTCTCTTTCGTACTTCTACGGGGCCAAAATCGGCGTGCTTGGTCTGAACGGCGCGGGTAAATCCAGCCTGCTGCGCATTCTGGCGGGCGTGGATCAGGCCTTTGACGGCAAGACCGTACTGGCCCCGGGCTACACCATCGGCTATCTGGAACAGGAGCCGCTCAAGGACGAAACCCGCACAGTGCGCGAAGTGGTGGAAGACGGAGTGAGCAACCTCACCGCCATTGCCCGCGAATTTGAAGAAATCAACGCCAAGTTCGCCGAGCCAATGGAAGCGGACGAGATGGACGCCCTCATCGCCCGTCAGGCCGAAGTGCAGGAACTCATGGACGCCAAGAACGTCTGGGATCTGGATTCGCGCCTTGAAATGGCCATGGACGCCCTGCGTTGCCCCCCCGGCGACATGCCCGTTGCCCAGATTTCGGGCGGCGAGCGCCGCCGCGTGGCCCTGTGCCGCCTGCTGCTGGAATCGCCCGACATTCTGCTGCTTGACGAACCCACCAACCACCTTGACGCCGAGTCGGTGGCCTGGCTGGAGCGCTTCCTCTCCACCTTCCCCGGCACAGTTATTGCCGTTACCCATGACCGCTACTTCCTCGACAACGTGGCGGGCTGGATTCTGGAGCTTGACCGTGGCCGTGGCATTCCGTGGAAGGGCAACTATTCTTCCTGGCTGGAGCAGAAGCAGAAGCGCCTTGCCAACGAAGAAAGAACCGAAGCCGACCGTCAGAAGACCCTGCAACGCGAGCTGGAATGGGTGCGCATGTCGGCCAAGGGCCGTCACGCCAAGGGCAAGGCGCGCCTTAACGCCTACGAGGCCATGCTTTCCCACGAAAGTGAAAAGCGCGCGCCTGATCTGGAAATCTACATTCCGCCGGGACAGCGTCTGGGCAAGGTCGTTTTTGAGCTTGAGGGCGTCAGCAAGGGCATGGGCGAAAGGGAACTGATGGAAAATGTCAACGCCATTATCCCCCCCGGTGCCATTGTGGGCATTATCGGCCCCAACGGCGCGGGCAAGACCACCCTGTTCAAGATGCTTGTGGGGCAGGAAAAGCCCGACACAGGCACGCTCAAGGTGGGAGAAACCGTGCAGTTTGCCTATGTGGATCAGGGCCGTGAATCGCTCACGCCCGGCAAGACGGTGTATGAGATCATCAGCGATGGCGCTGAAGTCATCAAGCTGGGCGGGCGTGAAGTCAACGCCCGCGCCTATTGCACGCGTTTCAACTTCCACGGCGCTGACCAGCAGAAGAAGGTGGACGTGCTTTCGGGCGGTGAACGCAACCGCGTGCATCTGGCCTGCATGCTCAAGTCTGGCGCAAACGTGCTGCTGCTTGACGAACCCACCAACGATATTGACGTAAACACCATGCGCGCCCTTGAAGACGCGCTGGACAACTTTGCCGGTTGCGTGCTGGTTATCAGCCATGACCGCTGGTTCCTGGACCGCGTGGCCACGCACATCATGGCCTTTGAAGGCGATTCCAGCGTGGTGTTTTATGAAGGCAACTATACGGACTACGAAGAAGACCGTAAAAAGCGGCTCGGCAAAGACGCCGACACGCCGCACCGCATCAAGTACCGCAAACTGACGCGTTAGCCGCCCGCCGCCGCGCTGCATCTTGCGGCGCGGCGGCTTTGTATGCGGCGGTTTTCGCCGGAGGGCCAATGTCGTACACCGTCCTTTCTCCCCTGCGTTTTTTCCTTTCCGGTCTTGGCATTTGCCGCAGATCTGCCAGCGGGCGGCCTGCCTTGCTTGCTCTTACCCTCTGCTTTTTGAGCGGATTGTTTTCTTTGAGCGCTCTGGCCGCACCCTTGCCCAACACGCCAGCAGTGCCGAAGGCCGCGCGCCTCACGCCTTCCGGCGGGTTGCTTGAGGTGGAGCAGCAGGCGCCTGTGGTTTCCACCGATGGCGCAAGTCAGGTGCGCGTAGTGCTGCCCGCCGGGGCCGAGAATTTTCAGGTCTCCATACCGGGCCATACCATCGTGCGCTGGGCGTTTTTGCCCCAGACTCTCGATCAGGGCGGCAATCTTGCAAAACTGCGCGAAGAGCGCCAGCACGCGCTGATGACCCTCGCGGGCAAGCTTGAGGCCGTAAAGGCCCAGTTGGCCCTGTGGGAAGGCGCGCCCGCCGAGGGCAGCTTTCAGGATATGACCCAGCGCGAAAAGCGCGTGGCCGAGGTAGTGCCAGCCCTCAGCTACGAAAAGGCCGAGCTGGAGCGCCGTCTGGCACTGTTGAAGCAGGAATTGCAGCAGTTGCCGCCAAGCCCAGAGCTTGGGCAGACAGTGCTTATCACCCTGCAAAAGCAGGTATCCGCAACCACGCTGCCTGTGCGTTACAGTTATACGCTGCGCAATTGCGGCTGGCGGCCTGCCTATGTTTTTGACGTACAGCCCGACAAGGGCAAGGGCGATGCCGTGAGCGTGCGCTTTATGGCCGAGGTGTGGCAGTTCTCCGGCATGGACTGGACAGACACGCGCCTGACGCTTGTTTCCCGTGGGCAAGGCCCGCGCGAACCCATGCCTTTGCCGCACTGGGTGATTGATTCCCAACCTCAGCCCGTGGCCCAGCCCCTTGCCAAGGCGGCCCCGCGTATGCTGATGACAGCCGATGCCGCCATGTCCGAAGCTGCTCCTGCCCCTGCCGCGCCTGTAGAAGCCGACACCAGTGGTATGTACGCCGCCTGGACGCCCGGAGAAAAGGGCTTGCCTGAAGGCCGTTCGCGTCTGCTGGTGCTGGCGGATGAATGGAAGGCCCCCTTGCAGTGGCTGGCGCGTCCCTCCGTGGGCGACAGCCGCGTGTGGCTCATGGCGCGCCATACCCTGCCCGAGGGACAGGCTTGGCCTGACGGCCATGCGGAGTTCAGCGTGGACGGGCAGAGCGTGGGTATGGGGCAGTTCCGCCCCAAGGGCAACGAGGTTACGCTCTACTTTGGCGCTGACCCGCGCGTGCAGGTCAATGCCGCCGCCGATCTGCGCCAGCGCGGCGAAAAGGGCTTTATCGGCAAGAGCCGTACCTGGACATGGGGCTGGACGTATACCGTGCGCAACACCCGCGACAGGGCCGTGACCGTGCGCCTTGAGCGGCCCATGCCCATGCTGGTGGATCAGGGCGTTACCGTGACCTACCGCGACAAACCGCAGGCCCAGCAGGATGCCAAGGAACATCTGCTGTTCTGGAATGTGGATGCGCCTGCGGGCGGCAAGGCCGAGGTCAAGCATGAGTTGACCATCACCTCGCCTGTGGAGATTGAGCTGAATCCCGATGCGCCCTAGTTTTCGGAGGCGGTAAGATGCGTTACGGGGGCGGATTCCTTCCCCGAAAGTCCGCGTCCCTGAACAATTATCCTGAGATATATCTGCCTGATACAAAGAAAGCCCGCGTTGCAGTGACGCGGGCTTTCTGTCTTTTTTTTCGGCATGCTCAGTAGAACAGGGGCCGCAGCACCAGCCAGAGGGCAATACTGGCAAGCGTCAGCCCTGCCAGCCCTTCAATGAGTGGAATGCGCTTTTCCAGCGCCCGCTGCGCGCCGGGCAGGGATATGGCGGCGGCAAGGGCGGCGTCCCAGGCAAAGACCAGCAGGGTCATCCACAGTCCGGCAAAGGCCTGCTGCGGCAGGGTGGCGGTGGGGCCGAGGATTACTGTCATGAGCGTGAGGTAAAAAACGGCGTTCTTGGGGTTGAGCAGGGCAGAGCCTAGCCCCGTGAGCAGTTGCCTGCCGGGAGAAAGGGGGCTTGCATGGCCTGTGGCGAGGCTGCCTGTCTGGTTAGGCGAAGGTTGGCTTGGCGCATGCTGGCTTGGCGTAGTCTTGCGGGTGGCGGCCTTCCGGCTGGCCCGCAGCAGCAAAAAGCCCAGCCATGCAAGATAGGCAGCGCCCGCAAGCTCCAGCAACCGGTACATGGCGGGCATTTGCCGCATGACCGACCAGCCGGAGACCGCCAGGCAGATATACAGGGCATTGCCCAGGGCGATGCCAAGGCAGATAAACAGCGAACCGCGCAGCCGATGCCGCACGGCATGGCCAATGATAAGGAAAAAATCCGGGCCGGGGCTGAGCAGGGCCAGAAAATGCGCCAGAGCCAGCGCTGGAAAAGCAGCGGGAATCAGTGTGGAAACAGACATGGGTGGCCTCCTTGCGGACAGCACACCCTCTTTTTATTTGCGCGTATTGTACGAATGTGACCGCCCCCGCTGATAGCAGCCGGGCGTGACGGAATAAAATTTTACAAACATGCGGTGAAAGTGGCTTTGATCGGCATAGCCTGCCGCAAGGGCCGCATCGGCAATGCTTTTGCCCTGACGCAGCATGGCGCGGGCCTTTTCCAGCCGCAGGCAGTGCAGCCACGCCTTGGGCGGCAAGCCCGCCGTGCGGCGGAATGCGCGCGAAAAGCTCTCGCGCCGCAGGCCAGCCCTGCGGGCCAAAGATGTAACGGGCGCATGGTCTGTGGCAGGTGGGCCGTTTTCACCTGCCATGGGCGCGCTGTCGGCGGTCAGCAGAATGTTTGTGGCGGTAAGGGGATAGTCCGTCTTTTTGCCAGCGTGTTCAGATATGTTGGCGAGGCAGCCGTATCCCCATTGAAGCTGCCTGAAAAGCGTCACAAAACGTATTTCCGCATCGTCCGCACCACTGCAAAAAGCCTCCATGGCGGCAACCCCCTGCTGAAAGAGCGCCGGGTCGCGCACAACGGGCAGCGTTACTTCATACGCATCGGCAATACCCAGGGGGCGGCAGATATTGCGCGCAAACCATGCCGCGTCAAAATAGGCCATAAGGTAGCTGCGCGCTTTTCCGTGCAGAGGATTGCAACTATGCGGCAGCCCGGGGGCAATCAGGGCGATGTCGCCCTTGAGCGCTTCATGCCTTTGCCCCATGAGCGCAAAACAGGTGCCGCCCTCAAGAATCAGGCCAAAAGAAAAAGCTGAATGGAAATGCTCGGCGTAGGGCTGGGTGCTTTGCAGCGTGGTGCGCACTTCAAGATACGGATACTTGTCCGGAGAAATGAAGGTTTGCTGTGGGGTAGAAGGGCGGGGAGGCATGGCTTTTCACCGTTTGCAGTTGATGTGCCTGCAAGTGTAGCCACAGCCATGCGGCATGGCAAGCTGGTGGCGTGCTGGGCAGACGGACAGGGGGTCAGGCAAAGAGGCGCACACGCACGGCAGCGCCACGGCGTAAACCGCCTCTGGACATATCATTGCTGCCGGGCATGGTTATCCAGCCGTCCATGTCGCGCAGCACGGCGGTTTTGCCAGTGCCAGCGGCAACGGGCCAGGCCGTCACGCGACCATGCTCACGCTGCAATATCACGGGGTAGTGGGTGGGGGCGTTTCCCTCCACAGGCAGGGCAATGCCAAGGCGCGCCAGCACAACTGGTTGCCAGTTCATATGCTGCGGCGAGCCCTGCTGCCCGGCAAGCCTTTGCAGCAGGGGCACCAGAAAAACCTGCGCAGCCAGCGCAAGGCTGAGGGAATGCCCCGGCAAACCCCAAATAGTTGTCTGCCCCCTGCGGGCAAGTGTGAGAGGGCGGCCACTGCTTACCCGCTGGTCATGCCCGCACATCTCGCAGCCCGGCAGGCCTGCTATGGCCTGGGCGCTGAAATCGCGTTTGCCGCCGGAAGAACCGCCAATAACCGCAATGACGTCGCAAGGCGTGGGGCCATCGGGCAAGGCCGCGCGCAGATGCTGGCCCAGAGCCTGCACATTGTCCGGCGCAGTGCCAAGGTGCAGGCAGTTTGCGCCCAGAGAGGCGGCAAGCCCCTCCAGAAGCAGGGCATTGGTATTGCTCTGGCAAGCGGCAAAGCCGTTCTGCAGGTCAGAACCGCAAAATTCGTCGCCAGTGGAAAGAATGCCCATCACTGGCTTGCGGCGCAGCGGCACCTCTTTGAAAAATTGCGCCAGCAGGGCCATGTGGTGCGCTCCAAGCTTCGTTCCAGCCTGTGCCAGCAGCGCGCCCTGAGGCATGTCCGCACCGGGCGCAAGGATATTTTCCCCCGCTGCGCACGGGGCGGAAGCTGCCACGATCGGCGGAGCATCCTTTGAGTCTGCCAACGGATCGTTCAGTGTCGCAAATTCCTGCATAAGCACGGCGTCAGCGCCTTCGGGCAAGGTGCTGCCCGTGTAGACGCGCCATGCCTCGCCTTTTTGCAGCGTGCCGCCGCAGGACCTGCCCATGCGGCTTTCACCCGTTAGGTGAAGCAGCACCGGGGCTGTGGGGCATGCCCCGGCGACGTCTGCTGCGCGTAGCGCGTACCCATCGCGTGTGGAGCGGCAGGTGGAAGGGCAGGGAACGGGCGCGTGCATATCTGCGGCAAGCACTCTGCCAAGGGCAGCGCTTACAGATACAGGCTCTGCCTGCAAGGGATTTGCTCCGGCAATAAAGGCGGTAATATCCGCAGTTTCCCGCAAGCAAAAATACAGGGACACGCCGTGACCTTCCTTGTGGATTGCACTCCACTGGTTGATTTTTTATTTTTGTAACTATAGTAATTTACAATGGAATTGTAAATATCGTTATATTTTAGTATGTTAAAAAATATTTAACGTGGTGAAAAATAACACATGAGCTTGACTGCATAAAGCGATTTACCTAAGCTTTGTTCACGCAAACAATAAAAACCATGAAGGTTGTCAGGTAATTGTTGCGCAGAGCCAACCAGTTGCGCGAGTTAATACGTTTTCCACGCGGTATCCCCCTCACCGTTTACGGGCAACATCTGGCTCAGGGTTATCCTCTCCATCTGTTACCAGCGTACAAAATATCAGCCAGAATTGAAAAGGGCACATTGTTCATAGCGGGAATGATGTGAAAAAAAGAACAAATTTGTATCAACTTTCAGTCTGAAGTTTTGAGCCGGTCTTGGCTCATATTTGGCCCAGATTTGGCCTTTGCCTGGCCCAGATATTGCTTCGGCTTGGCCCAGGCCGCCAATGAGTTCTGGCGCACACGGGCAGATAGTTGTGGATTGCCGGAAGTTGCCGCCTCCGTAACGACAGCGGCTCCGCATAGTAAAGGAAGGGGTGCTATGGCTTTGTTCAAAAACTTAACCGCAGGCGATGTTCTGCCGCTGGCTTCTCCCCCGGCCACGGTGCGCAGTTACGATATCCTGACCTACAGCAACGGCAAGGTTTCGCCGTCCGTATTTTTGTCGTGCCGGGAGCAGACGCTGACCATGCATGTCAACGGCGTACCCTTTGTGCGCGTGGCCTGTTCTGGGCAGCATTTGCGCTACCTTGTGCCGGGATTTCTCTATTCCTGCGGCCTCATTGAAAACCTGCATGACCTCGCCGGGGTGGACGTAACGCCCCTGCCTGCCGCCGCCTCCGGGGCAACGCCTCCCGATGGGGCGGAAGAAGTGCGGGTGGACGTGCTGCTGCGCGAGGCCTGCTGTAGCAAGGCGGCCGGTTCTACGGAGCAGGCCGCCCCCAAGCTCACCATCACTTCGGCCATGGGCTGGAACATTCCCCTGGCTGCCCGAAAACTGCGCTGTATGCCGCGCGCGGAAGCTCCCAGCTGGGAGCCGCGCGTCATTCTGCGGGCCGCGCAGGAGCTGGAAGAACGCTCCGAAGTATTCCACCAGACAGGCGGCTGCCATAACGCAGCTCTGCTCAACAGGCAGGGCATGGTTTTTTATTGCCTTGATATTGGCCGCCACAACGCCATTGATACCCTTGTGGGCTACATGCTTGTGGAAGGTCTGAATCCCGCTGACCATATGATAATCAGCAGCGGGCGCATTGCCTCTGAAATTGCGCAAAAGGCCGTGCGCGCCGGCGTGCCGGTTTTTGCCTCCCTTTCTCGTGCCATGTCGCGTGCCGTGGATATGGCGCGCGCAACCGGGTTGACTCTGCTGGGCAATGTTAAGTCCGGCAGCATGCACATATATCATGAAAACGGGCAGCTTGTGCTGCCGTGATGCCGTTGTCGATCATGACAAGGAGCGCTGTATGGCTGATATGCTGAGCAAACTGAAACGTGCCGATGAAGATATGCTGCTCGAAAACCTTTCGCGCCGTGGATTCATCAAGGTAACTTCCTGCGCGGCCCTTGGGCTGGCCACGCTGCAAGCTTCCGAGGCTCTGGCCACCATGAAGGCCTCGCCGCTGGTGATTATGGAAAAAGCAGCCGGCATGATCGTGGGCGACCCCACCTTGTGCGTGTGCTGTCAGCGGTGCGAGCTTGCCTGTACGGAGTTTAACGATGGCAAGGCCGACCCCAAACTTGCGCGCATCAAGATAAGCCGCAATGCCATGTTTGGGCCGGAGGGCGGGCTGGAAAACACCACCAAGGGCATCTACGGCTCCGGTTCGCTGGTGATTCAGGATACCTGCAAGCAGTGTCCGCACCCGGTGCCCTGCGCCACGGCCTGCCCGCAAAATGCTATCATCGCTCAAAAGGGCACGGGCACGCGCATGGTGCTCAAAGACCGCTGCGTGGGCTGCCGCCTCTGCCAGAAGGCCTGCCCCTGGGGCGTGATGACCTTTGATGAAGAGCAGGGCAAGGCCGACAAGTGCTTTTTGTGCAATGGCGCGCCCAAGTGCGTGGATGCCTGCCCGGCAGCCGCCCTGCGCTATGTGCCGTGGAGCGACCGCACCCGCGAGGCCACCACGCGCGGTTCGTTTTCGCTTATGGTGCCCGATGACCGCCGCGCCGCCTGCAACGCCTGCCATGTGGAATCGCCCGGCGGGCCGCGTAACCTCAAATACGAGCAGTAGCGCGCACCCCTTGCACCTTGCAGAGCGAGGCGCAGCGGGCATTCACAGGAAGTACGCTCCATCAGCGAGCCGGAGGAATTTATGGCAAGGAAATTTGGCGGTTATCAGGGCAAGGGCCTGCGGGTCAATCTGAGTACGGGCCGCATCACTGTTGAAGACACCTATCAGTATCTTGACCTTATTGGCGGCACGGGCCTTGGCTACAAGGTCTTTTGGGACGAAGTCGCGCCCAAGACCAAGGCTTATGACGAAGCCAACAAGATAGTTTTTGCCGTGGGGCCGCTGGCCGGTACGGGCGCTTTGTGCAGCGGACGCACGGCGGTTACAACCATCATGCCTGTTTCGTGGCCGCAGCACCTCATCGGTTCCGGTCACATGGGCGGCAACTTTGCAGAGCACCTGAAATACGCGGGCTACGACTTCCTCATTATTGAGGGCAAGGCCGAGCGCCCCGTGTGGTTGCATGTGCGCGATGGCAAGGCATGGCTCAAGGATGCCAGCCACGTGTGGGGTCAGGGCACTCGCCGCACCACCCGCGTTATCAGCGAAGAAGTGGGGGCTGACGGTACCGTTGCCGCCATCGGGCCTGCTGGTGAAAATCTGGTTCCCTATTCCGTGGTTGTCAACAGCCGCGCCCACACCGCTGGCTGCGGCATAGGGGCTGTCATGGGCTCCAAGATGCTCAAGGCCATTGCCCTTCAGGGCAGCCAGCCCGTGCACATTGCGGGCGACAAGGCCGACTGGGAAAAACTCATCAACTATCACCGCACCATCATTGGCGCCAACAACCAGCACGTGGTTCCCAATTTCCCCAGCCCGCTTTTTGAGTACTGGGATGCCGGTTCCCGCTGGGTGGGCGCGCCGGGCAAGCGCTGGGGTGCATCTGAAGCCCCCGTTACCCTTACAAACGATGTGCGTTCGCTCAACCGCATTTCGTACCGCACCAACAATGCCGCCTATTTTCTGGGCGACAACGTGTGGCAGTACACCGTGCGCAACAACGGCTGTTTCTCCTGTCCCATCCGCTGCTATACAGTGATGAAGGACGAAGACACGGCGGCCAAGTTCGGCGTCAGCCCCATTCAGTTCAATACCTGCGTTGGCATGTTTGGCGGGCGCGAGTGGTTCCCCAAGCTCTCGCGCAAAAAGAGCGATCTGGCGCGGCAGGCCGGTTTTGTGGGCATTGAACTCATGGACGACCTTGGCGTGTGGGAAAACTACGGCCAGCTGTTCCGCGATTTCAGCAACATGTATGAAGACGGCATCTGGAAGCAGAAGCTCGGCGCGGACGAATACAAGTCCATTCCCTGGGATATGGTGGACGCCTGCAATCCCGAATTCATCAAGACTGCCGTACACCGCATTGCCTACAAGGAAGGCGAGTTCGGTCAGCTTCTGGGCATGGGCACTGGCTACATGCTTGAAAAAATGGGCATCCCCGAAGAAAAATGGAAGGACGACCACCGTACCGTCTACTGGAAGATGGGGCACCCCAAGCACCACGCCAACGAGGACGACGGCCAGGCCGGGTGCGTCATCAACACCCAGTACAACCGCGATCCCATGTGCCACTCCAACTGCAACTTTGTGCGCAGCGGCCTGCCCATTGATGTGCAAAAGCGCCTTGCCGAGCACTTCTGGGGTTCTGCCGACGCGGTGGACGCCATCGGCGACTACAAGCCCACCAACAAGTACAAGATGATCCGCGCCAAGTGGTCCATCGAGCGCAAGGAACTGCACGACATGCTTTCGTTCTGCAACTGGATGGGGCCGTGGATTTCCACCCCCAACAAGCAGGATGGCTACATGGGCGACAACAGCCTTGAGAGCAAATACTACCGCGTCCTCACCGGGCACAACCTGGACGTCAAGGAGCTGGACCGCTGCGCAGAGCGCGCCTTTAACCTGCACCGCGCCTACACAGCGCGCCAGATGCAGACCACGGACATGCGCAAAAAGCACGACCAGTATCCCAACTGGCTGTTTGAAGACAAAAAGAACAAGGCTCCCTTCACCAAGGGCACCATCCGCATGGACAAGGCCGATATCGAAAAGAGCCTCGACCTGTTCTACGAAGTGCAGGGCTGGGATGTGAAATCCGGCCTGCCCAGCGCGAACCATTACCGTTCGCTTGGCCTCAATGACGTGGCCGATACCATGACCAAGGAAAAGCTGGTTCCCGGCGCGTAACCTTGGAGAGCCTATGAACGATCAGAATCAGGCCCAGAATCAGGCGCAGAATCAAGCGCAGGCGGCCGCCCCCTTTGACGGGGGCGGCGCAGCCGCCCCGGAAACGGGGCCGATCGGTACCACCCATCAGGTAGAAGAGGCCGAAAGCCGCCGACTGGTGGATCAGCGCAAGGCCGACAAGGTGCTGCTGGTGGAAACACTGGCTGATTTCAGTAGTGATGAACGCCTTGTGACCGCCGATGAATTGCTGGCCGCATTTATGGAGCGCGCGGCGCTTGCGCCGCCCGTTACCGTTGCTCAGGTGCGTCAGGAGCTGGAAGCTTTGCCCGACCCGCGTTTTGAAGGGCCGGATTCCCAGACCGTGACCGCAGATATGGCCCGCATCAAGGCCATGGAAAAGGCCCAGCCAGGCTCGGCCCCAGACCCGGAAGTGCCGGGCCTGCGCAAAACCCGCCGTCTGCTGAGCCGCAGGCAGTTGCTGAGCTCGCTGCTGCATCCCGCTGAGGCGCTGGCGGAGCCAGGAGCTGACCCGGCGCAGGCAAGTGAATCTGCACCAGCAGCGGAACCCGCAGAGGCCGCAACCGCTCCCCGCGTGGTGGAGCGCGAGTACGCGGCGGCTCTGCTGACAGAACTGCTGGCGGAAGATGAAGACGTGGCGGCTTTTACCGCCTGGGACAGCAAGGAATACTATCATTACAGGCCGCAGATGAGCAGCCTGTATGCGGGTATTCTTTCTACAGCCAACAACCGTATGGTGCAGGTCGCCAGCGTGGTGCGGGACAGCTCGCGCGACTACCCCCGGCCTGTGCCCCTTGAGATATTTGAATACCCGCCTTTTCTTTTTGAGGCCGAAGCCTTGCAGCAGTGCCTGCGCGATATGGCGGAAACAGAGGAATACGCGGACATCAGTTTTACGGAAAGCTCCGTGGGCACGGTGTATCTGTATTCCACCCGCTACCTCGATGAAGATTACGCCGCCTTTCTGGCGGAAAAAGAGGACGTGGGGGCCATTGCCAGCCCATAGGCCGCAGGGGCGTGTTTACGGCGCCGCCTTGGCGGCTTGCCCCACGGCAGACATGGGGCATGAAAATGATGCAATGCGCAAGCAGGGGAGGATCGCCATGCGGCGCAGACAGTTTTTGAAAATATTGGGCCTCGGCAGTGTGGCCGGAGCAGCGCTTCCCAGTGCTGCCGGGGCAGCCCCCTTTGCCTATGACGGCAGCCCCGATGCCGTGGGCGTGCTGCACGATTCAGTGCGCTGCATCGGCTGCCGCAAGTGCGAGGAAGGCTGCCAGAAGGTCAATGCCGACGTGCTGCCGCCTCTGGAAAAGCCCGTTGACGACAGTTCGGTATTTGAGCAGACCCGCAGGCCCACATTCAAGGCCTATACGGTGGTCAACAAATATCAGCCGGAAGGGCATGCCCCCGTGTTCCGCAAGTTGCAGTGCAACCATTGCCAGGAACCGGCCTGCGCTTCGGCCTGTTTTGTCAAAGCCTTTGTAAAAACAGAGGAAGGCCCGGTAGTGTACAACCCCAAGCTTTGCGTGGGGTGCCGCTACTGCATGATGGCCTGTCCTTTCTACGTGCCTGCCTACGACTACAACAACGCCTGGAATCCGCTGGTGTACAAATGCACCATGTGCGCCCCGCGCCTCAAGCAGGGCTTGCTGCCCGGCTGCGTGGAAGCCTGCCCCAAGGAGGCTCTGGTCTTTGGGCGGCGCAGCGACCTTGTCAAACTGGCCCGCCGCCGCATCATGGATAATCCAGGCATGTACGAAGATCACATCTATGGCGAACACGAGATGGGCGGCACCAACTGGCTCTACCTCTCGCCCGTGCCGCATGCCGATCTGGGGCAGCCGGATGTGCCCGCTGTTTCCGCGCCGGAACTTACGCGCGGCATGCTTGGCTCCATTGCCGTTATTGCCGGTATCTGGCCGGTGATTCTGGGCGGCGCGTATTCCATGAGCAAGCATTACAAAAAAATGGTGGAGCAGGCCCGTTGCGAGGGTGCGCAGCAGGCAAAAGGCCAGAACTGCGCTGACGCCCGTGCAGAAGACAGCGCGCAAGCTTGCGGCTGCAAGCCCGCTGACCATAATCCTGAAAAGGGCCAGGGAGGCGGACAATGCTGAAGCCTTCGGAACTGCTGAAAAATACGCTTGGCCTGCTCAACACGCCGGGCAACATCATCACCGCCGTCATATTATTCTGCGGAGCCGTGGCCACGGTCATGCGCTTTGGCTGGGGCATCGGTGCGGTTACAAATCTTGATGATTACTACCCTTGGGGCCTGTGGATCGGCTTTGACCTCTTGTGCGGCGTGGCCCTTGCTGCTGGCGGCTTTACGCTGGCGGCGGGCTATTACATCTTCGGCTTCAGCAATCTGCGTTCCATGTGGCGGCCCGCGCTGACCACGGCTTTTTTCGGCTACGCCTTTGTCATCGCCGACCTGCTGTACGACGTGGGCCAGCCCTGGCGGCTGCCGTATCCCGTCTTTGTGTCGCAGGGCACCACATCGCTCCTGTTTACCGTGGGCGTGTGCGAGTTCTTTTACCTTTGCGTCATGGCTGTGCTGTGGTTTGTGATCCCCTGCGAGTGGCTGGGATGGAACAAGCTGCGCGCCATGCTCATGAAGCTGATCATGCCGCTGGTGGCGCTGGGCATCATCCTTTCCACCCTGCACCAGTCTTCTCTGGGCGGGCTGTATGTGATGGTTCCCTCCAAGATGCACCCCCTGTGGTACTCGTCATGGCTGCCCGTGTATTTCTTTGTGTCGAGCCTCTATGCCGGGCTTTCCATGGTGATCTTTGAAGGCACGCTGGCCCACGCCGGCATGCACAAGTACATGGATGAGAACCACGCCAAGAGCTTTGACGGCGTGAGCCTGAGCCTTGCGCGGGGCGCTTCGCTCGTGATGATGGGTTATTTTGTCATCAAGATCGGCGGCCTCACCCTCGACAATGGCTGGAAGTACGTGTTCAGCGGTTACGGTCTTTTGTGGCTGCTGGAAATGGCCCTGGTCATCGTGCCTGCCTTCATGTTTGCCGTGGGCGTGCGCGAGCGGCGTTACGGCATGATCCGCCTTGCGGCGGGGTTGTCTGTATTCGGGGTCATGCTCAACCGCATGGATGTGAGCCTTGTGGCCTACAACTACAATCTGCCCACGCACCTCAAGTATTTTCCTTCGCTGGGCGAGATCACGCTTTCGCTGTTCATGCTGGTGGGGCTTGTGACGGTGTACCGCTTTGTGTGCGCCAAGATGCCCGTATTGCGCGATCACCCTGACTACAAACCTGAAGCCTGACAGGGAGGATGCCATGCAGACGGTATTTTATTCGCTTTACGCATCCCTGATGTCCGGCACGGGCTGGATGTTTATTTTCATCTGCTTTGCCCTGTTCGGCCTGCTGGGCTTTTACCTCTTTCTGAACGGCAAGGATTAGGCTGGAGCACGTTATGACAACGCTGATATCCTTTCTCACTGGCTGGGGGCTGCTCATATCCCTGCTGGGATGTCTGGCCGGGTGCGTGCTGCGCCTGCGCCAGTGCAAGGCCAGCGGCTGCAATCCCTCGGATTTCGCGGCCCGCTGGCGCGCGCGCCTTGTGCCGCTCGATCTGCTGCGCGGGCAGTGGCCCGTGCGGGTGCTGGTCAACGACGCCATTTTCTGGCTGCTGTTCATGGCTCTGGTGGTGCTGCTGTTTGCCCCCGGCCATGCGGTGCTCATCGGGCGCGGCCTTGGTTTTGACTGGCCGGGCATGGCCTTTCGCTGGGCGGACGGCCTTGCTGTGCTGTTGACGCTTGGGGCGCTGGCCCTGCCGTTGCGTCACCTGCTGCTGGCCGATCTGCGCGCCGCCGCCACCAAGGCGGACTGGCGGCTTATGGCCCTGCTGGTGCTGCTGCCGTTTACAGGCCTGCTTGCCCGCTCGGGCATACCGGGGTATGGACTCTGGCTCTTGCTGCACCTTGTTGCCGGGCATGTTTTTTTGTGGTGTGCGCCCCGTTGCCAGTTTGCACGGTTGCTGCGCTGATGGTTTTTCTGATCAAAGTCCCCAAGGGGGAGTTAATGCGAACCATATGTAGTACAGCCCTCGTTTCTGCTTGCGCCATGCGGTTTGTGGCCGCCAGTGCAGTGTTTGCCGTGGCGCTGTGTTTTTCTGCTGTTGGTGTCCAGGCAGCTTCCGCGCCTCTGGCGGGCAACACCATCTACCTTGGCGTTCAGCGCGCCAAGGAGCTTAAAATGCCTGTTGTGGCCTTTGACCATGCGGCCCATGCCAAGGCCAACGCCTGTGCGAGCTGCCATGCGGCTGGCCCCGGCGTGGAGAAGAACAGCGCGGGTCTGCCGGTCAATATTATGCAAACGCCGGTGTTCAGCGCCTTTGCTGGAGTAAATTCCAGTGATCCTGCCGCGCGCAAGGAGGCCTTCCATGCGGCCTGCGCCACGTGCCATGCGCAAAAGGGCGCTGGGCCGTCCCTGGCGCAGTGTCGTGACTGCCACACTATTGCCGATGCCGCAAAGCTGCCCGTTCAAAAGCCTTACAAGCCGCAGATGGACGCCTCCCTGCACCAGCGGCATCTGACCTCCGGCGCGTTCCCCGTAAAGGCGCAGCCCGGTCTGGCCCCCGGTGCAATCCTGGCGGAGAACGATCCCCAGCGTTGCGTGACCTGTCACCATGCCAAGGATTTTTCACCCACCTTGCCGCCAAACATTGATTCGTGCCGCACCTGTCACGAAAGCGGCCCCGGCTCGGCCCTTGCCACCAGGGATGCCGCTTATACGCCGCCGCCCCTGCGCGCCGCCGCGCATGAAGTGTGCATGAAGTGCCACGCTTCGCTTGCGGAGCAGAAGCTGCCGCACGGCCCTGTGGACTGCGCCACCTGTCATGACAAGGCGCGCTTTGAGGCCTTGCCCCGCTTTGAGGCCAGCCCCTCCATCATGACCATGGACAGACCCACGGGCGTGGTGCTGACCGACAAGGTCACGCCGCCCCAGGTGCCGCTTTCTCCCCTGTATCCGCAGGGGCCCAAATGGCCTACGGTCATGCCTGCCGTGCCTTTTGACCACGGCCTCCACGAAAGGGCGCTCAACTGCGTGGATTGTCACCACACCAGCGTCAAGCAGTCGTGCATCACCTGCCATACGCCCAGCGGCGACCCCAAGGGCAAGAATATTCCGCTGGCGCAGGCCATGCACTCTGTTACGTCCAAAAATTCCTGCGTGAACTGCCACACCAGCCTGACCACCTCCGCGCCGGAATGCGCGGGCTGCCATACGCCAAGGCCCGTGAGCAAGAGCGGCAGCAACTGCGCCTTCTGCCACCGCGCCGCCCCCGGCGTGAAGGGCACCATGGGGCTGATGCTGCCCAGCAATCTGCCTTCGCCTCAGGCCGCTGAGAAGGCAAGCGGAACTGCTGGGCTGGATGCCCCGGCCCTGCCGCAAAGCCTGCCTGCCCAGCAGGCTGCACAGCAGAACGCCAAACTTGCCCCTTCGGCCATTCTGTTGCCAGTGGACGCAGCGGTGAAGGCTGCGCAGCAGTCTGCCGACGCGTCAGAAGCCGCGCTTGCGTCTTCTGCCATTCTGTTGCCGCCGCCGGACAAAAATCCCGCCGCAAAGCCCGACCCGGCAGCCAATGCTGCTGCGACCAAGGCCTTGCAACCTGCTGTAACGCCGCCTCCCGCTCAGGGCGATCAGCCAGCCGTAGATGTGTCTGACGCGCCCAAGCTTGGGCCTGTCCCTGACGGTTTGCCCGAAAAAGTACGCATAGAGCTCATGAGCAAGGAATTCCGCCCAGTGGACTTTGCCCATGCGCAGCATCTGCAAAAGCTCCGGGCTGGCATTGGCCGCAAGGCCGCAGGCCTGCAAGGCATGCATGCCAAGGATGGCCTGGAGTGCGCGGCCTGCCACCACAACAGCCCGCGCCTTAAAGAGGGTATGACGCCGCCGCGCTGCGTTTCGTGTCATCCCGCAAACCTGCCCGCTGGCGTAACTACCATGCCGGACGGCAGGCCCCTGCTCAAGGCTGCCTATCACCAGCGCTGCATGGACTGCCACACCCGCATGAAGCTTGAAAAGCCCCGTGCAACGGATTGTCAGGCCTGCCATATCAAGCGCGATCCAGCAGAAGCCCCCGTCTGGTAAAAAGGGCAAGGCCCAATCATAAATGACAGCATGGCGGCAAAGGGAATACCTTTGCCGCCATGCTGTTTTTATAAACCCCTGAGGCGAGCGGCCGTCTATCCGCCAAACTGGATCATGTGGAAGCGCCGCAGCATGCCCGGGGGAATTTCTGAAACCCAGTGACCGGTGCTCACGGCCCATAGGTAGGCGGCAAAAAGCAGCACAAGGCAGCCAGCGGCAACCGTCCATAAGGGTACGCGGCTGCGGGCCGCAGAAAGGTGGAGGCAGTCTTTTTGCGGGCAGGCTTCAATACAGGCAGTGCAGCCAAGGCATTCCGGCGAATTGACGCGCCTCTTTTCGTGTACGGCGATGGCTGAAGGGCAGGCGCGCTGGCAGCGGCGGCAGCTCGTACAGGTAGCCGCGTTGCGGCGCACCGCCACAGGGCTTGCCAGAGCTAGAATGCCCAGAAACGCCCCGTAAGGGCAGAGGAAACGACACCACGCATTGCGCGCCACCAGCGAGGCCGCCACAATGACGCCAACTACAATCAAGGTGGTGGTTGAAGCCCGCAAAAAGAAAAACAGCATGCTTGAATCTGCAACCATATTGAATGGCGCGCCCATGAAGGCATCAATTTCGTCCACGCTCATGGCAAAAAAACTGAAATAACACAGCAATACCAGTGGAATATACTTGATGGCCTGGAGCGCCAGCTCCAGCTTGCGTGGCGGGTTGCGGTTCAGGCCCAGGCGCTCGCCAAGGCGGCCCAACAGGTTGGAGGCAAGGCCCACAGGGCAGATATAGCCGCAAAATCCTTTGCGGAACAGCAGAGCCATGAGGGCGATTGCCAAAAAGAGCGTCAGCCCGGCAGGGTGCACAACGTCCCACATGCCGGTTTCAAACAGGCGGCGCGCGGCCATGAGTTCACTGATGGGCAAAAAGCCCTCCACCGAGGGTGGTTTGGGCGTGAACGTCTGGCTTTTTCCCGTGGCCCACTGCACGTAGAGGTAAAAATTCCAGCCCACCCAAACAAGAAAAATGGCGAATGCGCCCTGTATGCCGCGCCGCAGCAGTGTGGGAGTAGCGCGGCATTTCGGAGGCTTGCTTGTGAGGGGGGTATACGCTGGTGCTGTGGGCTGTGCAGCCCTTTGCGCGGAATCGGCAGATTGGTTCATGGCGGAATATCCTTTCAGACTGTTCAGGTAAACAATTGCGCCACTGGTTGTGTCACCATTGCGCATGGCTGTCCATGATCGGCATCACATGCTGGATGCCTTCCATCTGCGCAGAGGTTCAAGGGGAAGTGCGGCAAAGGAGATAGAGGATAAACCCTTACGAGGTGAGCCAATCGCGGGCTTGTTTACCCCTGCGCGCCGCCGCAGGCGGGGCCTCCGCTGGCAGCTTGATTTTGAACGCCGCCTTGGGGTAGAATGCCGGGTTATTCATGCTGTGCCTGCGTGAATTCTTTACTTTCGCGGACAAATATCGCATTGTCTGGCGACACCGAAAACAGGCTCAGGAACCATCGCATGATTCAGGTAACCAATCTTGGCAAGCTCTACGGAAGTCACCTTGTGCTGCAAGAGATCAATATGCACGTGCACGAGGGGGAGATTTTCGGCATAGTGGGGCATTCCGGCGCGGGCAAGTCCACCTTGTTGCGCTGCCTTAACGGCCTGGAACCCTACCAGATGGGCAGTGTCAAAGTCATGGGCGTTGAAGTTGCCTCCCTTGAAGGCACGGCCCTACGTATGCTGCAAAGCAAAATGGGCATGATTTTTCAGAATTTCAATCTCATGTCCCGCAAAAACGTGTTCGACAACGTGGCCTTTCCGCTTTCGCTGTGGGGCGTTGCCAAGCGCGAAGAGCGCGTCATGGATCTGCTAGAGCTTGTGGGCCTTGCCGACAGGGCCAAGCAGCGAGTGCAGAGCCTGAGCGGCGGGCAAAAGCAGCGCGTGGGCATTGCCCGTGCCCTGGCGCTCAACCCGCGTGTGCTGCTGTGCGACGAGGCCACCTCCGCCCTTGACCCCAAAACCACCTCGTCCATTCTGGATCTGCTGGAAGACATCAACAAGCGGCTCAACCTCACCATCATCATGGTCACGCACCAGATGGAAGTGGTCAAACGCCTCTGCCACAGCCTGCTCATGCTGGATGGCGGCAAAACTGTGGCCATGGGCAAGACGGAAAATCTCTTTCTGTCCCCCACCAAGGAGATGCAGGCCATGGTGGAGGACGAATATACGCTTATTCCCGGCGGCACCAACATCCGCCTCATGTTTCCGCGCGAAATTTCGCAGCAGAGCGTCATCACGCAGATGGCGCGTACGCTGGGCATTGATTTTTCCATCGTTGGCGGCAAGCTTGAACGCTACCTCGACGATGTTTTCGGCTTTCTTATCATCAACGTGCAGGATAAAGACCTGGACGCAGTGCTGCAGTATCTGAAAACGCAGAACCTGTTCTGGGAGATTCTGGCCTATTCTGAAAACGCGGGTGAACAAGCATGATTGAGAACATGAGCGGCCTTGCGGCCTACTACCCGCTGTGGGAGCGGTTTCTGGACAAGCTGCCGGAAATTATTACGGCAACGTGGGAAACGCTGGACATGGTGCTGCTCTCCACGCTGTTTTCGCTCATTTCGGGCTTTTTGCTGGCTATCCTCATGATCGTGACCAATCCCATCGGCCTCAAGCCCAACCGTTCAGTCTATCAGGCCGTGGATTTTGTGGTCAACCTGCTGCGTTCGTTCCCCTTTATCATTCTGCTCATTGCGCTCATTCCCTTTACCCGTTTTGTGGTGGGCACCTCCATTGGCAGCGCGGCGGCCATAGTGCCGCTGACCATCGCAGCCGCCCCCTTTGTGGCGCGGCTTATCGAAACCTGCTTTCTTGAGGTGGACAGGGGCGTTATTGAGGCTGCACGGTCTTTTGGGGCCAGCAACACGCAGATCATCTTTCGCGTGCTGATTCCTGAAGCCTTACCTTCCATTGTGCTGAACGTGGCTGTTATCGCCATTACGCTGCTGGGGTATTCGGCCATGGCCGGAACCGTTGGCGGCGGCGGGTTGGGCGATCTGGCCGTCAAATACGGCTACAACCGCTTTCAGGTCGATATCATGGTGTATTCGGTCATTATTCTCTGCCTTCTCGTGCTGCTCATTCAGGGCGTCTGCAATTTTCTGTACAAGATTTTGCGGTAGGCCTGCGGCGGCGTGTGAACTTTTTTACCCTTTACCCTTGCAGGAGCGCTTATGAAACGTCTGCTTTTGTCTCTGGCCATGGTTCTGGCGCTGGCCGCCCCTTCGTTCGCCGCTGAAGACATTGTTGTCGGCGTGACCCCCTTCCCGCATAAGGATATTATGCTGGCGGCCAAGCCCCTTCTTGCAAAGGAAGGCTACAATCTGGTCATCAAGGAATTTACCGACTACGTGCAGCCGAACATGGCGCTGGCCAGCAAGCAGCTCTTTGCCAACTTCTTCCAGCACGAACCCTACCTTGACAACATGAACAAGGAAAAGAAGCTTGACCTTGTTTCCATCGGCAAGGTGCATATTGAACCTCTGGGCGTGTATTCCAAGAAGATCAAAAAGCTTGCCGATCTCAAGAAGGGCAACAGCGTCTCCGTGCCCAACGACCCCACCAACGAAGCCCGCGCCCTGCGCCTGCTCGAAGCCAACGGCGTGATCACCATCAAGCCCGGCGCGCTCGTTACCGTGGCCGACATCACCAAGAATCCCCTTGGCCTCAAGTTCCACGAGCTTGACGCAGCCCAGCTGCCCCGCACCCTGGACGATGTGACCGCTTCGGTCATCAACACCAACTTTGCTGGTGAAGCCGGTCTGGTGCCCTCGCGTGACGCCCTTGTGATGGAAGGCAGCGAATCCCCCTACGCCAACATCATTGTTGTGCGCAATGAAGACAAGGACAGCCCCAAGGCCAAGGCCCTTATGAAGGCCGTGCAGTCCCCCGAAGTGAAGGAATACATCCAGAAGAATCTGGTTGAACGCGGCATCGTGCCTGTGTTCTAAGATTCGTTCTCTGCGTAAATCAAGGCAGCCGCCTTACGGTTCCTGATGGAGCTGTAAGGCGGCTGCTCTTTTGCATACTTGCCGCGCTGGGCGGTCAGGCAAAAAATGCTAGGGCAGGGGACGAACCTGCTTCAAGTCTTCGCGGGGGATGGTGTGGGTTTTGCCTGTGTCGTCCTCAAAGCTCACGGAATCGTTTTCAGGATTGATAACGGGCTTCTTGGTGCCGATGTAGATAGTGTAATCCTTCGTAACGGCAATGTACTTGGAGCCACAGGCGGTGAGCATACTGGTGCTCATCATCAGGGCAAGGATCAGGGCGATTTTTCTCATGCGTAACATCCTCGGCTGTTGCAAAAAAATATGGGCCGTTGGCGGGCTCGTTCATGACGCGGTAAAGCGCATACACCCAATCGGAATGCTTGCCAATACGCAATGCGCGCAGTATTTTTCATGGCGAAAAATATTCACACCGAAACAGCTTGCGGGTGCCTCGACCCATAATGGTCAGCCCCCCCAGTCCTTTTGCCATAAGGAGCAAAAGTGAGCAGTTATCCGTATAAAAAGATAGATGCCTTTACCTCGCATTTTTCGTCTGGAAATCCGGCAGCATGTCTATACCTTGAAAAAGGGCGGCCCCTGGCGGATAAGGACATGCTGGCTGTGGCAAAGGAACATGAGGGCTTTGTATCAGAAATGGTATTTTGCACCCCGGTTGAAGATGCGCACTATCATTTGCGCTATTATTCTTCCGAGTGCGAGGTTGCGTTTTGCGGGCACGGCACCATTGCCTGCATGTACGATCTGATCGCCAACGACCCAAAGCTGCTGCAAAAAACGGAAATAACCATCACCACAAGCAAGGGCAGCCTGAAGGTTTATAACGAAATTTCCACCTCTGACGCGGTGTTTATTACAGCGCCAGACAAGGTTGAACTGCCTGTAATGCCACACATGGACGCAGTTGCGCAACATCTGGCTATTTCCAAATCAGAAATCAGAAATGATCTTCATGTGGAATGTATTGATGCTGGCTTGCGTACATTGATTGTGCCCATTGCCTCGCTGGAAACAGTCCTCGCCATGCACCCGGATGAAGCAGCGCTGAAGCAGTTTTGCATCGAAAGCGAAGTGGATATTATTCTTGTTTTCAGCTCAGAGGTTGCATGTAGCCCAAACATAATGCGCACAAGGGTTTTTGCGCCCCGCTTTGGCTATCTTGAAGACCCGGCGACAGGGTCGGGGAATTCGGCTTTTGGCTATTATATGCTTAAAAATTCCCTGTGGAACGGCAGCGCTGTTTCAGTCGAGCAAAATGCAGAAAGGGCGGCGTTCAACGTGGTCAAGCTGAAGGAAGCAGCGGGGAAAGTTCTGTTTGGCGGTAGTGCGACAACCAGAATTGAAGGCAGATATTTACTCTGATCAGTCCGTTTTTGTTGCCGAAAGCGGCACCTGCAAAAGAACAAAGGACTGCGCCTGATCATGGGGCAGTCCTTTACTTATTATTGGGGGGGCTGTGCGTGATTTGTAAAATGCGTATGCGGAGTTACGCCGTCGTTTGCTGACTGGCCCTCAACTGTCGCAGATAGGCCGGGTACCATTGGGTAAATACGGCCACACCTATGAGCAGGGTGTAGGAGATCAGCTCATAGGTAAGTTCTGAAAAAAAGAGTTCCTTCATTTTCAGCCACGCCAGCAGGGCATTGCAGGTGAAGGCCCCACCCCAGACAGAAGTAATAATCATGTTTGTGCGCAGAAAAATTGGGGAATCCCAGAGCGCCGGATCGGTGTGATCCTTCGCGTAATCTAGGGTAAAAGGCTTGCTCATGACGACTCCTGCCCATGTGCCAAGCGCCAGCGCACCATTGGCCAGCACGCCCATGTACCGCACTGTCCAGATGTTCTGAAAGCCGATCACAAGTATGGATGCCGCGCTGAAAAAGGCCAGCCCCACCCACAGTATCACCCCACGATGCAGCTTGAGCACACCCATGAGGATGCTGAGGGCCAGAGCGATGCCAAGGCCAAGCTCCAGCCGAAACATGCTGCCGTGCGCGATGATCAGAAACGACAACCATGGTGCAAAGGCCAACACCAGCTTCAAGAACCCCATCATGGTATTTCCTCCAGAAAAATTTTGGCGCAGTGCCGCAATACATGCGCGTTAGGAATTATGATCCAATGCACAGGGGGAAAAACCTGATCCTGAATACTGCTACAGTCTTATGCCCAGCTTTTCTTCCAGCTTGCGGCTGGCAATAACAATGACCGTTGTTACGGTCAGGGTAATGGCAATGTTCAGCAGCACAAAGGCAACAGGTGGCAGCTGCAAGGGCTTGTAAAGCCACATGAAGACCAGCAGGGGCGTTGGCAGATGAAAAAGATAAAAGCGAAAGCCGTTGCGCTCAAACCAGGCAAAGGGAGCAAAAGACTGCAACAGAGGGTACAGCCCTGCTGTGAGCAAAAACATATGGTACACCAGCAGGGCGCAGAGCAGGGACACGATCCAGCCGCTCACCGGCGCGCCCGCATAGGGCCACAGCAGAACGATCAGCGCCGTGAGCCCAAGCCCCAGGGCCAGCGGGCGGGCGCGGCACAGGGCATTAAGGGCCTCGTGATTTCTGAAAGCCACAATGCCCATGTAGTAACAAAGAATGAACGAAGGCGCTTCCCACAGGCAATACCACTTGAGCCAGCCGCCATAGTTCTGCAGGCACAGTGCGGCCACCAGGGCCACCATGCCGCCGGTAAGTGCCGTGTCGCGCCCCAGCTTTTGCAGCACCCTCAGGGCGATAATCCAGAACAGGGTGATCCAGAACAGCACCAGTAAAAACCACAGGTGGTCTGTAAACAGGCCGAGCGAAACGGATTTCCAGGTTTCAAGCAGTGTTGCGTCCGCCGGATGCCCAAACGCGGGGATGGAAAAGAGCGTGTAGAGCGGGGCTACCCAGAGCATGCCCACGCCAAACCAGGGCAGCAGGAGCCTGCGCCCCCTGTGCAGCGCGTGTTGCAGGGGGGTGCGCTTGCCGGCATCCCACGAGGCGGCAAACAGAAAGCCCGAGGCAAACATGAAACACTGGATAAGGGTAGAGCCGGAGATGGCCGTGAACAAATCTGCCCAGGGCTGCGGGGTATCCGCATAGAGCTTCCAGAACGGAAAGGGCGTGGCGTAAAACATGACGCAGTGCATGACCACAACCAGAAAAAGGCACTTGGTTTTAAGCAGGGCAATGTGGGGATAGTGCATGGAGGTCGCCTTGGTGGAAGTATGCGAAATAGCACCCGGAACATTACCAACAATAACTTGACCCGCCGCGCAGGGCAAGCAGATTGCTCCTGTGTGGCGGGCCGAAAATATCTGAATATGTGTTGGCAATGGCCGGGGAGGGAGCCAGGGATTAAGCGCTGGCCTCCGCAATCCAGCTAGCGACCTCATCCACTGTAGGAACCCTACCCGTGCATTTAATCTGGTCGTTGACCATCACCGCCGGAGTGGAAATGATGCGCGCCGCCATGATTTCTCTGAAATCAGATACCTTGATCACCGAAATTTCACCGCCAGCCTGTTCCGCAGCCTGACGCACCACGTTTTCCGCCTCTACGCAACGCGCGCAGCCGGGGCCGAATACCTTGATTTCCATTTGTTTTGCTCCTGAAAGTTACGCCAGAAATGATCCGGTCAGATTGAACAACCAGCCCACCAGAGTGAACATAAGCAAAAGATAACCCACAAAAACAGCCAGCAGTTTGCCTGTCATGACCTGCCGCAGCATGAGCATTTCCGGCAGGCTGACCACAACCGTGCTCATGCAGAAGGCCAGAGTGGTGCCGATGGGCAAGCCCTTGGTCAACAGGCTTTCCATAACCGGGATGATGCCCGTCACGCTGGAATACAGAGGGATGCCCAGCAGGACGGAAAGCGGCACAGACCACCACTCCCCGGCGCCAAGATGCTCGGCAAACCAGTTTTCCGGTACAAAGCCATGCAGGGCCGCGCCAAGGCCAACGCCGATAATCACCCACTTCCACACGCGCCGAAAGATGGTGGAGGTCTCCGACCATGCAAAATCGTGCCGATGGCGCAGAGTGATCTGCGGGGAGCAGGCCGGGGTGGCATCCGTCCCGCTGGCCCCTTCTGCCTGCGCGGGCATGTTGGCCATGGCCTCAAGAATAAAAGGGTGCAGCCAGCGCTCGGCCTTGATGGCATCCATGAGGCAGCCGCCAATGATGCCTGCAATCATGCCCACAGCCACGTAGGCTACGGTGATCTTCCAGCCCAGCAGCCCCCACAGCAAAACCACGGCCAGCTCGTTGATAAGCGGCGAGGTGATGAGAAATGACATGGTAATGCCCATGGGGATGCTGGCCGTGGTGAAGCCAAGAAACAGCGGTATGCTTGAGCAGGAGCAAAATGGCGTAACCGCGCCAAAGGCGGAGCCGAGAAAATAGCCTACCCCCTTTGCCTTGCCGCTCAGGTAGTCGCGCACCCTCTCCACGTTAAGTCCCGCCCGCGCCCAGGCAATGGCGTAGATAAGCGCTGCCAGCAGGAGCAGGATTTTTGCCGTGTCATAGAAGAAAAACTCCACGGATTCCGCAATGGGCGAACCAGGGGCAAAGCCTATGAGGCCCACAGTCAGCCAGTGCGCCGCAGGCTGGATGACGGAATAGGTCAGCCACCACAGTGCAGCGAGGACAGTAATGACCGCAGTATATTTGAGGTTCCAGCCACCAGCCACTGGCTTTTGGGGGGCCTGCAAGGAGCTATTTTTGCAGCAGCATTGTTGTTGAAGAGGCGCGTTCATGGCAGATGCCTATAGTTTTATATTTGTTGAACAGTTGATATGTTGAAGCCAAAAAAAGAGACACTTTCCCCTATAACTTCGGCAAGATACCTGGTGCAACGCCGCTTGCTGCCCGGAACCTCTGGCATTCACCGGGGTTGGCGGAGCAGCATTCTGACGTGAGGTAGGCGATCACCTCAAGCATCAGGGGGATGCTGGCCTTGTAGCGCATAAACCGTCCTTCCTTTTCAACCGTCACCAGCCCGCTGTGCACAACGGCCTTGAGATGAAAAGATAGGTTGGTGGAGGGGATATCCAGCTGACGGGCAATTTCTCCAGCCACCAGCCCCTGCGGAGCATTTTTGACCAGCAGCCTGAACAGATCGAGGCGTACCTCGGACGACAGGGCTTCAAAGATGTTGGCGGCAGTTTTGCTTTCCATGAAATGATATTTCAACATTAATTGATCAGTGTCAAGAGGGCGAAATAAAAGCTGCGGCAAACAAACGTTCGCCGCAGCTTTTAATGAATTGATCTATCTGGGCCGGTTGCACGCCCGGCGCGCCATTGGCAGAGGTTGTGCCTTTCTAGGAACCGCTGTGTCCGTTGCCGTTTCCGTTGCTCATGGAGGCAATGGTTTCGCGCAGGTCGGCGGCCAACTGGGCCACCTCACGGGCGGTAACGCCAAGCTCCGTCATGGCGTTGGAAATATCCAGCGCGATGGAATCAACCGTGCCAATGTTGCCGTTGATTTCTTCAGAAGCGGCAGACTGCTTTTCAGCCGTGGTGGCGATTATGCCGATCATGTCGGCGGTCTGCATGACCTGGGTGACAATTTCCTGCAAGGCTTCCCCGGCCTGCGTCACAAGCTCCACACCCTGCTGTACGCTGGCGTCTGTTTCATCCATCAGCGCAATATTGCTGTGAGCGCTGTCCTGAATGCCTTTGACGGCGGAGGAAACTTCCATGGTGGCCTGCATGGTTTTTTCCGCCAGTTTACGCACTTCATCGGCAACCACGGCAAATCCGCGCCCGGCATCACCAGCGCGGGCGGCCTCAATGGCGGCGTTAAGGGCCAGCAGGTTTGTCTGGTCTGCAATATCGCTGATGATGCCAAGGATTTTGCCCACGTCCTGCGCCTTGCTGCCAAGATCGTGCAGGCCGGTGCTCATGGTCGTGGTGTGTTTGCGCACATCGGCTATGGCCTCAATGGACTGGTCGGTGATCTTCTGACCGCTCTGGGCGCGCTGCCGGGCCTGATCTGCATTGCCGGAGGCATCGCCAGCGTTACGCGCCACATCAACTATGGAGGCGTTCATGGCTTCGATGGCGGTGGCGGTTTCACGTATTCTGTTTTGCTGGTTGGCCGTGCCTTCGCTGGTATGGCCGATGCGTTCCAGCAACTGGTCGGATATATGGGCAAGGTGGGTGGCAATTTCGCCAGCGTTTTCCGCGACTCTGGCAACCATCGCGCCGTTCTTTTCAATCTGGCGCTGATTTTTTCTGATCTCGGTAATGTCGTTCCAGAATGTTACCGAACCCATGAGGGTATTATCCATGTCAAAAAAAGGCGTGGCAGTAACAGTGACGTGGCGCAGATTGCCTTTTTCCGTTGGGAGCTCCCTCTCGGCCACAAATTTTTTGCGGTGCAAAACGGCGCGTACGGCGGTGGTTTCGCGGTTTTCGTCATTCCACAGAAATTTGCCAGATGTCAGACCGAGAAAACTCTGCGGCTTTGCGGTTTTTTCCAGCAGATCGCACAGATGCTGGTTAAGCCAGAGAATTTTTTTATCCGCGCCAATGATCAGGCAGGGGGCGGCAATACCGTTGAGCACGCCTTCTGAAAAGCCAAGCTTGTCTTTGAGCTGCGCCACCATTTTGCCAATGTCGGTGGAGAGCGTGGCAAGTTCGTCCTTGCCCTGCTGGTCAAATTCCACGGCAAGGTTGCCTGCTGCCACCTGTCCGGCATTGGCAACAAGCCGCGAAATCCGGCGAATGAGAAAATGGCGGATTGCCAGCACCGTAAAGACAATGAGGGCCAGCAGACCCAAAGCCCCCATGATGGACGTGCGCAGCAACTGGTTTTCCATAGCGGTCCAGGCATTGGTGACGTCAAGTTTCATCACTAGCTGGCCAAGGATTGGTTCTGATTCGCCGTGACAGTGATGGCACCTGCGCTGGTTGGCAATGGAAAAAACGCTGCCCAGAAGTTTTTTCCCGTTCTGGTCAATAAAAACGGCTTCCTCGATGGGCTGCTTGAGGCCGCGCATATGCAGGCCCGCCAGCTCCTTGTCCGTTTCTACCGCTGCAAAATCCTTGCGCAGGGTGGTGTCGTCCGTGCTGTAGGTGATATTGCCCGTGTATGAAGTCATATAGGCGGCAATATGCCCGAATTTGCTTTTGATCTTGCCGAATTCGTCTGCTGTTCCCTTGTTGTCGCCCACGATCATGGGCTTTTCAATGCCCATGTAGATCAGCCCTGTTTCCATGTGCGCGCTGGAGCGGATTTCATCAGTCATAAGCTTTTTAACTCCAGCATATTCCAGAGACATTATACAGCTTATGACGAGAAACGTAATAGTGACAATGGATACAGTGATTTTGAAATTAAGCGATCTGGATAAAAGCATTGTTACCCCCGAACTAGTGCGCGCCGGAAAAGATCAGTGGCTTGAATTTGAAATCCTGAATCCGCTCGGAATTATGGCATGCCGTGCAGATTTCCACGGCGGGCTTTCTGCTGATGGATTGAGGGTCCTGATTTTCCGCGTGTTCGCTGCCTGGGCCGTGGCAGGTCTCGCAACCAACATCGGCCAGCTCGGGCGTTGTTTCTATGCTTTTGAATCCGCCCTTGTTGTAGCCTGTGGTGTGGCATTCGTAGCATTTTTGAAGCTCGTGCTCCTTGAGTTTGGGCTTCATGATGGCTACAGAATTCCATGAATGGGCTTTTTTAGAATGCTTGATAAAAGAATTGTACTGCTCTTCATGGCAGGGAGCGCAGTTTTTAGAGCCAATGTACGTTTTTGAATTGCCTGCATTGCCTGCTTGGACAAAAAATAGCTGAATAAATACTATGAACAAGGCTGAAATAATACATTTTTTAGCTAAATACAGCATCATCACGTTCTCTTTGATGGTTGTTTTTGTAGCCAGCCAGTAGCGCCAGTGAGGAGCGGGACTTTGTCACTTCAAAAAACGTAAAACCAGGAATCGTGAATCAGTGCGGAAACCCTATATCCTTCGCAGGGCAATGCCGCAGTAACGCAGAGCCTTTCGGCACATTTTATTAAATGATTATGCCTTGTTTGGAATTTGTGCGGTTTTTCTCATTTTCGTGGGTGGTGATCTTTCCAATGCCGCGCCAGTCATGGGATGCAGTACGCACCCTATAATGCTGTGAACTGACGTTGTTATACATAAAAATTTTGAAATTGCACTCACTGATTAAGCAATGAATACGTTAAAAAGCGATAATATGATTGTTTATAGGTTGGGAATATGGGATCAATTAATCATATCTTTTTTATACGTATTGGCCTTTTTGCGAAAATTTCTCCAAAAACAGGCCTAGATTTGAATGGTTAGCACAAAAATTTTTTAAAGTGAATACGCTCACGAAAACAGGAAAGATCATGTCATGTGCGGCAATATTTATAAGTTGCAGTTAAATGGATTTTTTTACTCCAATACATAAGTATTAGATGCATTTTTCATTGAGCACTGCTGTTTGTTCTTGATGAATAGGAAAATGATTGTCAGTTTTGTTCTTTTTTTATGCAGCAGGTATAAATCTTAACTCTAGAGTGCGGGTGTGCGCATCTTTGCGCCAAGATCATGCTAGAGAAAACAATCTCTGCATGAATATTGACTGAATTGATACATATTGCGGGGTCGGATAATACAGGGGAATGGCAGGCAGCGCGGGACTTACGGTGGCAGTATCTTTGAAGGAATCAGGCTTTAAGGGGCAGAGCGGCGCGCAGTTCGTCCACGCCAGCGAGGGTGACGGAGCTCAGCGCAACGATTTGCGCTGTCCCAGCGCTCTGCAGAAAGCGTCGGGCACGTTCCGTGTTGGCTGCGTCCATGTCTGTCTTGCTGATGACGCCAACGATGGTGCGATTGAATATGCGGGCAAAACCCGGCGGAAAGGCGGAGGTTGGGCGGGTGGCGTCCTGCACAAAAAGAATGGCCGCGCATTCCGTGGCCAGGGTGATGAGGGCGCAGTAAAAACGGCGGTTTTCAAGAAATTCCGGCGGGGGAAAAACAAATTCTCCGGCGTATTCCACGGCCATGGTACGCCGCAGATCCGGCACGGTGCAGCCCATCAGGCGGGCAACGGTGCGCCTGCCCACCCCCCGTTCGCCCATAAGCATAATACGGCGCACGGCTGGCCTATGACCGGGTGCAATCGGTCAGGGCGTAGTGGAGCACATCGCCAAAATAGCGCAGCACTTCACGCAGCCCGGCTTCCACGCTGGCCACATCGCCGGTGAGCAGCAGGGAGCCGCCAAACCTGTCCAGAAAGCCGATCTGCACATCGGCGGCCTTGGTGGCTATATCTGCGGCAATGATCACGCCTTCGCTGGGCGTGATGGTGAGTATGCCGATTGCGTCCGTTGCGCTTTCGTCAAGGCCGAGCTTGAGGGGAATGTCGCGCTGGGGGCTGGCGATGAGGTGCGCCAGAGTGATCTGCCTGCCGGGCACATACTCCTGTATGACGCGCTGTTTCGCTTCTTCCATGGTGCGGCTGCCTGTTTGCTTGAGGGGGTGTGATGTTCGCGCGGGGAGTCTGGCTCCCCGCGCAAGGGGTTGCCCGGGAGTAAACTGGTTAGAGCATTTCAACTTTGAAATGCTTCACATTTCAAAGTGCATCTACTTCTAGAGCAACTGCTTTTTGAGATCGTCGCTGGGCGAGGGGATCACAATCTTGCTGACCACCGGGCCGCCGTCCGTCACGTTGGCAGCGCCAGCGTCCACAGAAGACTGCACGGCGCTGACCTCGCCCGTCATGAGCACAAAGGCTTTGCCGCCCAGGCCCGCAGAAAGGCGCAGTTCCACAAGGTGCACATCGCCAGCCTTGGCTGCGGCATCCGCCGCCAGCACGCAGGAGGCTGCGGTATATGTTTCAATAATGCCGAGAGCGTTGATCTTTTCCCTGATGGCGGTGCCGTTCATGGCTGGGATGACGCTTTCGTGCACGTTGGGGATGATAAAGGAATCCACCACCAGATCCGCGCCCAGGTGCAAACCGGTCTGCACGGAGCTGGTCACGGCTCCGGTATCGCCGGTGATGACCACAAGATAACGGCCAGGGCAGGTGGGGCGGGAGATAACCAGCTCCACATTGGCGGCTTTGACCATTTCGTCCGCCGTCTGAATGCCCACGCCGATGCTGTTCAGTTCCACACAGCCAATAGTGCGTAATTTCATGCCGCTCACCTGTTGCCTCACGCCTTGATGGTTATGATGCCGTTTTCAACGGCAGTGACCACGCCGTCAATGCTGGCGTGTACGCGCGCACCCATGGCCCCTTCGGGAATTTCACCGATGAGGTCGCCTGTTTTGACGTGATCGCCCGCATGCACCACGGCAAGAGCGGGCGCGCCTATGTGCTGGCGCAGGGGAATACGCACTTCCGAAGGCGTGTAATCGCCTGCAAAGTGCGGGTGCGCTTCATAACCCGCAAGCCCAAGCCTGCTTACAAGGCGGCTGGTGGGAATCCTGCGGTCATCGCGGAAACGCGAGGCCACGAGGGGTTCGCCCCTGTTTTCCCACTTGACCCCGGCGGCCATGAGTTCCTTTTTGAGCTGCGCGTTCACTTCCCTGGGCGAAAGGCCCATGGGGCAGGCGAACTTTTCGCAGATGCCGCATTCGGAGCAGAGCAGGGCCTCGCGCGCAATGGGCGAATCCACGGCCTGCCCGTCAAGCACGCGCATAAGCCGGTGCGGGTGCAGGCTGTGACCAAGCAACTGCCGGGGGCAAAGATCGGTACACTGCGAGCACTGACAGCAAATGGTGTTGGTAAGGCGTTTGACCGTGTGCGGGTCCATGACCTTGCGGCACACCACGTTGTGGTCGGGCGGCAGCACAAGGAGGCCGCTTGTGGTTTTGGTGACGGGCTGATCCGTATCGGGCAGTACTCGGCCCATCATGGGGCCGCCGTCCACCACGCGATATTCGTCAATGGTCGGCCCGCCCGCAAATTGCAGCACCTCGGCAACCCGCGTACCCACCGGCACGCGCACCACCATGGGCTTGTGCACCTCGCATCCCACGGTGAGGTAGCGGTGGGTCACAGGTTTGCCGTCCAGCGCGTGGGCCACATTGCAGAGCGATTCCACATTGCTTACCACCGCGCCGATCTGCAAAGGAATGCCGCGCTCGGGCACAATGCCGCCCAGCACTTCATACACCATCACCTGCTCGTCGCCGGCGGGGTAGAAGTCGCCCAGTTCAAAGGCCTCGATGCGGCCCTTGCCAAGGCGGGCAACGCCCTCGCGCACACTCTGCATGGCATGGGCGTGTTTGCCCTTGAGGCAGATGATGCCGCGCCCGGCCCCTGTGCAATCCATCATGGCCTCGAGGCCGCGCACCAGAGTGTCCACCTGTGTTTCCATCAGATACGGATCGCTCATCAGCAGCGGTTCGCACGAAGCCCCGTTGACCAGCACCGTCTGCGCGGCGGCGTCGGCCTTGACGTGCGTGGGCAGGCCTGCGCCGCCCGCACCTACCACGCCAGCCGCGCGAATGGCGTCAACAATTGGTTTTCCCATGATGTCCTCTCACTGGAATTATCGCAAAGCGGGCCGCCAGAGCATTTCACTCCTGAAATGTTCGCTTATGACAGGCAAAGCCTGTCTGCTCGCATTTCGTGGCAAGGATTTTCAGAAAAATCCCTGCAGAGCAGTTACCCCATTTCCTTCGTAAACTGCCCTAACCGCACCCGCTGCAATCACATCGCCCGGCTTCAGGCTTTACTTGCACTTGGGCAGAATCATTTCCACTTCTTCATGGGGGCGGGGGATCACGTGCACGCTCACAAGTTCGCCCACGCGCGAGGCAGCGGCAGCGCCCGCATCGGTGGCGGCCTTAACCGCGCCCACATCGCCGCGCACCATCACGGTCACCAGACCGGAACCCACCTGTTCGCGACCGATGAGGGTCACGTTGGCAGCCTTGACCATGGCATCGGCAGCTTCCACAGCGCCAACAAGACCACGGGTTTCAACCATGCCGAGAGCGTCAGTCATTATAGCCATTGTAATCTCCTTTTATGTTTGCGTATGCGCGGCAGAGGCTTAAGCGTGAAGGCTCTTGCCGATCACTGCCACGGTTTCCAGCGTCACTTTCCGAAGTTCATCGGGATCGGTGATGCCATAGTGCTGTTTGATGATGGCGGCCACGCCGATGAGCAGGTCATCGCAGTGTTCGTCGTGCCCGTCATGCGCGTGCTGCGAGCATTCGCCGTGTGCGCAGTGCGCGGTGGCCTCGTCGTAGCTTATCTGGACGCCGCGTTTGCAAAGTTCATCGCGCGCGCCGGGGGTCAGAATCTTAGCGGAGTCCATCACAAGCTTGTTGCCGTGGATGAACTGATCAAGATTATCAATGGTTATCAGCGTTTTTCCCATATGTGCCTCGTTCGTTCCGCAGGCGCGGGTTATTGTTGGGCGTCATTGGCGTTACGCCGCGCCGTGCCCGCCAGCGCGCTGACCACTTCCGGGTCGGGCTGGGGAATGACCACCATACGCATCAGATTGTTGCCCAGCACGTCAGCGGCTGCGGCTGCGGCTTCACGCACGGCGGCCACATCGCCTGTCAGCACAAAGTACGATTTGCCGCCAATGCCCTGGCCAAGAACCATGCGCATCAAAGATACCGCCGCCTGTTTGACGGCCTTGTCTGCCGCTATGACGCTGTCTGCCGCGTTGCGGCATTCAACAACGCCCAGGGCCGCGCCGCCGATTTCAGCGGGCATGCGTCGCAGAACATTGAGTACCTGGCTGGACACATTGGAAACAACATAGCTGCCCGCAAGGCGCGCTTCCGTTGCTCTGGCGGCTTGCACCGAGGCGTCTACCGCCTCTCTGTCTCCCCCCACAAGGATGAGAAAGCGCCCTGCGCACACAACGGAAGCGCGCACCAGCGTGACCGGAGCGGCCTTGAGCATGATGTCGGCCAGCTCCGCCCCAGCGGCTATGCTGCGGCTGTCCACAATGCCCAGCGTATCCATGAGCTATTCGCTCTCCGGGCTTTTGCCCATCATTTCTTCCTGATCCAGAATGCCCACAATGGCTGCATCAACAGGGGATTCCTGATTGTACAGAGCCTTGCGGGCCGGGCTGCCGGTGGTGATAAGCACGCGTTCGCCAATACCGGCTCCCACGCAGTCCACCGCCACAAAACTTTCGGCCAGCCTGTTGTGGGCGAGGTCAAGGCGCTGTACCACCATGAGCTTGAGCCCGTTGAGGGAATCTTCCTTTCGCGTGGCCCATACGTTACCGACGACAATGCCTATCAGCATGCGACACCTACAGATCTTTCAAAATGGTCATGTTGCGTTCCGCCGCCGCATCCTGCGCCAGCGGTGTTACAACGGCCCCTTGGGGAGCACGCAGGGTGCGCGCGCCCGTTGCGGCGGCCTCGGCCACATGGTTTGCGGTTATAAGACAATCGCGCGTGCGCGACGCCTCCGGCGCGGCCTCGACGAGTTCCGTCAGGCCAAAGGCCGCAAGCCGCGCTTCATATTCTTCATACAGGCGCAAAAGCGCGTCCGGGGCAGTGGCGGCGTGTGCGCGGTAAGCAAAGCCAAGGGTGCGCACCTGTTTGCCCTGCAAGAGCAGGTCAAGCACTTCGCGCTGGGCAAGGCTTGAGCCGCGCCCAAGCGCCAGATCCGCCATATCCGGGCAGGAAAGCTCAGGCAGGATGTAGAGGGTCGGTTCCTGCCCGGCGCTCTGCCCCTGAAAGCACACCTGCATGGCGCTGCCGAGGCGCTTTTCCACCTGGCGGGCGAGGGTTTCGTCCCTGGGGGCCAGCACCAGAGCCACAGACGCGGGCCTGGTATCAAGCTGATCCAGCACGGCCCGCACCACGGCGGTAATAAGTGTGTTCAGTTCCACGGGCATAAGCCGCGCTCCTATAATCATTTAAGGCTTTGAATTATATTCGTAAAAGCAAAATGCTCTAGTCTGTGCAGTTGAGGGCTATGCCAAGCGGCGTCACCAGAAAAGGATTGGCGGGCTTGAATGTGGGCACGCCGGTGTCTTTCTGGATGATGGATTCCATATCAGCGAGGCAGCAGGTGCCGCCCACAAGGTACAGGGCCGAAACCTTGCGCCCCTGAATGTGCTTCTTGACGATGGCCGCCATCTTTTCAATCACGGGCCGCACCACGGGCAAAAGTTCCTTGTGGCGGCTCGCGTCCTTTTTCAGGTCTTCAGCTTCGTCAAAAGGAATGTCGTAATTACCCGCCAGCACGAGGGAAACGTGCGTTCCGCCCGTGGGTTCGTCAGCCACGTACACAACCTTGCCGTCCTGCAACAGGGCAATGCCGGTGGTGCCGCCGCCGATATCCACGATGGCGCCGTCGCGCACCTGCAAAACGCTGTTGGCCGCAGTGGGTTCGTCAAGCAGGGCGGTAACGCGGTAGCCAGCGGCCTCCGCCACATGGCGATGGGTTGCGCAGTCGCGCTCGCTGGTGCCGGGCGGAACGGCGATGGCGGCATTTTCAAGCTTGCGGCCAAGGCGTTCCTCCAGCTCTTCGGTCAGCTCGCGCACAATGCGCGCGCCGCCCGCGTAGTCCACCACCAGACCGTCACGCACCACCTGGGCAAAGCGCATGGCACAGGCCACAGGCTCGCGTTTGGCGTTGACCACAACCACCACAATGTACGCGGTGCCAAGGTCTACGCCCACATAAAGGGGTTCCGTGGGGCTGACCTTGCGGGGATTTTTCCGGCACTGGTCAAGCGTGGCGATCAGTTTGTCCGCTGCGGCAAAGTCCATATCAGCCCCTTGAGCGCCGCACGATGACGCCGGTGACGCCGGGCTTCCAGCCTGCGCTGTTGCCTTCGTCCGCATCTATGTGCATGGCAAGTTTAAAGGAGTCGCTCACGCGCACCAGCACGTCTTCAAGAATCATGGGCCGTTCCGTATCAAGACGCACGGCGACCTTGTCCTTGTCCTTGAGGCCGAAACGTTCGGCATCATCGGTGTGCATGTGGATGTGGCGGGCGGCAACAATCACGCCCGATTCCAGGCCCACAATGCCCGTGGTGGATGCAAGCACAATGCCAGGGGTGTCCTTGGTGTCGCCGCTCTGGCGCACCGGAGGATTGATGCCCAGAATGCGGGCATCGGTCTTGGAAAGCTCGATCTGCGAAACGCTGCGGGCGGGGCCGAGAACGGCCACTTTGTCCATGACGCCCTTGGGGCCGATCAGCCGCACACGTTCAACGCACAAAAATTGTCCCGGCTGCGAGAGCGGCCTTTCGGGTCGCAGGGCCTCACCGTACAGCGACAGCGCATCTTCGACGCTCAGATGGACGTGACGGGCGGAAATCTCCACCGGGATGGGTCCGGCGTTCATGGTTTCTTCCCTGCCGCTGCTGGCGCACTGCTCTGTCAGCACCTTGCGCACAACATCTGTCACAATGTCCTTGATCGCTTGTTCGTTCATCTTGGCTCCAGCATGCAACGGCTGCGCATTGGGCAACCGCCTTGTAAATACGCGGGAATCTGGCCGCAGGCTCAAATTCCTTTGGCGGGCGTCTTTTCATGGGCAACGCCACGCCGTTTCCGTAGAGGCGTTCTGCCTGTGGCTCCCCCGGCGCTGCTCGCGTGCAGCGCGCTGCCCGTCAGTGTGCGCCGGGGGGCCAGATACGGCAAAGACTAGGCTTCGCGTTTGGGCAGAATCATTTCCACTTCGCTGTGGGGGCGGGGGATCACGTGCACGCTCACGAGTTCGCCCACCTTTTTGGCAGCGGCGGCGCCGGCGTCAGTGGCGGCCTTAACAGCGCCCACATCGCCGCGCACCATCACGGTGACAAGGCCGGAACCCACCTGGCTGCGGCCAATAAGGGTTACGTTGGCGGCTTTCACCATGGCATCGGCGGCTTCAATGGCGCCCACAAGACCACGGGTTTCGATCATGCCCAGAGCGTTGGCGGAAGCGGTCATAGCTATTCTCCTTGCGTTATTTGCGTATGTTGTTGTGCCCCTGAGCGGGTCATGCCGTTGGGGGCATTCCGCAATAACGGGCTGTTACGGTTACATTGGGCGGGCACTGGCCAGCCCGGTGTAGCTGCTAAAGAACCTTCTTCAGCTCGGCCACAATCAGTTCGGTGACGGCGTTGATATCAATGTTGCCAGCGCCCGCTGCCGGAGCAGACGTGCCATGCCCGCTGCCGGAGCAGCAGGAGGCGGCAGGGGCAGCATGGCTGTCCGCGCCGTGCCCGTTGCCGGAGCAGCAGCACTGGGAGTTGAGGTCATAGGCCACACGGCGGATGTTGATCAGGTTCATGGGCGTGACGTTGTCGGAAGTGGCGCTGCCGCCAACGGCCCCGCAGCCCAGGGTGAACGAGGGGAACAGCCCGGTGCTGAGGCCCACCGCGCCCTGCGTGGCGGGCGTGTTGACCATGATGCGCGAAACAGGCTTTTTGAGGCCGAATTCGCGGATGATTTCTTCGTTGTTGGAGTGGATGGCAAGGGTGTGGCCCGCGCCGCAGTTGTGCAGCAGGGCGGTGCACAGTTCGCAGGCTTCATGCCAGTCTTCCACCACGTAAAAGCCGAGCAGGGCCGTGAGCTTTTCCTTGGAGAAAGGATACTTGTGGCCAACGCCCTTTTCGTCCGAAACGAGCAGGCGCGTACCCTGGGGTACGTCGATGCCGGCGATGCGTGCGATGGTCTGGGCGTCGCGGCCCACAATGGCGGGGTTCATGCTGCCATTGCCGCGTTCCATGACGTTCTTGACCTTTTCCAGCTTTTCGCCCTGGAGGAAGTAGGCTCCCTGGGCTTCCAGCGTGGCGCGCACCTTGGCGGCGATGCAGGATTCGGTGACGATGGACTGCTCGGAGGCGCAGATGGTGCCGTTGTCGAAAGTTTTGCTGCTCATGATCTTGGTTACGGCGCTTTCGATATCAGCGGTGCGTTCAATGAAGGCGGGCGTGTTGCCAGCGCCCACTCCCAGTGCGGGCGTGCCGGAGCTGTACGCGGCCTTGACCATGCCGGGGCCGCCCGTGGCAAGGATGAGATCGCAGATCTTCATCAGTTCGTTGGTGCCTTCAATGGTGGGAATGGTGATGCAGCTCACCAGATCGGGCGACACGTTGCAGCTGCGCAGCGCGCCCTGAATGATTTCCACCGTCTTGGCAATGCACTTGCGGGCGCTGGGGTGCGGCGTAAACACAATGGCATTGCCCGACTTGAGCGAGATGAGCGACTTGTAGATGGTGGTGGACGTGGGGTTGGTGGAGGGCACAATACCCGCAATCACACCCACGGGCACGGCCACTTCCACAACCTTGGTCTCGTTGTTGGTGGAAAGAATACCCACGGTCTTCATGTCGCGAATGCAGGCATAGACCTTTTCGCTGGCAAGCAGGTTCTTGGTCTTTTTGTCCTGCGGTTTGCCAAAGCCGGTTTCTTCCGCAGCCATTGCGCCCAGCGTTTCAGCCTGGGCAGCGGTGGCTTCGGAAACGGCCTTGATCACGGCGTCCACACGCTCCTGGCTCATCTGTGCGAATTCCGGCTGCGCCTTGCGCGCAGCGCGAACCAGTGCGCGCACCTCCTGAATGGAGAGCAAATCCTTATCGACCATTTCTTACTCCTTTTCCTTCAGAGCCGCCCGGCAAATGGCGTCTATCAGCGTTTTCTTGTCGGAGGAGACAATCTGCCCGCGCGTGAGCGGAACCTGAAGGTCTCTGGCCAACTGCCGAAGTTTGTTTATGCTCATGCCCGCGAGCTTTTCCTTGCTCGGGGGCGCGGCCTGCGTGGCGGGCTTCGCCTTGTCGGCGGGGTCAGTCATGCTTGTCTGGCCTTCCTGTGCGGCCTCTGCCGGGGCCGCCGCCTCAATCTCAATGCTGCGCGGTTGCAACAGCAAAATATGTGCAAGCTCCGCATCGGGGCGGGGGATGACATGCCGCGAAACGCACTCCGCGCCTTCAATGCGCGCAATGGAGGCCACTGCTGCGTCCACGGAGGACTGTACGGCAGCCACCTCGCCCGCAATGGTGATGGTCACAAGCCCGCCGGAAGCAAGGGACTTTTCGAGCAGGCGCACGTCTGCCGCCTTGAGCATGGCGTCGGCAGCCTCAATGGCTCCTATCAAGCCCCTCGTTTCCACAAGTCCTAATGCCAGCATGCTGTTTCTCCTTCACTGCGCAAGTACGCGGCGCGGGTTTGTCCGTAATTGTCTGCGTTAATGCCTGATGGTCTTCACATCGAGGTCATAGCCACGCAAAATGCTCTCCATGGTCGCCATATCCCGGTCATCAAGCACAGGGTTGTCCTTGATGGGGTATTCCATGTCGAGCTGGGCGTACTTGCCGACGCCCATCTTGTGGTAGGGGAGCAGATCAACACCCTTTAAATTTTTCATACCTTTGTAATTATACAGAAATTTTCCTACTGCGTGCAGTTCTTCCGCATCGTCGTTGTATCCCTTCAGCAGGGGCATGCGGATACGCACGTTGAAGCCGTTTTCAAGCAGCCAGCTCAGGTTCGCCAGTATGGTCTCGTTGCGCACGCCTGTGAGGGCATAGTGCTTTTCCGGATTCATGTGCTTGATGTCGAAGAGGAAGAGATCAACCACTTCGGCAAGCTGGCGCACCACTTCGGGGCGGGCATAGCCGCACGTTTCCATGGCGGTGTTGATGCCTTTGTGCTTACAGGCCAGGAGCAGGTTTGCCACGGCTTCCGGCTGGAGCATGGGCTCGCCGCCGCCAACGGTAACTCCCCCGCCGGAGCTCTGGTAAAAGGGCCAGTCCTGTTCCACCACTTCCAGCAGTTCAGAAATGCCCTTGCATTCGCCCGCGATGGCCAATGCCCCCTGGGGGCAGGCCTTGACGCAGCGCCCGCAGGCGATGCAGTCAAGCTCCCTGTTGACGGTATGCTGGCCTTGCTCTCCTGCGAGCGCGTGAATGCCTGAGGGGCAGACGGGCACGCACGCGCCGCAGGAGATACAAAGGTCTTTTTTGTACAGCACATCACAGCGCCGACGTTGGCTTTCAGGATTTGAGCACCATTTGCAGCGAAGGGCGCAGCCCTTGAAGAAAACGATGGTGCGTATGCCCGGACCGTCATACATATTGTATTTCTGTATGTTGAAAACAATGGCTTTTCTTTCGATCACGGTGCTTTTCCCCTGCCGTATGCCGTTACGCTTGTGTTGCCGCAAGTACCGGGCGGCCTAGAAGTGGCGCAGCACGGTTCTGCTGATGATTTCGTCCTGAACGTCCTTGCACAGCTCGATGAAGAAGGCGCTGTAGCCAGCCACGCGCACAACCAGATCGCGGAAGTCCTTGGGGTTCTTCTGCGCATCAAGCAGGGTCTGGTTGTCCAGGTAGTTGAACTGCATTTCGCCGTTGCCCAGGATGCTGGCCGTGCGGATGAGGGTGATGACGCCCTGTTCGCCTTCGGGGGTATCCAGCAGACCGGACATGAGCTTGAAGTTGTGCACCATGCCGATGTTCATGTTGTCGTTGGACATCTTGGACACGCTCTTGATGATGGCGGTGGGACCTTTGACGTCCGCGCCCTGAGTGGGGCTGATGCCGTCGGAAAGGGGCTGCCATGCGCTGCGGCCGTTGGCGGATGCACCAAGCAGCTGGCCGAAGGGCGTGTTGTTGGAGATGGACAGGGTGCCGTGGCTCAGGATGGAGTAGAGCGTGCGGTACTTGCGGTGCTCCTGCTCGGTGAACGACACAAGGTCGGCGGCGATGTCATCGGCGTAGTCGTCGTCGTTGCCGTACTTGGGCGCGGCGAGGCAGTCTGCCAGCACGGCGTCGTAGCCCTTGAAGTCGGCCTTGAGGGCTTCGTTCATGTATTCAAGCGTGTACTTCTTGTCTTCGTACACAAGCTTCTTGATGGCGGCCATGGAGTCCACGTAGGTGGCAAGACCGCTCCAGACCACGCCGGGGCCGAAGTTGTACATGGCGCCGCCGGAGGCCACGTCGCAGCCGTGTTCCATGCAGCCTTCGTACATGATGGACATGAGCGGCTTGGGCGCAAAGTCGCGGTGCACGCGCTGGGAAATGACCGTGGCAACGCTGGACCACTTGGTGATGTAGCGGATCTGCTCCTTCACCGCAGCCTCGAACTTTTCGTAGGTGTCAAACTGGCTCAGGTCGCCGGAGTCGGGGCAGACCTGCTTGCCGTACCACAGCGGCACGCCGTGGTTGAGCACCAGTTCGATGCAGATGGGCCACTGGGTGTAGGCAGTGGAGGTCCACTGGTAGAGGCGGCCCGCTTTCTGCGGTTCCACGCAGCCCATGAGGCAGTAGTCGCGGGCGTCTTCAATGCTCACGCCCTTGGCAAGCATCATCTTGATGTGGGTGTCGTCAAAATGCACGGCGGGGAAGCCCATGCCCGAGCGGATGACGGCCACGATCTTCTTGAGGTATTCCTGCGGCGAGGAGTTGTGCACGCGGGTTGCCAGCGAGGGCTGGTAAATACGCACGTGGCGCACGGCGTCCATGAGCAGGTAGGTCAGCTCGTTGGTGGCGTCGCGTCCTTCGCGGGTAACGCCGCCCACGCACATGTTCACGAAGGGCTGGTATCCGGCAAAGAACTTGGAGCTGCCTTCGCTGGTGAGCCACATCATTTCAGACATCTTGATGAGCATGCAGCCCGCAAGGTCAAAGGCTTCGCAGGGGGTCATGCGGCCAGCTTCGATATCGGCCTTGTAGAGGGGGTACATGTACTGGTCAACGCGGCCAATGGACATGCCGGTCTGGTTTTCTTCAACCACCAGCAGGGATTCCACGGTCCACACAGCCTGAATGGCCTCCCAGAAGGTGGTGGGAGCGTGGGCGGGAACGCGGGCGTTGACCTCGGAAATCTTGAGCAGTTCGGCCTTGCGCTTGGGATCATGTTCTTTTTCCGCAAGCTGGGCGGCGTATTCCGACATGCGCTTGGCATAGCACATGACGCCTTCGGTGGTTTCGATCACCGACTTGTAGAAGTAGATTTTGTCGATATCTTCAGGATTGGCGTAATCCAGGTGCGTCAGGTGCTCCTGCGCTTCATGCTGAATGTCCAGCATGCCCTTTTTCATCAGGATGACGTCATAGCCGGGGTTGGAGTCGCCGCCGCCGTTGAGGGCGTGGTAGGAGCAGTCGGACACGTAGGATTCGCCCGAAAGTTCCCACAGGCCAGCTTCGCGGTACTGGGCCTCGCAGTATTCGTCCACGGACTTGCCTTCCCAGTAGGGGAAGATTTCTTCGCGCAGAACTTTCTTGTCTTCTTCAGCAAGATAGAAGGGGTCCTGCGGGCGGGAGCCTATGGTGTCCAGCTCGTCGCGCAGCCAGCGCCAGGAAATATCGGGCGAGAACGCGCCTGCGCGCGGCGCGCCGTTGGGTGCGCCCACGATGAGTTCGTTATCCTGAATGACCAGGGGCGCGGTTTCGCAGCAGTAGCGGAAAGCCTTGGCGCGCAGCAGAATACGCGGCATGCCGGGGTTTTCGCTGTCAATCTTGGTAATAGCGCGCGCACGGTGAATGGTGATGCGCGGCATCTGCAAAAGATAGTTGGTCTTGAGCTTGAGATGGCGTTCGGTGGGGCCGTCAGGCACGTTGACGCCGTCAGACACGCCAGCCTTGGGGCCGGAATGCTGCGCGGGGGCAGTGGGCGTGAGGGTAACAGCCGAGCCGGAAGACGTGGCAAATATCTTGCGCAGCGTTTCGCGCTCTTCGGGCGTCAGGCTTTTGGTGACTTCTGCTATCTTTTGAGTAAAATCATGAAGATCCACGTTGATTCCTCCATGGTTTGCGATGGCGGCTCCGGCTGTGGCCGGGGCTTGTTCCGCATCACCTGTTCAATTCATTGAGAGCCTTGCGCAAAACGCGCCGCAGTGCGTCTGAAACGGGGTCGGCCTGGTCGCTCTGCTGTTCCCTGAACGAGAATCCGCGAACGCCGTAACCTACCTTGCGCCGATAAATGAGATTCATTGGTGAAATGTTGTCGGAGCTGAATCCGTGCCCGGCAAGACCGCTGCCCTGCGTCATGGAAGGGAAAAGGTCGGTGGTGAGGCCCATGCCGCCAAAAGCGGCGGGGGTGTTGACCAGCATGCGGGCCACGGGCTTTTTGAGCGCGAACTGCTGGATGATCTCTTCATCCTGGCTGTGGATGGTCATGGTTTGGGCGTGACCCTCGCGCAGCAGAAGTTCGAGGCATTTTTCGCAGGCATGCCGCCAGTCCGGTTCAACATAATAGGCAAGCACAGGGGCCAGCAGTTCCCTGATAAAGGGATCGGCGGGGTCCACGTAGCGGCGTTCAACCAGCAGCACGCGCGTACCCTGCGGCACGGCAACGCCCGCCTTTTCGGCAAGCACGGTTGCCGATTGCCCCAGCATGGCGCGGTTGCGGCGGCCATTGGGGTGAAACATGGTTTCGCTCAGGGCCTGGGCCTGCGCCTCGTTGATAAAACAGGCTCCGCCCGCCTCAAATGCCCGGCGCGCCTGCGGCTCGATCTTGCCGTCCACGATGACGCACTGCTCGGCAGAGGGGGCCAGCCCGTTGTCAAAGCTCTTGCTGGCAAGGATATCGTCCACGGCCTTGCAAATGTCGGCGGTGGCTTCAATAAAGGCAGGGCCGTTGCCCATGCCGCCGTAGATGAAGGGCTTGCCGCTGTGGCGCGCCGCTTCAAGCATGCTGTCCCTGCCGGTTACAAGAACCAGAGCCACAAGGCGGTGGCGCATGAGTTCTTCAATGCCGCTGTCGGCGACCATGGTCAGGCAGGTCACAGAACCCTCGGGCAGGCCGTGGGCCTGACCGGCGGCAGACATGGCCGCCACCACGCGGCTGGTGCATTCCACGGCGTGCTGGTGGGGGCAAACCACAATGGAATTGCCCGCCTTGACCGCCGCAAGCACATTGCAGATGGTGGTGGAAACCGGGTTGGTGCAGGGGCTGAGGGCGGCTATAACGCCCACGGGCACACCCACTTCAAACACGTTTTGCGCGGCATCGGCGCTCTGGGGCAGTCTGCCCACGCAGCGCATGCCCCGCACGCTCTGTATGACGCGGCGGCAGGCAAAAAGGTTTTTGGCCATTTTGTCCTGCCACACGCCACATCCGGTTTCTTCGTGGCTCATGACGGCAAGCGACTGGGCCTCAGCGGCGGCGGCTTCAGCCATGGCTTCCACCACCGTGTCCAGCGATTCCTGAGGCATGGCGGAAAGCCGCGTCTGAGCGTCAGCCGCGTTTTCAGCAAGGATGCGAGCCTGCTGGATGGAAATAAGATCCTTGTCGCCGATCATGTTTCCTCCGATGAACCCGGTCAGCTCAGGGCGTAGCGCCTTACAAGCCTGACAAGACGACGGTGGGGCGTGGGAATCACAGCGGAGCTGTAAACGGTAGCGCCCATATTGTTCACGGCCTTGATGCCGGCGGCCACGGCGGCCTGCACAGCGGCCACATCGCCCTGCACAAGGGCGGAGCAGTAACCGGAGGCCACGTTTTCGTAGCCGATCAGTTCCACATCGGCGGCCTTGATCATGGCGTCCGCGCCTTCCATGAGAAAGACAATGCCAAAGGTTTCAATCATGCCCAGAGCGCGCAGCCCGGGGTCGTCTTCCGCCACTTCGTCCAGCGTATGCGCACGGACAATACCGCTCATACCGCGCGCGGGGCGGGGCATGACGTTGGTGGCCGTAAGCTTGCCCACAGAGGCGGCAGCAGCGGCTCCAGCGTCAACAGATGCCTTAACTGCGGCCACATCGCCCCGAACCATGATGGTAACGAGTGTGGAGCCAACGTTTTCGTAGCCGACAAGATCAACATCTGCGGCTTTGAGCATGCTGTCCGCGCCGTAAATGGACGGAACCATGCCAAGAGTTTCAATCAGGCCAAGGGCTTCTTCACCTGTATACTGCATACAACTCACCTCGTGGGGACCCGTGTTCGTGTCCGGGCATAGCCGGGCGGAGCAAATCTCCTAGTTCCTTTCTAGCCGTTCCCCTATAGGGAAAAGTCAAGCCATATCCCGATTTTTTTCGTCTTGTGTGTGAAATTTGTTGCAGCCCTTGTGGTGCGCGGGTTTGGGCCCCTTACAGGGCTTTTTTTTGATTTTTCCGCCTGCTGCGCGGCTATGCGAGCGCATGGCAGCTGTGGGGCGCGCAGAGGGATCGGCGGCATTTTTGCGTTTAATTACGGGCCTGTCGCGAAAATGTCTGCTTTTTGCGGCAAAAGGCGGCGACCTTCCCTAAAACTGGAACCTTGGGCCAGATTGGGGGAAGCGGGCGCAGACAGATGGTTCAGATTGCATGAGCGCCTTGAGGGTGGGTGCAATGAGAGGAAGAAGCAGGAACGACTTTTGCACTATCAAGGAGAGTACGCCCCAAGCCGGACACCGCACATTCAGGAGAGCTTCATGAATTCTCAGCGCTACACCATAAGCGAAATGAGCGAGACTTCGAATATTTCAAAAAAAGCCCTGCGTTTTTACGACAAGCTGGGCCTTATCACGCCACGCCTTCGCGGGGCCAACAATTACCGCTATTACACGCATGAAGATGTGCTCTCCGTGCCGCCTCTCAAATATTACAAGCAGATGGGATTCCGTCTTGAAGAAATCCGCGCGGCCTTTGATGCGGACAGCAACGCTTCGCTGAGGGCTCTGCGCGAGATGTTTACTACCAAGATGCAAGACCTGCGGCAGGAGGAAGACGTGCTGCGTTTGCGCTCGGCTTCCATTCATGACTGGCTTGAGCTGCTGCACGAGGCGGAAATGGTGCTGGATAACGACCTGCGGCAGGTCTCGGTCAAATATGTTCCGCCGCAGAATCTGCTGTTTCATGACGAGGTGTTCTCTCTGGACATCAAGTCCACCATCATCAATATGGGCTTTACCAATTATGTTGAATCGCTGGACAACAATATTGCCGGGCCGGTCATTGTCCATTTTTCTTCGGTAGAAGACAGGCTGAAAAGGGTGGAGCAGCCCATACAGATTTTGCAGCGCCCCATGCGCCCATGTAAGCAGGAGCTGATGCAGACACTCGGGGGCGTGCTCATGGCGAGCTGCTATCACATTGGCCCTTACGAAACCATCAGCGATACCTACCGCAAGCTGCAACGCTGGTGTGCATCCAACAGCTATGTGCATGCCCCAGATGCCTTTGAACGGTATGTCACCGATTACTGGACAACCAACAATGAAGCGCTTTTTGTGACCGAGGTTCTTGTGCGGGTGCGCCGCCCCAACGACACATTCGTTTAAGCGGCACCATGCCGCCGGGCGGTGTTTGGCACAGCCCAACAAAAGCGAAGGCCGTTGCCTGGGAGAGTCCGGGCAACGGCCTTTTTGTGCACTATTTACAGCACGGGCATAAAAATGGGCCTGCCGCAGACCAGTATGCGTGGTCGGCAGCAGGCCTGTACCGGAGGAAGGAACCGCCGGATCTTTAGAACTTGTACTGGAAGACCACCTGACCCTTCCAGGCATCCTGCTTGGAGTAGGAGCCGAAGTTCTGGTAGCTCTTGTTCCAGGTGCTGCTGTCCATGTAGTTGGCCACGTAGCCCAGTTCAACGTTCATCTCAAGATTGTCGTAAATCTTGTAGGAAGAAATCACGTTGAATTCCAGCAGGCCATCGTTGGTGGTCATGTAAGGGCCGTCAAACATGTTGGACGTGGAATCCCACGCATTGGCATGGTCCATGTACTTGACCATTGCGGGGCTGTTGGTGCCGCCCCAATAGGCCACGCGGAAGGTGTGGGTGAGTTTGTCGAGGAAGCTGACATCGCGGATCTGCGCGCCAAAGCCCCAGGTGCCCGCGTAGGACAAGGACTTGTCCATGAAGTTGACGTTGGGGCTCCAGCCGAGGTTGCCATCGCCCATGAAGGACGTGAAGTTGCCGTAAGCACACACGGAAGGCAGGCGCTCGGAACCGTTCTTGACGTTGCCGTCATCGCCGGAGGCGTACCAGCCGAACACGCCGGGCACGCCCCAGTCGAGCTTGTATTCCACAAGGGCCTTGGCCAGCCAGCCCTGACGCTGGGTGCTGCCGCGCACCACGTCATTGGCGTTGTTGCGGCGCATTACGTTGAAGCTGCCCATCTGCTCGACAAAGCCGTAGTTGGTGTCGAATTCAATGTTCCAGGGTTCCAGAGCCGTAACCTTAACAGGCAGGCCAGCCCAGAACACGGTGCCGTATTCCTTGGAGGCATTGGTCACGCCGGTCACGTTGAGGCCGTGGCCCGCACCGATCTTGTTCAGGTAGGGGTACAGGGTGGTGGCGGGGGAGCCGTCTCCCAGGTTGTAGTTGGTGAACGCGCCAAACTTTCCAGTGTTGCGGCCCATCATGCCGGGCATGACCCAGGGGGTGATGCTGATGCCGTCAAAGGTCAGGGGCATGCTCAGGGCAAACAGGTCCATATTATCAAGATAATTGGCCTTGTCGTTGCTGATCACGTTGTTGTAGGTGCCGCCCTGATAGTTGTCGTTGAAGGGGCGCATCCACAGGGCGGTGAGGCCCACGTTTTTGTTGAAGGCATAGTTGCCAACCACAGCGGCAGCCTGGGTGTCAAACACCGCAGATCCGCCAGCGGCGTTAGGCAGGGCCAGATACTGCAAACCCATCTTGAACTTCAGATCGGTCTGCGGAACCGACCACTGCATGTGGGCCTGGGTCACGCGTATCAGGGTGCCGTCCGCACCAAGGGCGGAACCCTGACCGGATCTGCCCCAGTCCATCGGGCCAAGCTTGAACTGCACGCTGCCCATCAGGTTTTCAGAGGCGACAGCGTCAAGGAATAGCAGAACGCGCTGACGCGAAACAAACTGGTCAGAGTTGTTGGCCTTCTGTTTTGCCCCAGTGGTCGTAACGTCCTTGGTCAGGCTGGAATCGCCCACGCCAAAGCCCATCGACCAGATGCCCCTTGCCTTGAAATCCACCGCTTCGGCAGACTGCCCAAACGCCAACCCCAATGTAAGCGCAAGAGCTGCTGCGGAAAGAATGGTTTTCCGTTTTAAAGACATAGTACCTCCCAAGTTAAACGTTATCCATTTGCTACAGCCTGATCCATAAGAGAGCGCGGGCGAAATTGTCCGCGCTCAAGGGAAGCGTATTCGATCCAGCCGGGCGAGGCCTGGCCTGGCTGGTCTTGTGCAGGGGGGTAAATGATGCGAGGGGATGATGCGGCGCTTTGCGCAAAGCGGTTTCCGCAGGGCGCAATGCCGCGCAGGCGCTTTTTGTGCAAAAAAGGAGCTGCGGAAAGCAGCAACAGGCATGGGTGCAGCCAAGGACGCCTCACATGGTGTTTGGTCGAAAACAGGTTTGTTGCATAATTGCATCCTGTGTGCCAAATTTCACCATGCTGAAATAATTTACTTTTTCATGTTATAGTCTGCATATTCGGTAAATACGCGGCAGAGTTGTCGTGTGTTGCGACAAAAAAATTTTTCATAAAAATTTAATTATTTTAGCACGATAACAATTTTGATTGAAAAACGCGACACATTTGTCGCTGATTTGAACGGCCCAGTATGTTCCGTAAAGAACGGATCGGAAAAAAGTGAGGTCTGGCGGGCATGGCGAAAGGACAGGAGGAGTTGTGAATCATTTGGCATGTAAATTGAAAGGAGGGGCGCGTTAATATCACAACAGTGCCCGTCGGTACTACGAAGGAGTTTTAATCATGGCTGCAAAAGCAAAGCGCGCCGCCCTTATAGGTTACGACTGCCTTATTCCTAAAAGGCTTGAAGTAATGCTCGCTCAGGGGGGGCTCGATAACTTCAGAAAGTTCATGCAGGAGGGCAGCTACATTCCCGAAGGTTTCAATCTGCCTACGGTCACTCCGCCGTCCTGGGCCACTATCTGCACGGGCGCATGGCCCCGCACCCACGGCGTGGAAGACTACTATTACTACCATGAAGGCCGCAGCCTTGATTACAAGGAAACCTCGCAGGCTTTCGGCTCCAGCATCCTCACCGCAGAGACCATCTGGGACGCGTGGGACAAGGCTGGCAAGAAGTGCCTCGTGGTCAACTACCCCATGTCGTGGCCGTCCAAGATGCAGCACGGCGTCATGATCATGGGCGAGGGCCTCAGCCCCGCCGAAACCCGCTGGCCCCTGCACGGCAACGAGCACAAGGAATATTTGTGCTCTGAAAGCGTCATTTCCACAGATTTCTATCCCATGGGTTCGCAGGGCACCTTTGACGATGCCGAAGGCTGGGCCAACCTGCCAGAAGGCGAAGAACCCCTTGAAATGAATGTGCGTATGCACTTCAAGGAAGCCATCGAACCCCTGGAAGACCAGACCTGGCACTGCCTTGTGTGGCAGAGCGGCGATGAAGGCTATGACCGCATGGCCCTTTGCCCTGAAAAGGACTACGCCAAGGCCTTCTTTACCATTCAGCTTGGTCAGTGGAGCGAACCCGCCCAACACGACTTTACCGTGAAGGGCGATGGCCGCACCGAAAAGGGCGTATTTCGCGCCAAGCTCATGCAGCTTTCTGACGATGCCGAAGAGTTCAAACTGTATATTTCCGGCATTGCTGGCCGTTGCGGCTTTATCGCTCCGGCTGAAGCCGCCGCGCAGATTGACTTCAGCAAGCACATTACGGCCAATGATATTGGTCTGGTTGCCTATCTGCACGGCATTATTGATACCGATACCGTGTGCGAACTGGTGGACTTTCACAGCGCATGGCTCTGGAACACCATTGAATCGCTCATCAAGGCCAATGCGGACTGGGATCTTTTCTACATGCATTCCCATCCCATTGACTGGTTCTACCACGGCTGGCTCAGCGAGCTGGACAGTGCGGACGATGCTGTTCGCACCAAAGCCGAAAAGATGGAACGCTACATATACGAAGTGGAAGACCGTCTGCTTGGCCGCCTCATGGACATCATGGGCGATGAAACCGTCATGTGCGTGTGCTCCGACCACGGCGCAACGCCCCTCGGCCCCATCCTCAACACGGCCCACGCCCTCAAGGAAGCCGGACTGTGCTCTTACGAGCCCAAGAAGTCTGAAAACTACTGGGATATCTACGAGGAAACCGAAGGCTTCAACTACGTGCTTGATGTGAGCAAGTCGCTTGCCGTGCCGCAGCGCTACATGTTCGTGTACGTAAACCTGAAGGGCCGTTATCCCGGCGGTATTGTTGAGCAGGAAGACTACGAAAACGTGCGCGACCGCATCATCAACGCCCTGCTGGACTACAAGCATCCCGACACAGGCGACCGGCCCGTGCTGCTCGCCGTGCGCAAGGAAGACGCGCACGTGTTTGGCATGGGCGGCGCGCAGGCTGGCGATGTGGTGTACGTGCTCAAACCCGAATACATGGCCGAGCACGGTTACGGTCTGCCCACCGGCGAATCCGGCTGCGGCAGCCTCAAAAACCTGCTCATGTTCCGTGGCCCCAACATCCGCAAGGGCTACCGTTATACCCGCCCGCGCTGGCTGGCCGACATTGTGCCCACCTTCTGCTACATCACGGGCAATCCTGTCCCCGCCGACGCCGAAGGCGCGCCCATTTACCAGATCATGGAAAACCCCAATCTGGTTGATTAATTCACCATGCCGGGGCAAGTGCGCGGCTTTTGCCCCGGCGCGATAAAACACAAAGCCCCGCATCAGCGGGGCAGACGACAAGGATAAGATCATGGCTGAAAAGAAAGCGATTCTCCTGATGCTGCCTTCCGTTGCGCTCAGCGGCGCATCCGAAGCGCTGGACAAGCTGAAGAAAAAGGCCGTTCTGCTGGCCAATGCCGAACACGCTGGTCTGGAAGCTCTGGCCCTCGAACTTGGCGGCAAAAAGGTTGAAGCTGCCGCCCTTGAAGGCACGGAAGACGCGCTGCTGGTGGTGCAGGGTGATGAAGCCGCTCTTGCAGCCGCTCTGGAAGCCGCCGACCGCCGCACCCTGGTGGTGGTTGCCGCCGCTGACGGCGTGGCCTTCTATGGTCTGGCTGTGGACAGCAAGGCCGGGGCCGTTGCCCGCGCCGTTAACGCGCAGGATATTGCCGTTACCATTGCCACCATTGCGGATCTGCCCGTCAGCGCCCAGTGCACCGGCGGTATCATTTATCAGGCAATGAAAAATCCCAACCTCAAGCTTGATGAAATCAGAAAGCTCAAAGAAGCTCTCGTGCGTATGGAATCGGTTATCCAGCGTGATAACCGCGAACCCTGGGACAAGCACGACTGCGCCTAAATTTCTTGCCGCTGTGACCGCGCCTGCCGTGTGGGGGCATGGCTTGCGCGGTTATCTGGAACCGCAGCCGTGCTGCGGTTCCGACCAATACCTTCCTCCAAGCGCCTGCGGGGATTGAGCTTCATGTTCAGTCTCCGCAGGCTGTTGTTTTATCGGCATGCGGGCAACCTAAACCTGTTTAACGCAGCTTTGCTGCTGATAAAAATTTGCAATAACTGTTGATTGTGATTTTTTTTATGTGACAATTAAAATATAGCTATATGTATGTGTCAATGGTTCGCATTATTGTATTGTTATAACGGCTTGTTGTAGCGTAACTATTTGTATTTTGTGCTGCATTGTTGCCTGTGTACTTGTTATTTTCTGATAAATTTGAAATCATTAAAATGAAGTAATCAGAAGTGCTTTTGAAATTATGGCTGTTATTTTTTTTGATAATAGTCAGCATTTATTATTAACAGCGTATCTGCAAATAATAAATGAAGAAGTAATTGTGCCATTGATAGTGTCATGCAAAGTCACGGTAGGCTGAGTATACCGCGAAAGTTTGCCAGGTCTGAATGCAAAGTAGTGTGCGATTGTGCATTTAAGTTTGACAATTGGGGGATACATGAAATTTCTCAGAACAATTGTTGACTTTTTCTGGAGGGCATCTCTACGGTTTAGATCTGTTCAGCCTGGTAAAATATTTGTGGTCGCACAAAGGGACTTTTTGTTGTTGCGGCTCTTTTTTGTAGACAGACAACGCCAGCTTGAAAACGTTGCCTGTGACGTTCTTTATATTTCTCCACAAAAAATATTGCTCAAATCAAACAAGAGTTTTTTGCCTGATGTTCTTAAAGGAGAGCGCTGTAGTCTGTATGTGAAAGTACCTCATGCAATAGCTGAAAAATATCTTGGAATTTCATATCCTGCTATCAGGCATGGTTTTATTTTTAAAACACGGATCATCACAAATCATATAGATACTGAATCAAAGCAGTGCATTGTTGAAGTTTCCATGCCTAAAACATATGTGCAGCGTGATCTTCAACGACATGAGCGCGTAGGTCTCACGCCTCTGATGCTCAAAAAAATTTCTCTGTGGATTTGCAACAAGCAGTTGCCTAAATCTGTGAATGATCTGGATGAGACGCGTTCTGGATTTGTGGGTGAAAATATCTGTTCTGCTGTGCATGTGGTTAATATGTCCGCAGGCGGATTAAGAGTGCAACTTGATAATCTTAAGGGTTATGAAAATCCCCGCAGTGAGTTAAACAAACCAGTTGTGTTGCATCTTGTATTGTACAAGACCTCGCGCAAGGAATTGTCAGTGTGGGCAGTATGTTCTTGCGTCAAAGTCCATTTCAGCTCGAGCCTGAAAATACTGACCTTTTTCTTGAAATATGTGCGGGAATGGGATGATCCAGATGCGGGAGGCGTGGGCTGGAAGGCCATCGACCATGACGGAATCTCAGACATTGAGTCCTGGGTGGACAACGACTATTGTATGCTGCTTGATAAAAAACATATGATTTCTGATGAGTTATGTCGCTGTTTTGGTCTTGATCCTGCCAGCATGCATAAAAAATCCCGCACGCCGTTCATGACAGGCATGCGGGATAAGCAAAAATAGCTTCCGGTATTGCAGATAATAGCCTTCTAGCCGTGCAGTTTTTCACTCCCACCGGACATTCTGCGCATCTTGCGTTGCAGGGTGCGCAGGTTCAGCCCCAGCTCTTCCGCAGCTTTGCCCCTGTGCCAACGGCACTTTTCAAGCGCCTGCCGGATCATGCGTTCTTCAAGTTGCAGCACGGCCTGATCAAGGCTGATGCCCTGGGGCGTGTTAAGCAGCAGGTCGGCCCGTCCGGCATCCCCCAGCGAAAGAAGAGCCTCGTCACCAAAGGCGAGGTAACGGTCAAGAAAGTTGTGCAGTTCACGCACGTTGCCGGGCCAGTCGTACTGCTCCACGGCGAGCCGCACATGGGGCGGCAGAATAAGGTTCAGGCCGCGTTTTTCAAGCCAGGCCTCCACCAGCAGGGCAATGTCGCCGTGACGTTCGCGCAGGGGCGGCAGGGTGATGGAAAGCACGTTGACGCGGTAATAAAAATCGGAGCGCATGGTTTTTTCGCGCACCATTTTTGCAAGATCCTGGTTGGTTGCGGCAATGAGGCGGAAGGATGATTCCTTGGGCGTATTGCCGCCCACGGGGGTATACATCTTGTTTTCAATGGCCCTGAGCAGCTTGACCTGAAGGTGCAGCGGCAGCTCGCCTATTTCGTCCAGAAACAGCGTGCCGCCATTGGCCGCGCCTATGTAGCCCTCTTTATTGGCATGCGCGCCGGAAAACGCCCCTTTCACATGCCCGAAAAATTCACTCTCCAGCAACTGCTCTGGGATTGCGCCGCAGTTTACCGGCACATAACGGCCCTTGCGCCCGCTGTATTCATGAATGCTCTTGGCGGCAAGGTCTTTGCCGCAGCCTGTTTCACCGTAAATGATGACGTTTGAATCGGTTTCTGCCGCTTTGAGAATCTGGCTGTATACGCGGCGCATGGGTTCGCTTTTGCCCACAATGTTGCCCAGACCGTAAAGATTGATAACAGAGGTTCGCAGCTCGCGATTTTCTTCGCGCAGGGCCATTTCCTGAAATTTTTGCTCGCTCACGTCCATAATCAGGCCTTCGAGATACCGCAGAACGCCCGAATCGTCGTAGACGCCTTCCCCCTGATCCCACAGCCACTTGACGCGCCCTGAGGGCAGCAAAAGCCTGTACATGACCTGATACGGCTCATGGGCGACAATACTGTCGCGTATGGCTTTGCGGCTGGGGCCGAGGTCATCGGGGTGGGTCATCAGTTCGATGGTGTTGTGGTGGTCAAGCACCATGTCTTCGGCTGGCACCCCCAGCAACTCGTAGCTGCCACGGCTTACAAACTCCAGTTCATACTGAAGATAATCACTTTCCGGCGCGTCGATATTGAGAACGCGGCACCGATAGGCCATGCCCGGCAGGTGATTGAGCAGGCGGCGATAGCTTTTTTCCACATTAATGGGGGGAACTGGGGGCGATGAAAGCATGTGGCGGCAACCTTGCAAAAAATGTCGTTTGTCGCGACACAAATGTCGCTTCCGGGCCGGGATACTAGCTGCATGTGCCATAAAACACAAGCGCGGATGGCGTTGTAAGGCCAAGGGCAATCTGATGGCACTATTAGTGCAATAGGCAGGCCAAATCGCGCGAGGGCAGGGTGCTCTTGCGTTTTTTCAGCCTGGAGGCTTTGAAATGTCACATGAACTCAGTGTTTCTCTCTGCCGCCGTGGCGGCAAGGTGGATCTGGATCTGGAGAGCGGCGCGTTTGGCGTGCTCACCATAGACGGTGAAAAGATACCGCCTGAAGAACGTTCCGGCACGGCCAAAAAGCTCCTGGCCGCCTCTGCCCTGTACTGCTATTGCGCCGCTTTGGACAAGGCCCTGGATACGCGCAATGCCAAGTACGACAAAATCGAGGCCAAGGCCACGCTGCACACAGGCACCGATGATCTGGGCCGGGGCCGGGTAACGGGCATTGATATCGATGTTACCGTGCATCTGGATGAAGAGTACGAATTCATTTTTGACCGTGTGGAAAAGATCATGCGTCAAGGCTGCCTGGTCACGGGTTCGCTGGAGGCCGCCTTCCCCGTGAAGTACAACCTCAGGCTCGCCGACGACGAGGATTAGGAGCCCGCATGTCCGACCAGAAAAAAAGCATGATCGTTGTGGGCGGCGGCCCTGGCGGTTACACGGCGGCTTTTGCTGCCGCCAAGGCCGGAATGGCCGTAACCCTTGTGGAGTACGCCGAACTTGGCGGCACCTGCCTCAACAACGGCTGCATACCCACCAAGACCATCAAGTCGTCTGCGGAAGCTCTTGAGATTGCCCAGCAGGCCGTGCAGTTCGGTGTCAAGATTGAAGGCGGCGTCAGCATTGACCCGCAGGCCGTCTACGAGCGCAAGGAGCGTGTTTGCGCCACCCTGCGTTCTGGTCTTGAAAAGACCTGTGCCGCCCTGGGCGTAACCCTGGTGCGCGGCAAGGGGCGCCTGCTTTGCGGCGGCGCGGTGGAGGTGACCGGCAACGGCGCAAGCTCCAGCCTGTCAGCGGATTACGTCATACTGGCAACGGGTTCGCATCCTGTGAACCTGCCGGGCCTCACAGCCGACCACAAGCGCATTCTCACCAGCGACGATGCCCTCAAGCTCACCCATGTGCCTGCCTCCATCATCATTGTGGGTGGCGGCGTCATTGGCTGCGAGCTGGCCTGCATCTATCGGGCTTTTGGCTCCGCTGTCACAGTGATTGAAGGGCAGGACAGGATATTGCCCCTGCCTTCGGTGGATGCCGACATCAGCACCTTGCTCCAGCGCGAGATGAAAAAGCGCCGCATTGCCTGCGAACTCGGGCAAACGCTCACCCACGTGCGCGTGGATGAAAACGGCGTCAGCGGCGTGCTTGCGCCGTCGCCCTTTGTGAGCGGCGCGCCAGCGAGGCCCGAACGCCCCATCAGCGCCGAGATGGTGCTTGTCTCTGTGGGCCGCGCCTCCATGACCGCCGGGCTTGGCCTCAAGGAAGCCGGTGTTGCTACGGACGAACGCGGCTGGATTCGCGCTGATGAATACATGCGTACATCCCTGCCCGGCGTGTATGCCATTGGCGATGCCCTTGGCCCCGCGCGCGTCATGCTGGCCCATGTGGCTGCCGCCGAGGCTCTTTGCGCCGTTAACGACTGCCTGACCGGCGGCAAGGGCGCTCCCATGGATTACCGTTTTGTGCCTTCGGCCATCTTCACCTCGCCAGAAATTGGCTGCGTGGGCATGAGCGAGCAGCAGGCACGCGATGCGGGCTATGAGGTCAAAACCTCTGTTGTGCAGGTCCGCGAACTTGGCAAGGCCCAGGCCATGGGCGCACTGCCCGGCTTCTGCAAGCTGGTGGTGGATGCCAGCGACGGCACCCTGTTGGGCGCGCACATGGCTGGCGCGCACGCCACCGACCTTATTGCCGAAACAACTCTGGCTTTGCGCATGGGCGCTTCCATCAACGACATAGCCACCACCATTCACGCCCATCCCACGCTGGCCGAAGCCATTGGCGACGCTGCCCTGCGCATGGAAGAGGAGTAGTATCATGAAAGATCTTGACCAATTGGCTTTGCCCGAAAATCTGCGCTATACCGACGAACATGTGTGGCTGTGCGTGGAAGGCGAAACCGCCACCGTAGGCATCAGCGACTTTGCCCAGGACCAGCTTGGCGAAATCGCCTTTGTTGACCTGCCTGCCGTGGGTACAACCTACAAAAACGGTCAGGAATTCGGCACCGTTGAGTCGCTGAAGTCCGTCAACGCCCTGTTCATGCCTGTTGCCGGGTCTGTGCTTGAAGTGAATGAAACTCTGGAAAGCACGCCCACCCTCGTCAATGCCAAGCCCTACAACGAAGGCTGGATGCTGCGCATCCGCATGGACGACCCCGCCGAGGCCGCAACGCTGGCCGACAGCGCCGCCTACCTCAACCTTTTGCGCAAGGGTTAAGAGGCAAAACGGTGAAAGGCCCTTCCGGCAACGGCCCGAAAAGCGAAAGGGGCGCGTGCAGCACCTCTGCGCGGGATGCGGCATATGTACGCAAAGGGCTTTTTCTCGCTGCGCTGACTGGGGTAATTTTCAGTCTGGATGGCCCTATTCTGAAGCAGGGGCTGGTAAAAGAGCCGTTCAGCATACCTGAATTCTGGCTGTTGGCCCCCCTGTTTGCCGCGGGCTGTCACGACATCAGCGCGGCCTGTCTTTCTCTTGTTCTCAATGTGGCTCAGGGCAAGGGGCGGGAGGTGTTCCGCACCTTTTGCAGCAAGCCCGGCAGGTACTGCATCATGGGCGCTTTTATGGGCGCTCCCCTTGGCATGGGCGGCTATCTGATGGGCGTTTCGTTGGCAGGGCCAGCCTATGCCTTGCCCATTTCCACCCTGTATCCGGCCATCGCGGCGGTGCTGGCGCGCTTTTTTCTGAAAGAGCGCATTTCCGCAAGGGCCATGTGCGGCCTTGCGCTTTGCGTGGCGGGCGCGTTTACCGTGGGCTGGTCTGCGCCCCAGGGCGGCGTGGGCGGTCAGGCCTTTTATCTGGGGTTGGGATTTGCCTTTCTGGCCGCCTTTGGCTGGGCATCGGAGGGCGTGTGCGTAACGGCGGGTATGGACTTTATCGAGCCTGTTGTGGCCCTGAATGTCTATCAGATCGTTTCCAGCCTGTTGTATATGCTGGTGATCGTGCCTGCGGCCTTTGTGCTGCTGGAACGTGGCAACCCCGGCCTGAACGCGGCTGACCTGCTGATGCAGGCTCTTGCCAGCCCCGGTTTGCCTTTTTGCATAGCGGCTGGCCTGGTGGGCTGCGTTTCGTACCGCTGCTGGTACACGGCCATGAACATGACCGGCGTATGCCGGGCCATGGCCCTGAACGTGACCTATGCCCTCTGGGGTATATTGTTCAGCGCCATTTTTACCAACATTACCGTTACCCGTAATCTTGTGGCGGGCGCGGTGGTGATAGTGGCGGGCATTGTGCTGGTTGTCATGCAGGGCAAGGGGCGAACCGCCTTGCGTCAATCGCAGGAGGGGCTGTGATGCGCGTTCGGCTGCCTTTGCGGCTGGCTGTGGGCAGATTGTTGCTGGACGGCGCGCCCCGCACGGCCTGTGATGTGTGCGTCGCCCTGGAGCAAGAATACGCAGGCGAAAGGCAGATCAATGTGGCGAATATTGAAGCTCAGCTGCGAGCCCTCAAAGGCGTGGGTATTGTGACCGTTTGTAACGAATCCAATCAGGGCGGTGCATACGGAATCACCCCGGACGGCAGGCAGCGGGTTCTGCGCAATCTCTAGTGCAAGGCAGGCCGTGCAAAACGGCAAGCCCAGGCAAACCCGGAAAGATCAAACCATCCCCTGCGGAGGAAAGTACGACGTAATTGTCGCCTCCCTTGCGTGGAAAGGTGGGGAGTCGAGGGCATCCCAACAGGTGTTGTTCTTTTATTCCCTAGCATGGCTTGGAAAAAACGGGTACAGCGGCCCGCGCAAGCCCAAAATATGCGCGCCAATGGCGGGTGCGTCACATGTGTCGCAAAATGCGCGTTCATGTCGCAACCTGTGCCGCAACATAGGCATATTAAGTAAAAAATATCCTGTAATAGCTGATGAAAAGCGGTTTTTTGCAGGAGTTGTGAAAAATGGTATATATTATGCAAAATGACTCACAAAGAATTTCGAAGCACGCGCAACCATCCCGGCAGCCCATTGGCAGCTTTCAGGGGCGTTTGGCTTCTTTTGCGAACCCGGACGGCAGACCGGGACATTTAACAACTCTCACCAAGGAGTGCAGCCGTGCAGCAAACCGATGACTGTGCCTGTTCCGACGCTAAAATAGCAGTCAGGGATCTAACGAAAATGTATGGGGACCTTACCGTTCTGGACAAGGTCAACTTTACCATCAAGCGCGGAGAGCTGGTTTGCATAGTCGGGCCTACGGGATGCGGCAAGACAACCTTTCTCAACTGCATGTCCAAACTTACGGAAACCACCTCCGGCAACATCTACATTGATGGTGAAGTGGCAAATCCGCGCAAGCATAACCTGGCCTTTGTGTTTCAGGAACCAACGGCTCTGCCGTGGCTCACAGTGGAAGAAAACGTGGCCTACGGCATGCGCATAAAAAAGGTTCCGCCCAAACAGCTCAGGGAACGTCTTGATATGATTCTGGAGATGGTGGGGCTGGAAGATACGGCCAAGCTGTATCCCAACCAGGTTTCGGCCAGCATGATGCAGCGTATCGCCGTGGCGCGCGCCTTTGCCGTGAACCCCGATCTGCTGCTTATGGATGAACCCTATGGACAGCTTGACGTGAAGCTGCGCTTCTATCTTGAAGACGAGCTTGTGAAGCTGTGGCAGACCCTCAAGAGCACCGTGCTTTTTGTTACGCACAACATTGAAGAAGCCGTGTATGTGGCTGACCGTATCCTGGTGCTGAGCCCCAAGCCCACCAAGGTGAGGGCGGAAGTGGTTGTTGACCTGCCGCGCCCGAGGGATTTCAGGGATCCGCGTTTTGTCGAACTTCGCCGCCAGGTCACAGACCTCATCCGCTGGTGGTAGGAAAAAGGGACAGCTTATGCAATGCAATGAAAAAGTAACCTACCGCAAGCCCATGAGGCTTCGCATCCTGCCGGTTTTGAGCGTTTGTATTTTTCTTGGCGTGTGGCAGATGTGCGTTGGCCCGGCTGACAGTAACGACTGGCGTATTCCCAGCACGTTGCTCAGCTCGCCCTACGACATATTGAGCCTCATGGTCGACAAGCTCACCAATCCCGCTCCTGACGGGGCAGTGCTGCTGGAGCATGCCTGGACAAGTATGCAGGAAGCCTTTTTGGGCTATGTGCTGGCCCTGATTGTGGGCCTGCCCCTGGGCCTTGCGATGGGCTGGTTCACCACGGTACGCGGCCTTGTGCGCCCCATATTTGAAATCATCCGGCCCATTCCGCCGGTTGCCTGGATTCCGCTGACCATTTTCTGGTTCGGCATCGGTCTGCCCGGCAAGGTATTTATCATCTGGCTTTCGGGCATCGTGCCGTGCGTCATCAATACATATACCGGCGTGCGCATGACCAACCCCGTGCATATCCAGATGGCCAGAACCTATGGCGCTTCCGACTGGCAGATATTTACCTCCATCTGCGTTCCCTCCGCGCTGCCCATGGTGTTTGGCGCCTTGCAGATCGCCCTGGCCTACTGCTGGGTGACCCTGGTTGCCGCTGAACTGCTGGCCGCAGACAAGGGCCTTGGCTATCTCATCACCATTGGCCGCATGCTTGGCCGTACCGACCTTGTGATGGTGGGTATGGTGAGCGTGGGTATTGCTGGCGCCATCATCGGTTTCATCATTGACAAGATCGAATCCCGGCTGCTGGCCGGCATCAGGAGATAGCGCCATGCAGTCTTCCTCGGCGTCCAACGGGCAGACCCAGAGCGTCTGCAATGAAACCATCAAGAACACGAAAAAGTACGAGTTTTCGCTGATCCGTGCCCTCAAGAGCGAATACTTCTTGTACATCGTTTCGCTGGTATGCTTTTTCGGCCTGTGGCAGTGGGCTGCCACGTCCAACGTGTTCGGCTACAGCAGCGCACTGGCCACGCCCTTTCAGGTGGTGGAAAGCCTGCACGACCTGAGCGTCAACAAGCTCTCCGGCCTCGGCCTGCTCGAACATCTGTGGATCAGTACGCGCCGCGTTATCATCGGCTTTTTGATCGCCGCTGGCTTTGGCATCCCGCTGGGTCTGTTCATGGCCTTCAACGAAACGTTCCGCGCCATTGTGAAGCCCATTTTCGACATGTTCAAGCCCATGCCGCCCCTGGCCTGGATTTCTGTGGCCATTCTGTGGTTCGGCATTGGCGAAGCACCCAAGATTTTCATCATCGTCATTGGCTCCTTTGTGCCGGTGGTGCTCAACTCTTACAGCTGCCTGCAACTCATCGAACCCGAATTTTTCGATGTGGTGCGCATCATCGGCGGCAAGCGCTGGGACGAAATCCGTCTTGTGTGCATTCCCGGCGCGCTGCCCGCCATTACGGCAGGTTTGCAGATCGCCATGTCCAGCGCCTGGACATGCGTTGTGGCTGCGGAGCTTGTGAATTCCCGTTCCGGCCTTGGCTACATCATTGTGCAGGGTATGAAGCTGTCCGACCCCGGCATGATTATCGGCGGCATGCTCATTATTACCGCCGTGTCGCTGGTGTTCACCCTGGGGATGGATCTGCTGACCCGCAAGCTGTGCCCCTGGCAGCGTGAAATCGAGAATCTTTAGAGAGCCAAGGAGCTGAACGTGAAAGACACGCAGCCAAAAATTGTCTGTGACAATATAAGCAAAACCTTCATCCAGAAGGGAACCCAGGTGGTTCCGGTTCTGGAAAACATCTCCCTTGAGGTGCGCGATCAGGAGTTTCTGGTCATCCTCGGGCCGGGCCAGTGCGGCAAAACAACCTTGCTGCGCATCCTCGCCGGGCTTGAATCGCCTTCGTCCGGCGCGGCTTATCTGGACGGCAAGCAGATTGTGGCCCCAGGCCCGCAGATCGGCCTGGTGTTTCAGAGCTACAAGCTCTTTCCGTGGAAGACCGTGCGCCAGAACGTGGAAATCGGCCTTGAAGTACGCGGGCTTGAGCCTGCGAAGATCCGTGAGATTTCCAATCACTATCTTGGCATGGTGGGTCTGCAAGGCTTTGAGGATTACTATCCTCACCAGCTTTCGGGCGGCATGAAGCAGCGTGTGGGCATTGCCCGCGCCTATGCTCTCAACCCCGAGGTGCTGCTGCTTGATGAACCCTTTGGTCAGCTTGACGCCCAGACCCGCTTTTTCATGGAGCAGGAGACCGAGCGCATATGGCACATGGACAAGCGTACCATGATTTTTGTGACCAACAACATTGATGAAGCCCTGTTCCTCGCCGACCGCATCGTCACCATGGAAGACAAGCTGCCGGGGCATGTGCACACTTCGTATGATGTGCCCCTGCCGCGCCCGCGCGACACCATGGATCCCGCGTTCCTTGAACTGCGGGCCAGAATTACGGAAGAACAGAAGCTTACGCTCTAGCACTGCGCACAGCAGCAAGGGCCGCGCCGTACATGGGTGCGCCTGCCAGCGGTACGGCCCTTGCCGCGCATGCGAGAGCATGGATTTCTCGGCAAACCTGTATGCACTTGCCGAGGTTGCCCAAGTGGTTTGTTTGAAGGTTTAAGCAGTTGAAAGGTTTTTTGTAAAAGCGGATCTGTCCACTAACCAATTAGGAGTCATGCATGAGAAAACTGCTTCTGGTCGCGCTTCTGCTTTGCATGGGCGCTGTCATCTGCGGCGGCCCCGTCGCCACTCTGGCAGCCGACAAGCCCGTTGAAATTTCCACCTGCTGGATGGACGAATCCCCGGGCTTCAACATCTGGTACGCCAAGAAAATGGGTTGGGACAAGGAAGAAGGCCTGGACATCAAGATGTTGCTGTTCAACAGCGGCCCTGCCCAGATGGAAGCCCTGCCCGCCAAGGAATGGGTGCTCGGTTCCACGGGCGTTGGCGGTCAGCTGATCGGCGGCATCCGTTACAATATCTACTCCGTGGCCCCCATCATCAGCGAAGGCGAAGTGCACGTGCTTTACCTGCGCCCCGACAGCCCCGCCGCCAAGGTCAAGGGCTACAACCCCAAGTATCCCAACGTGTACGGCAGCCCTGAAACCGTCAAGGGCATGAAGATTCTGTACACCTCCCAGACCACCGTTCACTATATGATCGGCAAGTGGCTGAGCATCCTTGGCCTTACCGAAGCCGACGTGACCCTAGTGAACATGGAACAGCCCTCTGCCGTGCCTGCTTTTGAAAAGGGCATTGGCGACGCCGTGTGCCTGTGGGCGCCCTTTACCTTTGTGGCTGATTCCCGCAAGTGGCAGCGCGCTGGCTCCATGACCGATATGGACTGCATCACTGTGTCTTCGCTCGTGGGCGACAAAAAATGGTGCGATGAAAACCCCGAACTGGTTGCCAAGTTCCTGCGCGTGTACCTGCGCGGTTCCAACATGCTGCGCGAAGAAGGCCCCAGCCCCCGCATCATCAAGGAATACCGCCAGTACATGAACGAATTCGCCGGTATCCGCATGACAGACGAAGAAGCCAAGCTCGACATCCAGATTCACCCCCGCTGGTCTTATGAAGAAACCATGGCTCTGCTCGACAGATCCAAGGGCGAATCGCAGGCCGACAAGTGGCAGAATTCTGTGGCCGACTTCTTTGGCAGCATCAAGCGCTTCTCGCCTGCTGAAATCAAGAAGTTCAAGGACGCCCAGATCAATACCGACAAGTTCCTGAAGCAGGTTCAGCTGCCCATTCCCAGCTGGAAGTAGCTCCTCCCCCACGGACACGCGCCGGATGTAAATCTGGCAGTACCGGGCCTGTTCTTTGCCTATTGCCGGGCAGGAACAGGCCTTTCATTTTTTTATGACATGGCAAGGGGGTTACAGGAGATTACAGAGAATGGCTGGGCATGCTGGAAATGGCAGTAAGTGACCGTGTGCGGGGGGCAGGGCAGAACGACCTTGCCCCCGGGTACTCTTGTGGAAAATTGCTGTGGAAATTGTTGTTGCGGGAATTGTGCGGGTATCCGGTCTGCGATCTGCGATTGGTCTGATCGCTGATCATTTGCCTTTATCTTCAGCTCCACCATCCGGAACGGAGGTGGTCACAAGGCCCACATCCTTGATGCCAGCGCCGCGCACCCTATCCATCACGCTCATAACCATGCCGTAGGGAACATCCTTGTCGGCCCGAACAAAGAGCTGCCGCCCGCTGTCCTTAACCCGCGCGCCCAGAGCATCCGGCAGATTGTCCATGTCTGTTTCCTGCTCGTTGAGAAACAGCGCGCCGCCATTTTTGACCGTCAGGATAACGTGGTCGTCATCCGTGGGCAGCACTTCGGAGGTCTCCACCTTGGGTAGGGCAACATCAAGCCCTTCGGTCATCATGGGGGCTGTGACCATAAAGATGATCAGCAAGACCAGCATCACGTCCACAAAGGGCGTGACGTTGATGTCGGCAACAAAATCGTCGTCGGCGGAAGATGCGGCCATGATTAGCGCTCCTCTGAAAAGGCTATGCCGTCAGCGTGTTGCGGTGCTTCGTGTTGCAGGCGATTGAGCATCTGGCCTGCAAAGTTGATGCATACGCCCTCAATATGGGCCAGCTTGGCGCGGAACACGTTGTAGCCGCACACGGCGGGGATGGCCACAAACAGGCCCACAGCGGTGGCGATGAGCGCTTCGGCAATGCCGGGCGCGACTGTTGCCAGCGAAACGCTCTTCATCTGGGCAATGGCGGTGAAGGAATGCATGATGCCCCACACCGTGCCGAACAGGCCGATAAAGGGGGCAGTGTTGGCTGCGGTGGCAAGCAGAGCCAGAGAAGATTTGAGAACGGCGATTTCTTCCGCCACGGCAAAGTGCAAGGCCCTGCGCACATTGTCGTTCAACAGGCGGTCAACGTCGCCCGTGCGGGAAATACGGTTGAATTCGCGGATGGCGCGGCGCGCAATGCCAAAAAGGGGAGAGTGTTTGTCATTTGCCAGCACTGGCAGCGCCCGGCTCAGTTCCCCGGCCTCGTCAAACGCCGCCAGCCCCGCCTGCGTGCGTTGCTGGGCGGTGCGCAGCAACATCCATTTGCTGCACATATAGGCCCAGCTTGCCACAGACATGCACAAGAGCAGCGCCAGCACGCACTTGGAAACAAATGTTGCCTGCAACACCGCCTGAATCATGGAATCCATTATATCCCCCAAAAGAATATGAAATTGAAATTCAAAGCTATAGTGTGGTAGTACGCTGCGCAAGCTTTGTCAACATGACAGCGATAAACTCAAGCAAAACTGTATAATGTTTAACATGTTATCTGCTGATGCTGAAATCGACGGGAAATTCCACCACGCACATCACAGGTTTGCCGCCCACCTTGCCGGGGGCAAAGCGCCAGCGCTGTACGGCTTCAAGGGTTTCTTCCTTGAAGTGCTGCGTTTCCTTGCCCGGCAGAACCACGGCGCGCACCACCTTGCCCTGGGCGTCAATGACGGCCCGCACAATGACGGTGCCTTCCTTGCCAATGCGTTTAGCCGCAGGCGGGTAGTTGGGTTTTACCCGGTGGATGGGCACTGGCGACTGATCCCACTGGTTGAAGCCGTATACCGAGCCAGCGCCCTGACCACGCCCCTGATGCATGCCAAGCCCGCCGCCGCTGCCGCCGCCCTGTCCTCCATCGTTTCTGCCGCTGCCCTGAGCTTCGGCGGCGCTGCCTCCGGACTCACTATCCGGCCCCTGCCGGGCTTCACTGCCCAGTGAGGGCGGCGGTGTTTCCATGGGGGGGCGGTCTTCTGTTTTGGCCGTGAGCCGTTTTTGCTGATGCTCCTTTTTGGGCGGACGCTTTGGCTCGCACTTTTTTTTGAGTATCAGATCCGGCTGTTCAACTGGCTGCTCGGCCTGCGGCGTTTTTTTGTCCTTGGGCCGTTCTTTTTCCTCAACCGGGGCGTTGCGCTCCTCCCTGGCTGTGGCGGTGGGATCAGTGCCTTTGGTGGCCGAGGCTTTGCTTGCACCTTGCGTGGCAGTGCCCATGCCCATGCCCACAAGGGAAACCCGCATGGACGATTCTCCGCCGCCAGAGGCCTGCAAGGGAATGCCCCACAGACATATAAATAGCGCGGCGTGTACGCCCAGCGAGAACAGCATGCCTCTTTTGTGCGTTTTCCGGGATGCGGCAGAAGCAGCGCCCAGTTTTTGCGGATTGATGCGCCGCAGGGTGGGGCGCGCCGCCACAGGGCCAGCGGGGGGCAGATGCTGGTCTTCGCTCTGGGCGGAAGCTTTGAGCAGTTCGCGCAATTTGGCCGACTGCGGCTGGCAAAAGACCTCACGCACTGGCCCCTGTTCCACGCATTTGCCCTTGTCCAGCACGAGCACCCGCTGGCAAAAGCCTTTCACCAGTGTGAGATCATGGCTGATAAAGATCAGCGACATGCCAAAGCGTTGCTGCAAGCCGCGCAGCAGTTCAATGATCTGAAATTGCAGCGCCCTGTCCAATGATGAGGTGGGCTCGTCCAGCAGCAGTACGCGGGGGCGCAGCACAAGGGCGCGCGCAATGGCTACGCGCTGGCGTTCACCGCCGGAAAGTTCGTGCGGAAAACGGCTGGCATATGCCGGGGAAAGCCCCACATCCCGCAAGGCCTCAAGGACGCGCTGCGGCCTGTCCTGCACTCGCGGGGCGTGCACACGCAGACCTTCCTCAACGAGGTCATGCACGCACATACGCGGATTGAGCGAAAGATAAGGATTTTGAAAGACCACCTGGATGCTGGCGCGCAGGGGCGCCATTTGCGCATGGGTCAGGTTCTGGATTTCTTTGCCCATAAGGAGAATTCCGCCACGGCTGGTCACAAGCCGCAGCACTGCCAGGGCCAGACTTGATTTGCCTGACCCGCTCTCGCCCACAATACCCAGGCATTCGCCCTGATGCAGGGCAAAGCTTACGTTGTCCAGCGCTGTATAGGGCGGCTGCGCACGCTGGAAAAGCCGCGTTTTCGGGCGGCAAAAATCCACGCTCAGACCCTGCGCCTCCAGAATGGGGCTGCCGCCATGCCGGGGGACGTCCTCGGCCCACTGACGGCTGCCTGTGTGGAGCAGGGCGCGGGTGTATTCGTGCTGTGGGTCTGCAAAGAGCGAGGAGGACGACTCCACAATTTCGCCGTGGCGCATCACGTGAACCGTATCCGCAAAGCGCCGCACCATGCCCAGATCATGGCTCACAAGCAGCAGGCTCATGCCCAGTTCCGCGCGCATGTCGCGCAAAAGCTCCAGAATGGCCTGTTGCACGGTGGCGTCCAGAGCCGTTGTGGGTTCATCCGCAATAAGCAGGTCGGGCTTGTTGGCCACAGACAGGGCAAGCATGATGCGCTGCCTTTGCCCGCCGGAAAGCTGGTGCGGGTAGGCCCCGTAGCGTTCCACAGCATGGTCGAGCCGCACAAGGTCAAAGAGATCCAGCACTCGCGAGCGCACCTGTTCTTCGCTCAGGCTTTCGTGCGCGCGCAGGCATTCGGCCACCTGATCGCCCACGCGGTGCAGGGGATTGAGCGCGGCCAGCGGATCCTGAAAAACCATGCCGATTTTGCGTCCGCGCAGGGCCATGACGGCCTTGTCCGGCAGGCTGAGCACGTCCTCGCCCTTAAACAGAATGCGCCCCTGGGTTACGTGCGCCCCGCCGGGGAGCAGACGCACGATGGAACGGGAGGTGAGGGTTTTGCCCGCGCCGCTCTCGCCCACAAGGGCAACGCACTGGCCTTTCTCCACACTGAACGAAACATCGCGTACCGCTGTGCCTCTAGCTGCGCTAAGGCCTACCGGGGCGGATACGCCATTTCCATTTTGCGCATTGCCTCTTGCATCAGCTCTGGCAAAGGCCACATGCAGGTTTTGAACGTCAAGAAGGCTCATGCCTGCTCCCTCCATGTGTTTTGCGTGTTCTTTGCGTCTGCCGTTCCGCCGCTCAAAAACACGCCGGGGTCAAAGGCATCGCGCAGGCCCTCGCCAATGAAAACGAGGCAGGTCAGCATGCCCGCAAGGGTAAAAAAGGCGGCAAGGCCTATCCACGGGGCAAAGAGGTTGTTTTTGCCCTGCACCACCAGTTCGCCCAGCGAGGGGTATTCCGGCGGCAGGCCAAAACCCAGAAAGTCCAGTGATGTCAGGGTGACGATGGAAGCATTGACCAGGAAGGGCAGAATGGAGATCAGGGCCACAACAGCGTTGGGCAACACATGGTGCAGCATGATGCTTTTATCCGGCACGCCCAGCGCGCGGGCCGCCCGCACGTATTCCATGTTGCGCGCCCGCAGGCTCTCGGCCCGCACCACGCCCACCACGCGCATCCAGCTGAAGGCCAGCATGAGGGCAAGCAGCGCCCAGAATCCCATGGTCATGACGCTGGAAATGATGATGATGAGGTACAGCACGGGAATTCCGCCCCACACCTCCATGAAGCGCTGAAACAGCAGGTCTGGCAGCCCGCCGTAATAGCCCTGGGCAACCCCTGCGGTCATTCCCACAGCGCAGCCGAAAAAAGAGAGGCACAGACCGAACAGTACGGAAATGCGGAATCCATAAAGCAGCCGCGCCAGTATGTCCCGCCCCTGATCATCCGTGCCCAGCCAGTTGCCGTGCCCTGGCGGCGCGGGAAAGGTCGTGCCTTCCTGCCGCGAAATGGTGTTGAAAGAATAGCGCACCGGGGGCCACAAGGCCCAGCCGCGCTCCGCAATGGCGGTCTGGATGAATGGGTCTGCAAAGTCGGCGGCAATGGGCAGGTCGCCCCCAAAGACGCGCTCGTCAAGAGTGTGAAACATGGGAAAGTAGAGCCGGTTTTCATAGCTCACCACCAGAGGACGGTCATTGGCCACAAACTCGGAGCACAGGCTGGCGGTAAAGCACAGGCAGAACAGGCACAGGCTGACGAATGCCCGGCGGTTGCTGCGGAACGTCTGCCATCTGCGGCGTGTGATGGGGTTCATGCCTTGCTCCTCCCGCTGAAATCGATGCGGGGATCAACCTTTGTCATGGTCAGATCTCCAATGATGGACGTCACAAGGCCGATGAGCGTGAAAATGTAGAGCGTGGCGAACATGACGGGATAATCCCGCTGCATGGCGGCCTCAAATCCCAGCAGCCCCAGCCCGTTGAGCGAGAATATGGTCTCTATCAACAGCGACCCGGCAAAAAACATACGCACAAACGCGCCGGGCAGCCCGGCAATGATGATCAGCATGGCGTTGCGAAACACATGCCCGTACAGCACGGTTCTTTCGCTCAGGCCCTTGGCGCGCGCTGTTTCAACATACTGCTTGCTCAGTTCGTCCAGAAAGGAATTGCGGGTCAGCATGGTGAGCCCGGCAAAACCGCCGATGGTCATGGAAAGCACGGGCAGGGCCATGTGGTGCATATAGTCCAGCACCTGCCGCCAGAAGGGCAGGCTCTCGTAACCAAGGGTGTGCAGGCCCCGCAACGGGAATATCTGCCAGTAGGAGCCGCCCGCAAACAGCACGATCAGCAGCACGGCAAACAGAAAACCGGGGATGGCGCTGGCCGCCACCATGACGGCCCCGGTGGCGAAGTCAAAGGTGCTGCCCCGGCGCACGGCCCGGGCTATGCCGACGGGTATGGACACAAGGTAGATGAACAGGGTGCTCCACACGCCGATGCTTATGGAAACAGGCAAGGCGTTTACAAGCAGCCCAGCTACGCTGTCTGCCTTGAACAGACTTTTGCCGAAATCAAACATGGCAAAGTCGCGCAGCATTTCCACATAGCGGGTGAGGATGGGCTTGTCGAAGCCATAGAGCTTGCGGATGGCGTCCAGCGTTTGCGGGTTAAGCCCGCGCGCGCCGGAATAGGCACTTTCAGCAGTATCTGCCATGCCTGCTGCGGGCAGGTCGGCTCCGGCGCTGCCCACCCGTTCCATATAAGCGCTGCCGCTGCCTTCCAGCATGGCGATGAACTGCTCCACGGGCCCGCCGGGCGCAGTCTGCACGATAAAAAAGTTGATGGTCAGAATGCCCAGCAGAGTCGGGAATATCAGCAACAGACGGCGAAGAGTGTAACGCAGCATCAGCGCGCCTCCCTGTAGGTTTGCACAGCGGCGGCGGGCACAGCCTGCGGGGGCGGCGTAGCCCCGGTTGCCGGAACATGCCACGCCATGATGTCCACGCCTTCATTGTCTTGCTCTGCTGGCGGGGTGATGCGGTCTTTCCACCATGCAATGCGCATGCTGCCGCTGTACCATGCGGGGATGACGTAGCAGCCGTGTTGCAGCAGCCTGTCCAGCAGTGCGGCGCGGGTGTGCAGATCCTCGCGGGTGGGGGCCGCCACCAGTTCGTCCACCAGCGAATCGATCACAGTATCGCGTATGCCCGCATAATTGCGCGAACCCCGCGCCCCGGCAGCCGCTGAAGACCAGTAGTTGCGCTGCTCGTTGCCGGGATTGGACGACTGCCGCACCGTGGCCTGAATAAGGTCAAAGTCGAATGCCCGCACGCGGCTGACGTACTGGGTCTGATCCACCAGCCGTACGTTGAGCGTGATGCCAAGCCTTTTGAGCGTATTGCGAAAGGGCGTGTACACGCGCTGCATGGAGGGCGAACTGGTCAGGATGGTCAGGCTGAAGGATTGGCCCTGAGCGTTGAGCATCTCGCCGTTTTGTATGTGCCAGCCGGCTTGTTCCAGCAGATGCAGGGCGGCGCGCATTCTTTGGCGCTCGGTATCGCGCCCGCCAGCGGGCTGCGCGGGCAGCGGGCCGAAAACTGCGGGATCAAGTCTGTCGCGCCAGCGCTCCATGAGTTCAAGCTCCCCGGCGGAAGGCAGGGGCTGCGCCGCAAAGGGGGAGCCAGTGAAAAAATTGCTGTAGCGCGTGTAGGCATTGTAAAAGAAGGCGCTGTTCATCCAGTCAAAATCAAACAGCAGGTTCAGCGCCTGACGCACGCGCCTGTCCGCCAGTGCCGGGCGGCGGGTGTTCATGAAAATGCCGCCCATGCCCATGGGGCTGGCATACTCCTGAAGCTGTCGTGTAATGCGTCCATCGCGCACGGCGGGCACATTGTAGGCATTGGTCCAGTCCTTGATATTGCTTTCGCTGTAAAAATCCGCTTCTCCGGCAAAAAAGGCTTCGCGCGCAACGGAAACATCACGGTAATAATCCACCTGAACCGTATCAAAATTGTAGCGGCCCTGATTGACGGGCAGGTTTTGCCCCCACCAGTCATTGCGGCGCTCGTAAATGAGGCGCGAGCCCATAACGCTGCCTGTGAGGCGGTAGGGGCCGCTGCCGGGCATGATGTCCGTCTGCGGGTCGCCCATATTGCGGCCTTGCCACCAGTGGGCGGGCAATACGGGCATCTGGCAGACAATGAGCGGCAGTTCGCGGTTGGTGCCGGAGGCAAGCTTGAAGATGACCTCATGTTCACCCGTAATTTCCACTCCTTGCACCTGTTCGTAATAAGAGCGGTAGACGGGCGAGGCCTGCTTGATGAGGGCTGTGAAGGTAAAGGCCACATCCTGCGCTGTAACAGGGACGCCGTCAGAAAACCGGGCTTGCGGACGCAGGCGCACACGCAGGGTTGAGCGGTCAGGCGAGAGGTCAAAGCTTTCGGCCAGCAGCCCGCGCATGATGAATTCCTGCGTACCGCGCTGGCTCACGCCAAGGGTTTCGTAAGTCAGGCCAAGCTGCGCCGCGCTGACGCCACGGGGGCTGAAGGGATTGAAGCTGTCGAATGTGCCAATGGCGCTCAGGCGGAGCCTCCCGCCCTTGGGCGCGTCCGGGGTGACGTGGGCAAATGGCGGGAGAGAGTCGCTTTGCTGCGCATCCTCCCACAGACCCAGAACCTCATGGGGCGCGCCCAGGGCGGGCGAAACTGTGACGGCGGCCAGCAGCGCCGCGCGCACGCCAGCCCTGAGCGCAGCAAGAATGCCGCGCAACGGCCTGTAAGGCGGGCGATTCATGGCTGGGTGACGTGGAATGGCGGCTGCCGCTGCCGTTTCAGCATGCATGACGTGGTGGCTCCAGATGCGTTAGAAGGTGTATTTTACGCCAAAGTAAAACTGGCGGCCCAGGGCGTAGGTGCCCTGCGATGTGGCGGTGGTGCTGAGGTTGGACAGGTTTTTTCTGTCCAGCAGATTGAGCGCTTCCACTTCCAGCGTAAGGGTCTGATCCTTGTACTTGATGGCGTCAAAGCTCAGCTTGGCGTCCACGTTGAGGCTGTCTTCCTGATAGGCCGTTCTGTAGGACGAGAGGAGAAGGCCGGAAGGCCCGACCACACTGGTGGAGCCGGAATCGTTGTAAAGGCGTTTACCGCCCTGTTCCCAGCGCAACTGGCCCATGAGGCGCAGGCGGTCTTCCCAGAACTGGGCGCTGTGGGTGTAGGCAATAACCCAGGGAGAGTTGAAGTTGCTGGCAGGCATGTCGCCCTTTGGCGTGACCACGCCGTTGAGCAGCACAAAGTTTGGATCGCGGATAGTGGAATCCGTTTCATTGTAGGAATCGTTTGTCCAGTCCGTATAGTTGCCTTCTGTTTTGGACCATGTGGCGGAAAGCTCGCCCGTGTGCTTGCCCCAGTCGCCAAAATCAAAGGTGCGCTCGGCAGAAAGCGTGATGCCCTTGTAGTCGGTCTTGCCGTCGTTGGAATACTGGGAGTAGCCGATGCCGTTTTCCGTTACCAGTGCACCCTTGAGCTGATTGCGGTAGTCGCGTTTGACGTAGGTGGCCTTGAACAGGGTATCCCACACGTCAGCCGAGGCGCCCAAAGTGTATTCATCGTTGTACGGCGTTTTGAGGGACCCAAGACGGAACGCTCCTGGGGGCGCTTTTGGGCCTGCAACCCAGGGGGAGTTCCAGTTCGCACGTGTGAAGGTCTGCAAGAATGAGCTGCCGTGCAAGGCTTTTTCCATGACCTGAGTGCCGTAATAACGGTTATACCCGCCGAAAACATTAAACCGGTTGTCGTTAAGCAGGTCGATATTGACAAAAAAGCGCGGAGCCACATCGGTGTTTTCGGTCAGCGAATCGTAGGAAACGCGCGCACCAGGGCGGATAGTAAGCCGCTCAACCTTGATGGTGTCCTGTAAATAAAATGCCGGAGCAAACACGCTCTCGCGGCGCTCGAGGTCGTTGTAAACCTGCTTTGTCCTGGCAAACTGCTCGCCCGTTATGACGCCGTTGTCGTAGGAGCCGGATGCTCTGGCGTCCTTTTTGGCGCTGGTAAAAACCGTGTACCCGCCGCGTTCGCTCTCCAGCATGATTTTTTTGAGTTCAAAGCCGGTTTCCAGCTGATGGGTGAAGTACTTGGGGCCAACGGCCTTGAAGTCCATGCTGCTGGCCCAGCTCAGGGTAGTCTGCTGCTGGGTGTAGTTGCCGTAGCCGCCTTCCGTTGCCAGATTGTTGTTATAGGCCCAGCTTTTGGTGGAAGGGGTTATTAGCCAGACGTAATTGACATCTTTGCTGTTTTTGCGGTCGAGATTGTTTTTGCTGTAGGTGATATCGTTGCTCCAGCGTCCGATGGGGAAGTCGTAGTGGCTGTTGAGCATCATATCAACGCCGCCGCCGTTTACGCTGTATTCGCCGCCGTCCTTGAAGTTGGCGTTGAACAGGGTTGCCTTGTAGGGCGCGTAAATGGTGGTGAGGCTCAGATACAGCGGGCTGGTCTCCGGCGTGTTGATCTTGAAGAGGTAGTTTTCATTCAGTCGGCGTTCGGTCACGGAGCCATTGCCAGCCTTGAGCTTGAGCGGGATGATGGATGTTGTGTTGGTGTAGGCCATCATGACGCCAGGGCCGTTTTGCCACAGGGGACCTTCCAGCCGCAGCGAAGGATAATACTTGTAAAATTCCGGTTGGTAATTGTTGCCTGCAAGGGGTTGAGCGTTGCTGTCACTGTTGGTGTAGTGAAATTGCGTCAGGTTGCTGTCCGTATAGCGAAAGGCCGCCATGCCGCGCCATCTGTCCGAAGCGGCGTCGCGCAGCTTGGCGTCAATCACGCCGCCAAGAAAGTCGCCGTACTTGGCGGGCACGTTTTCCGTGTAAACCTTTACGGTGTCCAGCATGTCGGTGCTGAGCATGATGGACTGCGAATCGCCGGATGGGATGCCGCTATTGGCGGTGTGTTCATACCCGCCGGGGTTAATGAGATTGTTGTTGCCCAGACCGTTGATGATGAAGTTGTTTTCGTAGTGTTTTGCGCCACGAATGGAAATTTTGGGCGGTGTGATCTCGCCGCCGAGCATGCCGCTACGTGAGGACGAATCAAACTGCACGTTGGATTGCCCGCGCAACAGGTCATTGATGCTGTTGGTCGCCGATGGGGTCATGTCCATGGTGCGGCGGTCGATCAAAATTTCGCCGGGCTGTTCTGTTTGGCCGCGAACCTGTACCCCTTCCAGCCGGTGCACTTTCCCGGCTGGTTCGTCCGCAGCTGGGCCTTCTGCCGATTTGCCCTGCTGAGCTTGGGCGGGTGCGCCATTGCTGCGCAAAGCCTCCTCAATGGCTGCGTCATCTGGTGATTCCGATTCAACAGCAAGCGCCATGCGTGCTGAGGGGAGTTGCGCCAACGGTGCCGCAGCCAGCAGCATGAGCTGCACACAGAGCGCTTTTTTCTTAAAAAAAGAATGCAATTTCCTTTTCATCTTTAAGGCTACCTTTCTTCCTGTGACAGACAAACCGAAAGCCCGTGCGCCCTTAATGCTGGCGCACTGCCTTTCGCGCGCGTGAGCGCAGCATCAACCCGTGTATGTTAAGCGGCGCTGCCGCAATGACAGCGCTGGGGCAGCATTCGTGCCAGAGGGCCTGCAACCAGAAGCGTCAGCAGGGCAGGCAGACCAAAAACGAGTACAAGCAGAATTTCGGGGGCGCAGGTGCGCAGCAGTGTGCCGGATTCCATGCGTCTGTGGCTCTGCCGACTCCGTGCAGCAAGGAACAGGAGCAGGCCCAGCAGGTTTCCGCCCGCAGCCCAGAGCGGATATTCCGGCAGGGCGATCTTCAAACTGGTTCCGGCAATATGCGGTTCAAACTGCACTATAGTCAGCGGGCAGAGGAATGAAAGCCAGCGCTGCTGGTTTATCTGCCGTTCTACGACTGTCGCAGGCGGGCTGAGCAGCAGGTTGCGGATGATTTTAAGGTCGCCGTCTGCAGCGATCACAAGCACATCCTGCGCCAGGCGCGAGCCAAGAGTGTTCACGTTAAAGGTAGCGTCCAGCGGGGTGGCCCACACCGAAACATTCTGCACATCAGGCTGATACTGCAAGGGCAGACGCATTGGGGCCTGACCGCGCCTGTTTATGTACAGACCGGTTTCTGTGGCGATGGTGCCCAGCAGGTCGCTGTATTTGTTTTCGCGCACATCCACGCGCAGCGTTTTGCCGGGGATGACGTGCCCTGTGTTGCGACATTCGGGCTTGCCGCGCACCATAAGCAATTGAAGGAGCGTGCCCTTTGCATCCACAAGGAAGAGGCCTTCATCCAGACTTTTGAAGGGGTCGGCATTGCTGCCTGCTGCCTGAAGGGGAAACTGCGCTCCGGCGGCGAGCACGGCGGCGGTAAAGGCGGCTCCCTTGGCGGTGTTTTCCTTGCCGTCGGCGCAGTTCACAAAGCGCAGGCGGGTGTCGTCCAGCAGCAGGATGTCTGGCGGCAGGGAAAAGGACGCGGTTTCAGGCGCGGATTCCATAAGCACAAGAACGCGTGACTGCGGAAGCATGACCTCGCGCGGGGTCGCCCGCAGGCGCACGCCTTCCTGCGCATCACTGAAGGCGATGGCGCGCCCGTTGATGCTCATGGGGAACCCTCCCCATTTTTCCACATCGCGCGAAAACATGTAGGGCAGTGCCATGCGGCCATCGCGCTGGCTGATGCGGTTTCCTTCCTCGTCCCTGAACTGGAACACCGAAGGCCCGGTTTCAAAAATGATAAAGTCGTTTTTTACCGAACTGTATACAGCGCTTAGCTGAAGATAATCCGCCCGTGTGGCCCGCAGGTACAGTTGCGGAACAAACCATGCCAGAACAAAAATACCCAGAAACACTGGGGCAAGGCGAAGCCAGTAAATACGCATTATTCTCCCTCCTTAACCCGCAGGGCGGCAGCGGCCACAGCCGGAATCCAGGGCAGACAGGCGGCGGCGTAAAGCCATATGCTGTTGCTCATGGGCGCAAAGCCTCGCCCCCCTGTCAGCATGGTTACATAGGCGAATCCCGCCAGAGCAAAGCATATCTTGCGTTTGAACGAAGGGTCGGCAATGGCGGCGGCAGTGGCGCACCAGCTTGTGAGGCCAGCCAGCCCCCAGGGCAAAAGGGTTTTGAACATGGGTACGGAAAGCTCCGGCGGCAGGCCGTGGTGATTATTTATAAGGGCAAAGCCTGCGGACGCGGCGCAGAATACAAGCGTCATCAGGCCCAGACCGGTGACGGCCTGAACAGCAAGAGCCGGAATGGCGTTGACCGGAAGGTGGAAGAGCAGGCGCAGTCTTTTACCCACGCATTCAGGGGCCATCTGCACCGAGGCAAGCCAGATGCCGCCAAGAATGAAGGCCCACTGGAGAGAGCCAAAATAGATGCTCTCCTTGAATATCAGCCCGTTCCAAGTGTCCACGGCCCCATGCATGGAAAGCACGCCCTTGAACGTCAGATGGTAATCCGCAAGGGCCGCGCCAGCGAAAATAAAGGGGATGCACCAGAAATAGCGCAGTTTGATCCATTCCTTAAAAAACAGTGCCTTGATCATGTCCTTCCTGCTTTGCTGTATGCCGTATTGCTGCGCCGTTCAGGGCAGATTGCTGTTGGAAATGCCTAGTATCTGCCCGTAAGACCCACAAAAGCGTCTTCAAAGGTCATGGGAACAGGCTGGGGCGCGCCATCATGACAGGCCACCCCGCGTGCTTCAAGAAAACCGCGCATTTCATCCGGCTGGGCACGGCTGAACAGCATCAGCCTGTCTGCGCAACGCTCGACCCGCAGCAAAGGACCATCGTTATTGCGCAACTCGTCTGCGGCAGTGCAAAGCGGCAGGTCATAGCGCAAAAATGAACGCATGAAATCCGCCTGACGTTCTTTGGCCAGAACTGTTCCCTTGTGGATAACCACCAGCGAATCAAGCAGGTTTTCCAGTTCCTGCACCACGTGCGAGGTCAGTAAGACCGTGGTGCCGTATCGGCGCACATGATCCCGCAAAAAGTCGAGAAACAGCCGGCGGTAGCCCACATCAAGGCCAAGGGAATAGTCGTCAAGAATCATCAGTTCGGCCCGTTGCGCCAAAATGAGGCCCAGCGTGACCTGCGAGCGCTGCCCGCAGGAAAGCCTTGTGATGCGCCGGGTAAAGGGGATGTCCATGCGGCCTACCACATCATAATAGATGCCCTTGTCCCACTGTGGATAAAAGCAGGAATAGAAGCGTTCAATTTCGCCGATGGTCATGAAATTATACTGGATGAAACCTTCGTGCAGCAGGCCGATACGTGCGCGCACCTGCGGTGGTATGGCGTGGCTTGGGTGCCCCATGACCATGCACCGGCCTGAATCCGGCTGCATGAAGCCCATCAGGATGTTGATGCTGGTGCTTTTTCCCGCGCCGTTTTTACCCAGCAAGCCCACAATCTCGCCACGTGACACGCTGAAGTCCACACCGTGCAACACCTCTGTGCCGTGGTAGCTGTGGCGAAGAGCCTTGCATGAAATGAGTTCATCCATCACTTGCTCTCCTTGGCGGTATTGCTCTGGTCGACGCTGGTTTGGGGATGCGCTGCAACTGTCCACATGGCGGAGGGAGCTGCAAGAAGGTCTTTCAGGGCTTCTGCTACCGCTTCTTTTGTGCAGTTTTGCAGGTTGCTCTCTGTTGTTTTGCTCCATTCAAGATAGGGGTAGCCTGTAGCCAGTTCCGTCAGCAGCATGCGTTGCCAGTACTGGGTGCTGCTGCGGCTGGTCTGAACCTGGGTGAGCATGGGCAGGCGCAGTCTGTCCAGTTCCTGCTGGCTTACCTTCCAGGGGGCGAGAGTTCCAAGATATTCCGTAACCTGCCCCATCTGTTCCCGGTTGGTGTGTACATCGATCTGGAGCAGGGAATAGCCGCCCTCATTGGGCATGGTGCGGTAAAAGGCGCTGGGGCTGTAGCTTGCGCCCATGCGCTCCCGCAGATCGCGGCGCAGTTTGTCGCGCAGCAGCGCTGACGCAAGCTGCCGGGCAGCCAGAACCTCCCTGTTGCCCTGCGGTGCGAAATCAAGACGCCATGCCTTGCGGACAACTGCCTGATCTACAGAATCCGGAACCTGAATGCTCGCGGATTTACCAGCAGGAAATTCCAGCGGGGCGGGGTTTTCTTCTACAGCCGCAGGCTGGGTTGTGATGTGGCTGAAGTAGCGTTTTGCTAGTGAAATAGATGTGTTGGGGTCGATATCACCGCTGATGATTACACGCACAGGCTCTTTTTTGCGGCTGGCGGCGATAAAACCGCGCACATCGTCAATGCCAAGGCTGGCCGCTTCCTCGGGCCTGAGGGGCTGATATCTGCGCGCATTGCCGTAAAAAAAGGCCTGCCCTGCTATTTTTGAAACTTCTTCAACTGTTTCAGTCTGTTTGCGGTTTTGAGCCTCAAGCTTGCGCAGGGCGCGCTGGAGGCCGTCAGTCTCAGGCTGCGGATCACTGAATTGCGTCCATACCGCCTGCACCAGCAGCTCAAGCTGCCGGGAGTCACCTTCAACGCTGATGATTGCGTTGTTGGGGCCGTGCACCTCGCCGACCCTGCCGCCCATGCGCTCTGCCAGCTTTTGCGTTTCAAGGCGCGAGAGCGCGCCAAGGCCGCTTTCTGCCAGAGTTGCGTTGGCTGTTTGGGCAAGGGTGATGACGCTGTCGGGCAAGTTGGCGTATCCCTTGCCAAAGAGAAGCTGCACCGAGGCCTTGTTGGGTTCAAAATTCAGCGGCAGTACGTAGCACTCAACGGCATCGCTCAGGCGAGTCTGGAGGAGGGTTACGGCTGGGTTGCCCGGCAGGGAGAGATCGCGGCTGGCTATGGGCGCAACTGTGGGGGCCGCAGTTGCCGATGCCGCCGGCGGAAGTTCAAGGTAGGGGAATGCAATGGATTTTGTCGGCGCTGTGGGCGCTTGCTGCGCAGCAAGGCCCTCTTGCCATGCGGCGAGGATGACGGCTGCATCGGGTGGCGTGGCGCTGCCTACGGCAAGGAAGACATCTTCCATTGCCAGCATGGAGCGGAGCGCAGCATTAACCGTATCTTCCGTGATGGAGGGCCGCAACTGGCGGAAGAGGTCCAGATCAAAGGCGGGCGCGGTTTGGACGTAGTCCGCATTGGCGGTGCGCACAAACTGATCTGCCACATCGGCATTGCTCATGCCCGGGCGCTGTTCCTTGAAGCGTGAAATTCTTTTTTCTGCAAAATCAAGTGCCTGAGATATTTCCTGCCGGGTGAACCCGTGCGTTGCCGCCCGCTTCAGCTCTTGCGCCAGGGCAGGCAGCGCCTGTTGCCAGCCGCCGGAGTGCGTTGTCAGGCCGATGGCGGCAGAAGGAGTAAGGCCCTGCCGCCAGTTGGCGGCAAAGCGCGCGTTGTTCCAGAGATTGTCGCGCTGGTCGCGCTCCAGCAGGCGACGTTGCATGCAGTAGCCAAGCACAGAATCCACAAGCTGGTTTTGCTGATTCTGGCGCGTATCACGTTGGTGCATGCGCGGAAAGCGCATAATTACGGAAATTTCCTCGCCGCTGATTGCTCGTTGCTCCCCTTGCGCCTGGATGCCGCCAAGCCGCGCCTCGCCCCAGAACGGGGGAAGCGGCGCCGGGCCGGGGTTCACCATATCTGCAAAGCTGTTTTTCACAAGCTGGCTGACTTGAGCGGCAGTGACGGAACCCGCAATGACCAGAATCATGCGTTCCGGGTGGTACCATTTGCGGTAAAAGGCCTTCAGGCGCTCGGAGGTTGCCCCCCGGATGCAGTCTTCCGTGCCGATGGGCTGGTTCACAAAGGCTGTGCCCGCATAGAGCTGGGCCGTGCGCTGGCGTTTGCTTGCCATGGCTTCGCTGTCGCGCACATTTTTTTCTGCCAAAATAACGCCCAGCTCCTTGGCGACTTCTTGCGGGGCAAACTGGATGCCATCCGCAAAGTCGCGCAGAATTTTCATCCCCATGGCAAGCGTGCTGGTGTCGCAGGATGTGAGGTTGAGCTTGAAGACGGTTTCTGCCCATGCTGTATGGGCATTGGTGTCGCCGCCAAAACTCATGCCGTGGCGCTGGAAAAAGGGAATGAGCGAGCCGGGCGCAAAATTGCGCGTTCCGTTAAACGCCATATGCTCAATGTAGTGGGCATATCCTAACTCACTGGGCGTTTCCATCAGCGAACCGGCCTGAACATTCAGATACATGGAAACGCGACCATCTGGCTTGGCATTAGGGATGACCGCATAACGGAATCCGTTGGGCAGCCGCCCAAAGGTGATGGCAGGGTCTGGTGGCAGATCAGAATGCTCGTGCGCCCATTTGCCGTCATACCAGAACGCTTCCTTGGGGCCGCTTGCAAGGGAATTTTTTGCAAATGATGTGGAAGTTAAAGCTGTTAAGATCATGCACAATGCAAGGATTGATTCGGTCAAAAATATGGGCATGTCTTCAAATCCCCATGTTTGAGTGCTTGGAGTAATGAACGTTGGTATCTGGAAATGAAATTGAATTTCTTTTGACTTAGCTAAGTAGTCTGAAATCCAAATAGTGTCAATTATAATGAGATGTTATTTGTAAAACGTTACAATTAATGAAAAATATCAGAAATTCTGCTTGGTTGCATTTCTTGGTGCTGCTTACTAACTAGCTAAATTAAAATAACTTTTATAAAGATATTTACTGTGGGCAACAAAAGGAGGGGAGTCCCCTTTGAAATTCGGAAGGCGCAGAGATGCGGCGGTGCCCGTTGAAGAGGGGCAGGTTGCGTTGGAGGCGGTGAGGGGGGGCGTGTGTGGCGGATTATTTGTGGTTGCTAGTAGCTTTGCGCATAAAAAAAGGAGGAGTTGTGTTCCTCCTCCTTGCCTGTTTAGGGCTAATTGGCTGTACCGCCTTACCTGGCATCAATCTTGAAACTGCTGGCAGCGCAACACTGATAGCATCCACAGAAAATGTGTCTGATCTGCCAAAAACTACTGCACACTCTCGCAATTTATTAATAAGTCTGCATTAATACAATAAATACATAATAACGCAAGGCATGCAGTGTGTCATGCATGATTCAGTTTATTGTCTGTTTTTTGCAGACTCCCCCAAAATGGGAGCACCACAGATTATCAGGATGCAACGTATGAATTCCACAGCCTGATAGCAGCAGATTCGCTGACAGACCACTGCAAGGGGCAGTTTCCGCATTCGCAGACAAGCCGATATATGTCGTTGATTCTGCCTTCGGGTCTGGATACTTCGACCTTTGGGGCCTTTCCACATTTGATACAGGGATGAATGACAGGAAGGTTTTCTTTGTTCATGCGGGCAACATAATCTTCTTATTGCCAGTAGTCAAAAGGGATTAACCATGGATGCCTGCCCAGCAAATGGAAGCCGGGGGCAGCGTTCTGCAAATTTTGCAAGGTCTGGCGGCATTGCTGGGCAGATAGTCGCAGGTTGGCAAAAAAAGAAGGCCGTGAAAATCACGGCCTTCCTGCATTTTAAATGCTTGCTGGGCTTACCAGCGGCGGGCGGCGGGCTTTTTGGGCTCAGCCTTGTTCACGCGCAGGGCGCGACCGTCAACTTCTTTGCCGTCAAGAGCGGAAATGGCGTTGATGGCGCTGCTTTCGTCCATTTCGACAAAACCGAAGCCACGGGCGCGGCCGGTTTCGCGATCAGAAATCAGGTTGACGGAAAGAACATCGCCATAGGGCTTGAAGAGAGCTTCAACGCCGTCCTGGGTAGCAGACCAAGACAAATTACCGACATAAATAGAAGTAGCCATGTGAGACTCCAAGGGGTTAAGGGGAGGTAGACTTTCTGCTTGAAGCCTTACCCATGTAAAGTCTCTGGCGAAAAATTTACTATACCCAATCAGTGATGTGGCAACATAGGGCGGGGTGCAGAAAATGTCAATCAATGTTATTTTAAAATAAGTACCGTGACGATAGAAAATTACAAATTTTATAGAACTATTATCAGGCCGAACAGTGGGATACCAATGAAAAAAATATTTTTCATTATTCATTTAGACACCATGATTTTATGTTGATATGATAGTTGATTGATATTGAAAAATTGGAGTATGTATGAATTATAAATTACGGCTTGTCGCAAATGTTCTTACAAGCAAGGAAGAAAAAGTTTTTACATTTCATGATGGGCAGAGAATGTCCATCGAACCCGTGGGCGATGGTAAGACAGTGAATATCACCCTGGGTGAAGCTGAGACGTACAAGACTAAAGGTGCCGATGCTTTTTTGAAAAGGGCGGAAAAAATACTCAAGCAGCGGGCACAAAGTGAGTCTGAGGAGTCCTCAGAGAATCATGACGATATATTCAAGATTCTTTCCCTGTATGAGGGCTGCGGCCAACGCCGCAGGTGATCTGCTGCTGAAAATTGCCAAGGTGCAGATAGTGTAATTCAATTTTTTATTACGCTTCTTTTGTGGTAAAAAACTGGCCCTGCCTCTTAAGGTATAGCCAGTTTTTTACGTTCAGGTGCTGAAGTTGTCTTGAGCAGAGCTTGCCACAGAGGTATGGCGCACACGATGGCTTTGGGGGACTGCCGATTGAAATTTAAAAGTATAGACTAAATGTTAATTGATCTATAATTGAATATGTCTTAATGCTATGTGCAAGGGAAGGTTATGAGAAATAAATTTTTGGAGGAAATATGTTTAAGCGGATTGCTCTTGCTGTTGCCCTGACTCTGGCACTTTCGGTTCCTGCTCTGGCGGAAAATTCTGGATTTTATGTGGGCTTGAAGTTCCTTGACTCCATCCAGAGCACTGGTTCCATGTCCAGAAGCGGTGCAGTTGTTAACGCCTTTGACGTCAAGAACTACTCGCAAAACACTGTGGGCGGCGGCATATATGCTGGCTATGACTTTTATTCCCTCAATCAGGTTCCCTTGCGCGCGGAAATTGAATACGATATTCGCACCAACTCGACCACCAGCTGGGAACTCAAAAATGGTGGCAATGCTGCTGACCTCAAAGGCACCTGGGGTCTTCAGACCCTCTTCCTTAACGCGTATTGGGATTTCCACAATAGCACGGCCTTCACACCCTATGTTGGCGCGGGCCTTGGCATGGGCTTTCTCAAGAGCAAGTACGAGATTGAAATCCCCGGCGTGGGAAGCGAAAGCACCACCAATCTGAACACGGTTTTCGCATGGAATGCCGGCGCTGGCGTTTCCTACGCTTTTACCGACAACATTTCTGCTGATCTTGCCTATCGCTTTGTGGGCCTGGGGTACTCGGAAACTGAAAAGACCATTCTGGGCGAAAAGCAGAAGCTTGGCATGGCTCCTTATGCCAACGAGTTCAGCCTCGGCCTGCGCTACACATTTTAAGCACATTACTTCATGACTACCTCCCTTCCTGTGGCCGTCCTGTGTGGCGGCCATTTTTTGTGTGCGAGGGGGCGCAGGGATGGCATTCCGGATGCGAGCGCGCCTGTTTACTGGCGCTCGTTGAGTGGCTGGCATCTGTCTTTGGCAAGGACTTGCAGGTTGTGCAGCTTGCCCTAGACATGAGTTGTTCGGTCATCGCTGAAAGAGAGCAGACAGAGGAGCTTCTGGGGCAGGGGGAGCAATTTTCGAATCGGTCACAAATAGAATCGCGGAGACTTATGGCTCGCCAAAAGAAAAAGGGGTTACTGTTTTTCAGTAACCCCTTGAAATCTGGCGGAGAGGGGGAGATTCGAACTCCCGGTACGCTGTTAACGTACACACGATTTCCAATCGTGCTCCTTAGACCAGCTCGGACACCTCTCCATTCGGTGTTGTGCACCGCTCAAAGCCGAATACCTATATAGCAGGCATTTAGGAATTGCAAGAGAAAAAATTGAATCAGGGCAGTTTGTTGCAAAAAAAGTTGCCGTGAGGCAGCAATCGGCCCAATGCGGTGCCCCTTCCTATGTCGCCACACGGCGTCTGTTCTGACAAGGCCACAGCACAGCCAAGCCCCAGAGCAAAGGCCACAGACCAAAGTCCCACAGCCCCCCCAAAGAGGCAAGGCCCACCCGGAATCCCAGGTGGGCCTTGCATGATATATCAAACAGGGCTGCTTGCCGATTGGCCTTGGCTAATCGTCTTTGCGGTCCTTGTTTTTTGTCTCGTCATCTTTGCGCTTTTTCTTGGTGATCTGCGCGGCGCGATAAAAAGCCCACAGGCCAAACATCGCCATAACGGTAATGCCCACAGCGTTGAGTGTCAGGATGTCCATTATCTGATCCTTCTGACGGCATCAGACTGCTGAGGCCGCGCCATTGCGCAAGCGCGCGTTCAGTTGTGGTCTTGCCCGCAGGGGGTTAGCCCATGACACCTATGGTGCTGAAGCCGCTGTCCACATAGATGACCTGGCCCGTCACAGCGTGGGCAAGATCAGATGCGAGGTACAGGGCCGTGCCGCCCACGTCGCCTGTGGTGACGTTGCGGTGCAGCGGGGCGTTGCGGTCAACAATGTTGCACAGATCCTTCATGCTGGAAACAGCAGAAGCGGCAAGGGTCTTGATTGGGCCAGCGCTGATGGCGTTGACGCGGATGCCCTTGGTGCCGAAGTCGCAGGCAAGGTAGCGCACGGAGGCTTCAAGAGCTGCCTTGGCAACACCCATGACGTTGTAGCCGGGGATGACCTTGGTGGAACCGTGATAGGTCATGGTCATGACGGAAGAACCCTCGTGCAGCAGGGGTTCAAATGCACGGCAGACACCGGTGAGCGAGTAGGCAGAAACGTCCAGGGCAAGGCGGAAGCCCTCGCGGGAGGTGTCCACAAAGCGGCCACCCAGATCTTCACGATTTGCAAAGGCCACAGAATGCACAAGAATGTCCAGATCGCCCCACTTCTCTTTGACAAGGTCGGCGGCGGCCTGAATCTGCGCGTCATCGCATACATCACACTGGAAGGTGAATTCACCGCCAAGCTCTTCGCTCAGGGGATCAACTCGTTTTTTGATGGCATCGCCCACATAGTTGAACGCCAGTCGGGCGCCTTGTTCCTTAAGGGCATTGGCAATGCCATAAGCGATACTTCTATTATTGGCCAAACCCAGTATAAGAGCTTTCTTTCCTTGCAGCAGCATGGATCCTCCTGAAAAAACAATGCAAGCCGAACGAGTCAGCACTAAAGTGTATCAAAACAGCGGCAGCGCGCGCCTGGGCGAAAAAAGCCGCACAATATACGCGGCGCTGTCGGACAGTGGACGGCAGGTCGATGGTACAGCGTCGGCGCTTTTGTGAAAAAAATGCCTAGGCTGCCACGCCAAAGGCGCGCCCGGCACTGTTGTACCGGACGCGCTCAATTTTTTTACTTTGTAAGGATGTCGTAAGCTTCCTGGTAGCGATTCGCCGTGGCCTTGATGATTTCTTCCGGCAGGGCGGGCGGCGGGGGCTGCTTGTTCCAGGGCTGTTTTTCCAGCCAGTCGCGCAGGTACTGCTTGTCAAAGCTGGGCTGACCCTGACCGGGCTGATACTGGTCAGCGGGCCAGAAGCGGGAAGAATCGGGCGTGAGCACTTCGTCAATGAGGTGCAGCTTGCCGTCAATAAAGCCGAATTCAAACTTGGTGTCGGCCACGATGATGCCGCGCCCGGCGGCATAGGTACGCCCGGCCTCGTAAATGGCAAGCGTGGTGCGTTCAACCTGGGCGGCGGTTTCCGCGCCGAGCAGTTCCGCAGCCTGGGCCACGCTGATGTTTTCATCGTGCTGGCCCAGTTCGGCCTTGGTGGAGGGCGTAAACAGCGCAGGTTCCAGCTTGTCTGATTCGCGCAGGTTGGCGGGCAGCTTGTAGCCGCACAGGGTGCCGGTGGCCTTGTAATCTTTCCAGCCGGAGCCGGTGATGTAGCCGCGCACAATGCATTCCACAGGCAGGGGCTTGGCCTTGCGCACGATGACGGCGCGGCCTTCAAGTTCGTCCTTCCAGGGTGCCAGAGCGGCGGGGAAGCGGTTCACATCGCTTTCAATCAAGTGATTGGGGATGATGTCCTTGAACTTTTCCATCCAGAACAGGGTGATCTGGTTAAGAATCACGCCTTTGTAGGGGATGGGTTCGTTCATGATCACGTCAAAGGCCGACATGCGGTCAGTGGTGACAATGAGTAGTGTTTTTTCGTCCACATCATAGATGTCGCGCACTTTCCCGCGAGAAAGAAGGGGATAGGCGCTGATCTCGGTTTTTACCACGACTTTCATGATGGCTCCTGATTCCTCTGGCTCTTGCTATTTCTTCCCGCGCACTTCAACGGAGCGGGCGTGGGCTTCCAGGCCTTCCAGCCGGGCAAGGGCGGCTATGGACTGCATGTTCTGCTGTAAAAAGGTTGAAGAAGCGGCCACGATGCTGGTCTTTTTGCAGAAGGTCTGCACCGAAAGGGCCGATGAAAAACGCGCCGTTCCCAGTGTGGGGAGCACATGGTTGGGCCCGGCAAAATAGTCGCCCACAGGTTCAGGGCTGTGCTGACCCATGAACACGGCCCCGGCATGGCGAATAAAGGGCAATACGGCCCAGGGGTCGCGGGTGCACAGTTCAAGGTGCTCCGGGGCTACCATGTTGGCAACCGCCACAGCTACGGAAAGATTGGGCGTAACCACAATGGCGCTCCAGTCTTCCAGCGCGCGGGCGGCGGTGGTGGCTCTGGGCAGGGCGGCGCACTGCTTTTTCAGCTCCTGCTGGAGGGCATCGGCCAGGCGGGCATCGTCCGTGATGCAGATAGCCGAGGCCAAAGCATCGTGCTCCGCCTGCGAAAGCATATCCGCTGCAAGCCATGCGGGATTGGCGGAAGAATCGGCCAGCACGAGCACTTCGCTTGGCCCGGCGATCATATCAATGCCCACAGTGCCCTGCACAAAGCGCTTGGCAGTGGTGACAAAAATATTGCCCGGCCCGGCAATAACATCCACAGGCTTAATGGTTTGTGTGCCGTAGGCCATGGCCGCAATGGACCATGCCCCGCCAACGCGGTAAACTTCATCAATATCAAGTAGATGCGCAGCGGCAAGAATGTGGGGATTAACCGTGCCATCCTTGCGGGGCGGCGTAAATACCGCCAGACGCGGCACGCCGGCCACCTGGGCGGGTATGGCGCTCATGAGCAGGCTGGAAACAAGGGGCGTATTGCCGCCCTGGCCGCCGGGAACATACAGGCCGCCCGCGTCAACAGATGTAACCTGCTGGCCGAGAATGCTGCCGTCCGGGCGGGTGAGAAACCACGATTTCTCAACCTGCGCTTCGTGGAAAGAACGTATATTGGACGCAGCCTCGCCGATGATTTCGCGGCTTTCAATGGTGACGGAGGCTGCCGCCTTGGCGATTTCCTGCTCGCTCACGCGTAGGGGCGGGGCAAAGTCAGGGCAGTCAAAATTGCGCGTGTACTCCACAAGGGCGTCGTCGCCCTTTTGCCGCACAGCGTTGATAATGTCGGTTACGGCGCTTTCCACCCCGTTGCCAGGGTTGTGCCGCCCTTGCAGCCACTGGGCCAGCGCGGGCCATTCCTGTTCATGTTGCAGCGTCAAAATTCGGCATGTCATAGTGCTGTTCCTCTTCTGGTTCGCGCAATATACAGAAGCCGCCGCAGAATGTCGAGGCGCAGATGTCTGCCAACGGGTGCAAGTGCTGGAGCCGTAGAGGGCGGAACAAAACTTTTTGCAGTGACGGCAGCGCCTTGACAGGGTGGACAAGCATACTTACTTAACGGAAAGCATCGTGACCCCGCCGGGGTCGATTCAGGAGGAAGCATGCAGCGTCATAAAATGAACCACTCATTCGGACAGCAGGGCAGTCAGCAGGGCGGCCAGGCGGATAACCGGGCAGAATGCCAGCCCGAAAGACCGGAAGATGGTTTTCTTGAAGAAGAAGGTGTTCTGTTCGGTCAAAATGCGGGTAAAAATCCCGCTGCCGATTCCGCGCAGGAGGCTGATACTGCCCCGTCAGACAAGGCGGCTTCAGCCGAAAGCCTTGAAGAACGTTGCAAGGCGGAGCTGACAGAAATGCGCCTGCGCAATGCCGCAGAAATGGACAATTTCAAGAAGCGCCTCACGCGCGAGCATGAAGAGCAGATGCGCTACGCTGCTGAAAAGGTCTTGGGTGATCTGCTGCCTACGCTCGACAACCTTGATCTGGCCCTGCGTTACGGCAGCAAGAGCGAAGCCTGCAAGGACATGTTGCAGGGCGTGGCCATGACCCACAAGCTGTTGCTTGATGCGGTGGAAAAACACGGCCTCAAGCCCCTGGGCGAGGAAGGCGAGGAATTTGATCCCAACGTGCATGAAGCAGTGGGTTTTGAAGACCGCCCCGATTTTGCCCCCAACTCTGTTGCACGTGTGTTGCAACGGGGTTTCAAACTGGGCGAACGCTTGCTCCGCCCCGCCAAGGTGATGGTAAAGCAGTAAATTTTTTGTGCGCGTCTTTTGGGCCCGGCGGCTTCGGCTGCCGGGCTTTTCTGTTTTTTGCGCTGGTTATGCCGTGCCCAGAAAATGAGCGGCTTCAGCAATGATCTGGCGTAATTGTGATGCCGTTTTGGGTTCGTCATCCTCCTGGGCACTGTCTTCCGGGCCGTAATCACCACCCATTTGCAGCGCCAGGCCCAAGCGTAGTTCCAGCAGTTCCCCTTCCGCCAGCGGGCAAAAGACAACACCTCTTCGCCCAATGGCGGAAAATGAACGAGGCAGCATCCCCATACCATCCCCTTGGGCAATGCGGGCCAGCAGCACATCATGCTCTTCTGGTTCTTCCAGATAAACAGGTGCAAAGCCCATATGGGTGAAAATACCGCGCATATGGTCAAAGTACGCGGGGTTGTTCTCTCGTCGAAACCAGAAAAGAGGTCTGCCGTTCAGATTTTGCAGGCGTATCGGCTCCTGACTGTCATGATGCAGGCCTGCAAGCCATGCTGCGGGCAAAGCTGCCAGCAGAGGCTCTGCATACGGCAGCGGGCTTACGCGCACTCCCGGAACCTCAAGCGGCAGGGCCACCAGTGCCGCATTCAGTCTGCCCCGGCTAATACCGCGCGCCAGTTGGGGCGAGGGCTGGCGTACATAGCGCAGCGGATTATCTCTGAGAGTATCAAGCTTTTTCATGAAGCCTGAAAAAATGCCCTGTTCAAAAGCTGTTGTCAGACCGATTGACAAGGGCGCTTCTGATCCATTCCCGCCATGTCCGAGCCTCCGCAAAAGCAGCCTTGCGGCGTCCTGTGCTTCCAGTACCGGGCGGGCAATGCGCAGCACTTCCAGCCCTGCCTTTGTGAGTGTCAGCCCTCGGCTGTGGCGCTCAAACAGCGTGATGCCCAGCATTTCTTCCAGATGCCGCATATGGCGGCTCAGGGGCGGCTGGGTCATATACAGCTTGTCAGCTGCGCGGCGAAGGCTGCCTTCTTCTGCAACTACAGAAAAATAGCGCAGCAGCCGCCAATCGGGGATGTCAAAAAGATCGTTAGCCATGCTTTAAAGGTATCACCAAAAAGGCAAGAGGCAAAGCGCGGGCATGGGCATAAAAGTCTGATCAGGGCCACAGCATTGAGCCAGGCCATTACACAGGAGAATGTCATGCAGACTGATCGTTATGCCACAGGGCTTGCCATGCTGGAACAGGTTGACGGACGCGGCGGGGAAGAAGTGCTGGAAAGCGTGCGGGCCATTTGCCCAGATTTTGCGCAATACCTTGTGGAATTTCCGTTCGGGGATATCTATTCAAGGCCAGGGCTGGATTTGAAAAAGCGGGAGATTGCCGTTGTGGCGGCCCTGACAGCAATGGGCAACGCGGTTCCGCAACTGCGCGTACATATTGCGGCTGCCCTGCATGTGGGCTGCACCCGTCAGGAAATACTGGAAGTCATTATGCAGATGGCCGTGTACGCTGGGTTTCCCGCCGCGCTGAACGGCCTGTTTGCCGCCAGGGATGTTTTTGACGGGCAGGCTGGGCAGAAAGTGTAGGCTGGTGCGGCGGTTGCTGTTGGCAGCCGCTGCGTCAGAACAGGGAGAAATGTCGGGCAGAAGCAGAAGATCGCCATTACGCGGCAAAGTTCAGGGGGCTACATGTCTGAATATTTCGCGGCAATACTGCGGAACTGCTCCTGCATGGCCAAAAAGGCGTCCACCACTTCGGGGTCAAACTGGGTGCTGCGTCCTTCCACAATAATGCGCATGGCTGTTTCGTGCGGCATGGCGGGTTTGTAGACGCGCTTGCTGCGCAGGGCGTCGTACACGTCGGCCACGCTCATAAGGCGGGCGGAGAGCGGAATGTCCTTGCCTGCAATGCCGCGGGGGTAGCCCTTGCCGTCCCAGCGTTCGTGGTGGCAGTAGGCAATGTCGCTTGCGATGCGGAGAAAGGAATTTTCCCCCAGAAACTTGTCCGCCGAGGCCAGCACTGCGCGCCCGAGCGTGGTGTGTTCCTTCATGGCCTCGTATTCCTCATCGGTGAGGGGGCCGGGCTTGTGCAGCACTGTGTCTGCAATGGCGACCTTGCCCACATCATGCAGCGGTGCAGAAAGGTAGAGCCACGAAATGGCATCGGCATCCAGTTCGTCCCTGTACTCTGGCAGTTGCGAAATATAGACGGCCAGCGCCTTCACGTAGTTCTGCGTGCGTTTGATGTGCGCGCCGGTTTCCGTATCGCGCCATTCCGCAAGGCTTGCCATGGCGTGAATGGTGGCTTCCTGCGTGAGGGCAAGCTGGCGTGTGCGGGCAAGCACCAGATCGTTCAGATGGTCGCGGTAGAGTTTGAACTTGAGCTGGTTGGCTACGCGGTTGCGCACCAGCGAGGAGCGGAAAGGTTTGGTTATGTAATCCTGCGCGCCCAGCGAGAGGCCCTTGGCCTCATCGGTTTCTTCATTCTGCGCCGTAATGAACATAACCGGGATGTCGCGTGTCTGCGCATCGCTGCGCAGGCGCTTGCATACTTCGTACCCGTCCATGCCGGGCATGATGACGTCAAGCAGGATCAGGTCTGGAGGGGGCTGCCGCAGGGCCAGACGCAAGGCGTCTGTACCGTTTTTGGCAAACATGATTGTGTATTTGTCGCGCAGGCATTCACTGAGAATGCGCAGGTTTTCAGGCGCGTCATCCACAAGCAGGATGATGTTGCGCCTGTGTACCTGGGATGGATCGGCGGTTTCTTCTGCCCAGTTCATGACTTGCCCCGTGTGAGCACGGGCAGGCGGGCGGCTAGATGTTCGCCCATGCGGCGTACCATGCGGCTTTCTGCCGCTGTGAGCACGTCATAGGTTTTGCCCGCCACAGGCTCTGCATCGGCATAAATTCCCCGGGCGATGACTTCATCGTGGCGATTTTTCAGTGTCCAGCGCGCCTCAAGCACGGCCTTGGAGTCGAAATTGCCGTCCAGTCTCTGCAAATCCACAAGCAGCACATAGTCGGCGCGGGTGTCGTCGCCCGGCGCAAGCACGTTCAGCCCCACGGCCAGCAAGGGCGGGGTCAGCACTTCCTGCACCACGCGGCGCACGCCATGCCCAACGGGCTCCGCCCAGGCGTGAAATTGCGAAACAACAAGCTCTGTTTCGCCGTTCACACGGCTGACAATGCTGTTGCGGTCAAGATAATCCGGCACGGTAACCTGCGCCACACGCAGGTTTTTGGTGGGCAGCGTGTCGGCCTTGACCGGGTCAAGGGCGCTTTCAAGCAGATAATAGCGCGTGGGGGTGCTGCGCGCGCAGCCGCTCAAAAGTGTGAGCAGCACCAGCGAAAGAAGAAGGATTTTGCGTTGCATCAGCGTGTTCCTTGCTTGCCCCGCAGCAGAGCTTCGGGATTACGTTCAAGCATTTCGGCCAGGGCGCGCATGGAGCGCATGGTATCGGTGCTCTCTTTGAGAAGGCGGCGCAGATCGTTCATGGTGGGCGAATCACGCCCCAGAATGCCCTGGGCCGAAGCTGTGACCACACGCAACTGATCTGCCGCAACCGCCATGCTCTGCATGGCTTCGCGGAAGGAAACCAGCGTGGCTGGCAGTTCCTTTTCAACTGAGACGCTGGCCGTGCTCAGGCTTTTGAGAACCTGTTCCGTATTGGTGCGTATGGCGCCCTCGTGCAAAATGCTGTGGGCTTCCTGAAAGGTGTTGGTGAATGCCGTAAGCGCCTTGCCCAGCTTGTCGTCGCTGAGGCCGAGGGCAAGGTTTTGCAGCACGGCGCTGAAAGAATTTACCATCTGCTCCAGTGGCATCTGCGAGAGCGTGCTTTGCAGCGTATCAATGGGTGAAGGAATGGTGGGGATTTCCATATCCGGCGTAGCGGAGCGGAAGTTGGCCGCCGTTGCGGGATAAAAATCAAGCTCCACGCGGTATTGCCCGGTGATAAGGCTTTGCAGTTGCAGCCGCCCGCGCAGGCCGCGCTGCACCATGCGGCGTATGATTTCCTGCTGGAAAGATTCGGAGGGCGCGGCAGCGCCGCTGGCGCGTACAAAGCTGCGTTCGTCAATGCGGATATAGACGGGGATGGTCACGTTGGAATCGCGCGCGTTGGCAACCAGATTGATGCGCGTGACGCTGCCCATGGGCACGCCCCTGAACACAACCGGCGCGCCCGTGGAGAGCCCGCTGACAGAGCCATCAAAGTACATCACGTATTCAAGATCATTGCTGAAAAGGCGGCCACCGCCGAGCAGCATGATGCCAAGCACCAGTAGGGCCAGGCCCCCCAGCACAAAAGCGCCGACAGTTGTTTTGTATGACTGCGAGTTCATCGGGATTGTTCCTTGTGCGAAGTTGCAGCGCGCGAAGTTGCCGCTGGGGCGTTTTCGCCTGCGTCCTCATTCTGGTCGCGCCTGCCGCCTCTGGTCAGAAAGAGCTTTGCGCTTTGGTCTGTATTGGGATCTTTCACCAACTCGCTGGGATTACCGCTGGCAGTGACCGTTCTGCTCTGCGCATCCAGAAAGATGCTGTTTCTGGCTATGGTGAAGATACTCGGCAACTCGTGAGAAACAATGACAAACGTTGTACCCAGGCTGTCGCGCAGCTCCAGTATCAGGTCGTCCAGCAGCCGGGAGCTGACAGGGTCAAGCCCTGCGGAAGGCTCGTCCAGAAAGAGAATCTGCGGATCAAGCGCCAGCGCCCGGGCAAGCCCCGCGCGTTTGCGCATGCCGCCGCTGATCTCCGAGGGATAATAATCCTCAAATCCTGCCAGACCCGCAAGAGCCAGTTTGAGCGAAGCCTGTTCCCTGATTTCATCATCGGTGAGGTCAGTATACTGTTGCAGGGGCAGCCCCACATTTTCCGCCAGCGTCATGGAACTCCACAGCGCGCCGCCCTGAAAGAGCACGCCTGTGTTGCGCATGATGCGGCTGCGGCTTTCTTCCGTGCCAGCCCAGAAATCTTCGCCGTTATAGCATATCTGTCCTTGCTGCGGCTCCTTGAGGCCCATGAGCACGCGCAAGAGTGTACTTTTGCCGCAGCCGGAACCGCCCATGACCATGAAAATATCGCCCACGCGCACGTCAAACGACACATTGCGCATGAGCACAAAGGAACCGAAGGCCACCGTAAGATCACGTACCCTGATGCGCACGTCTTCATCCGGCACGGCAGAGGCCGGGCAGGACGGAGCAGCGCTGGTCGCGTCCGTATTTGGCAGGATAATGGAGGGCTGGTCGGCGTCAGGCATGTTACACCTCCAGCACGTTGCAGATAACGGTGATGATGGCGGTAGCCACAATAATGCCCACAATGGCCTGCACCACTGCCGTGGTGGTGGCCTGGCCCACAGCCTGGGCGCTGCGTCCGCAACGTATGCCCTGATAGCACCCTGCCACGGCCACAATGGCCCCAAAAACCGTGCCGTACACAAGGCCGATAATCATATGCTTGAAGGGCACCATCTGTATGGTAGCGTTGATGTATTCCATCGGGTTCAGGCGCAACATGGTGGTGCCCACCAGAAAACCGCCGATAACGCCCATGAGGTCGGCATACAGGGTCAGCAGGGGGATCATGGCCATGAGGGCCAGCACGCGCGGCAGCACAAGAAAGTCGTGGGGAGAAATGCCAAGGGTGGAGAGCGCGTCCACCTCTTCGTTGACCTGCATGGTGCCGATAAGGGCGGCGTAGGCAGCGCCCACCCGGCCCGCCATGACCACACCCACCATGATGGCCCCCATGACCCGCAGCATGCCGATACCCACAAGGCCCGCAACATAAATCTGCGCGCCAAACTGGGTGAGCTGCACCGCGCCCACAAAGGCCAGAATCAGGCCAAACAGCAGGCTCGTGAGCGAAATGATGGGCAATGCGGCCACGCCGCATTCGTGCATGGCGGCAAACAGGTCCATAGGGCGCATCTTGGCCCTGCCAAGAAACAGCCGCCAGATGGAAAGTACAATCTCGCCAAGAAAATTAAGAAAGTCCTCGAGCTTGGGCCGCAGAGCCAGCACGCATTCGCCCACGCGGGTCACAAAGCCCGCATCGGTTTTGCTGCGTTCGGAGCCTGCCTTGGCAGGAACAGCAAAGGCCAGTTTGATAAGGCGCTCAAGGCCTTCGGGCAGTTCCGTATGCACCGGCAGATCACGGGCGCGCGCCGCCTTGACCATCTGCACCAGAAAAACCAGCAGGGTGCTGTCCCACTGTCCAAGGGCGGCGCTTTCAAGGCACACCTCGCGGATGCGCTGGTCGGCTATCTGGCTCAGGGCGGCCATGGCCTCCAGAGGCCATGGTTCGTCCAAATTCCAGCGCCCGCCAACGCTCACGCGCAGCAGCGGCCCCTGAACAGATACGGTCACTTGCGGACTTGTTTCCATCACTATACTATACGCGTAGCACAACATCTTCGCAAGCGTCCTGGCCTGCGAACCGTTTTGAAATCTTTTTGAAACCCCAAACCACCGGGCTGTCATGTCGCTGAAACAACGCCTCAATCTTTCTGCCGAGCCTGTCTTTCTTATGGACGGCTCTGCCTTTATATATCGCGGTTTTTTTGCCAACAAGAACATGCAGCGCTCCGACGGCTTTCCCACCAACGCGCTGGTGGTGGTAACGCGTGTATTGCTGCGCATCCTGCGTGATGAGCGGCCCGCCCATTTTCTCTTCGTCAAGGATGGCAAGGGCAAGAACTTCCGTCACGATCTGTACCCGCTGTACAAGGCCAACCGTGACGCTACCCCCGAAGATCTGGTGCGGCAGATGGATCCCATCGTGCGCATGGTCAAAGCTCTTGGCATTCCAGTCGAGATTTCTGACGGCTGCGAGGCTGACGACTGCATTGCCTCGCTGGCGGCGCGTTTCTCCGCCCAGCGGCCCGTGATTATTGTGAGCGGCGATAAAGACCTCAAGCAGTGCCTCGGCCCCAACGTGTACATGTGGGACCCTGCATCCAAGGAAGAAAAGCTGCTTTCTGCCGCAGATTTTACGGCAGAAAGCGGCCTCAGGCCCGACCAGTGGGCCGATGTGCAGGCCCTTGTGGGCGACACGAGCGATAATATCCCCGGCGTACCGGGCATTGGCCCCAAGACGGCGCAGAAAATTTTTGAAATATGCCCGACGCTTGAAGACATACGCGATCATTTTGCTCTGCTTGGGCCCAAGATTCAGGACAAGCTGCGTGACCACCTTGAAAATATGTTTTTGTGGCGGCAGCTCACGTCCCTTTCGCTGGATGTGTGCACCGGGCTGACCATTGACGACATGACCGTCAATCCGCTGAATGAAGCCCTGTGCGCCAGCATGGCGGACGAATTTGAACTGCACGCCCTGCGCCGCGACATGGCAACTCTGGCTCGTTTGCAGCGCAGCGCCCCCACAGGTTCGGCAGTGTCTCCGTTCCCGGCCCCTTCTGTCATTACATCTGAGGGGGCAGCATCAAATGCTGGCTCAAATACTGGTGCGGATGCTGGCGCTCCCCGCTCCGCTGCCCAGGGTTCGCTGATGGCTGCCGCCGAAAAATCTTCTTCAAAGCCCCGCCCCGCAGCTGGGGCTGGCCCGCAGATGAGCCTGCTGGATGTGGCCGATGAACCCGAGGCTCCGCTGCTGAGCGAAGTAGGGCAGTTGCCCCCCTGCGCAGGGCTGGAGGCCGCAATCATCTGGCCCGGTGGTATGGGCAAGCCGCCCCACGTGGCGGTGGCTGGCGGTGATGATTTTCGCTGGGGCGGCAGTGTGGAAGACCTCTGCACGTGGCTTGCCGGGGCGCAAAGGCTGGTTACGTCTGACCTCAAGGCCCAGCTGATTGCCGCCGCGTGCTGGCGCAAGCTGCCGTCCGAGGCCAATCCTCCGTTCTTCTTTGATCTTGGCCTTGCCGCCTACCTCATTAATCCCGAGGAAAGCGATTATGGCTGGCCCCGTCTGGCTGTGCGCTGGGGCATACCCCTGCGCGAAGGGCAGGGCGGCAATGGCCCTGCCAGCATGGCCCAGCGCATGGCCGCTTCCATGGAGCAACGGCTGGAGGCTGACGGCCTGCTCGAGCTGTATCGCACGCTTGAACTGCCGCTCACGCCCGTGCTGGCCCAGATGGAGGCGCGCGGGGTCGCCATTGACGCAGCGGCCTTTCAGTCCTTTCTTTCAGATGTGCAGGGCGAGATCGACAGGCTCACGCAGGAGGTTTTTACCGCAGCGGGAACCACGTTCAACATCCGCTCGGCCCAGCAGCTTGGCGAGGTATTGTTCAACACGCTCAAGCTGCCCTCGCCGCGCAAAACCCGTGGCGGGCAGGCATCCACCAATCAGGAAACGCTGGAAAAACTAGCCGGGCAGCATCCCGTGGTGGAGAGCATCCTCCAGTTCCGCAAACTGGAAAAAATGCGCTCCACCTATCTGGACCCCCTGCCGCGTCTTGTGGACCCGCGCGGGCGCATCCATACGACCTTTAACCAGAAGGCCACGGCCACGGGGCGGCTTTCGTCCAGCAATCCCAATCTTCAGAACATCCCCGTGCGCGGGCCGCTGGGCAAGCGCATGCGCTCGTGCTTTATCGCCGGGCCCGATCATGCCCTTGTTTCCGCCGACTATTCGCAGGTTGAACTGCGCGTACTGGCCCACATGTCACAGGATACTGCCCTGATTGAGGCCTTCCGCAACGGCGAGGACATCCACGCCCGCACGGCTGCGCTGGTGTATGATCTGCCGTCCAGCGAGGTCAGCCCCGACCAGCGGCGCAACGCCAAGACCATCAACTTTGGTCTTATTTACGGCATGGGCGCGCAAAAGCTGGCTCAGGAACTGAAAATCACGACCAACGAGGCCAAGGAATTCATTGCCCGCTATTTTGAGCGGCTTACAGGCCTGAAGCAGTTTTATGAAGAGGTGGAGGCTGTTGCCAAGCGGCAGGGCTATGTGACCACCCTTGGTGGTCGGCGGCGCTTGTTGCCCGATATCCATTCCGCCAACGGGCAGAACTACGCGCTGGCGCGGCGACAGGCTATCAATACCGTGATTCAGGGGTCAGCGGCGGATATCATCAAGCTTGCCATGCTGGCTGTGGCCCATGATGCGGAGTTGAAGCGTCTGGATGCCCGGTTGCTTTTGCAGGTGCATGACGAGCTTTTGCTGGAAGTACCCACGGAGGCTGCGGCTGCTGCGGGTGAACGGGTGGCGGCGCTTATGGGCGGGGTTATGCCGGGCGGCGTGGCTTTGTCTGTGCCGCTGGTTGTGGATTGGGGGCAGGGGCGTGATTGGGGCTCCGCCCACTAGGGCGCAAGCGTCTTTTGTCCTCAGGCTGCGTCAGACTGCGGCGGCTTTTTCGGTCGAGTGCCAAAAGCACACTCCCTCAAAGCCGCCTTGTCTTCCTTGCCTGAGAACAAAATCCATCTTGCGCCAGGAATGAACCCCTCCATGCAAATGGTTGCCTTGCGGTTTGGGGTGAGCCTGTCAGGCTGATTTACGCAAACCCGACTTTTGTGGCTTGAATGCGTCAGCGCCGGGATTTTGATGCTCACGTACTTGAGTACGCTGCGCTCAAAATCCCGGCGCTTTCTTTTCAGCCCGCAAAACGCGTATTTTGCAAATTAGCCCAACACCAGCCATCGCCTCCGCTTTCGCTCCGGCGAGTATAAGGAAGGCGACTCCGCGACCAGCTCCTGATGGCGAAATTTTATTAATACGGAAGTTGTCGGCCCACTTATGAGCGAATTGAATTCAACATTAGTGCAGGCAAAGTAGCAAAAGGTTATGCCTAGTATTGCAATTTGGAGTTTTTTGAACGCCTCGCAATGATGAAAAGTCCTGAAGCGACAGAAATGGCAGCGAAGCAATTACCTAAAGTACTAACTGTATCAAAGGTATTTGGCTGAAGCGGACTTCCGCTCGAAGCGAAAGCGTACTCTGGCATTTACGCGGCGCAGAGGGAGATCGCCTGAGCGAGCGGAGCGAGGGAAGGAAGCTCCCGCAGCGTAAGCCGCGTGCCCTCGCCGTTTTGCGTAAGTTGAAAGTTTTCTTGGGGGCGCTTCGGGGGGGGATGCAAGGGGGCAAAAGGGGCGCAGCCCCGACGGAGTGTTGGCAACGTCAACACGACCGGAAATCAGGAGTAGGTCGCGGCTTTGCCGCGCCGTAAGCGACAGATTTTCGTGCCTTACCGCCCGGCGGCGTAGACGCCGATGGCGGCCCAAAGCCCGTAAAACGGGATTTGGCATCAGGATGAAGGGGGCGCAGCCCCTAACAGGCCCCCTTTGCCCCGCGCCGGGGAGGCGCATAACCTTCGCCGAAAGGCGAAACCAAGTGCCCGCAGGGCAGCAAACCAAATCATTGTGGCCAGAGGGCGAAACCCCGTGCCCGAAGGCGGCAAAATCCAGTTATCTGCCAGCCGCGCAGCGGCGAAAAACAACACTCCCACCTTTCAAATACGCTTCCAACCCGCCGGGCAACTGAAACCGCGTATTCCCCCGCCCCTTGGCAAGGGCATCATCCAAAGCCAGCAGGGTGCGTGCCCTTGCCTGACCGTGAATCTGCCCCGAGCTGTCAGAATCCTCACCACCACACCCCACCGCAGGGCGGCACAAAAAACGCACAGCCCGCACATACAGGCGCAAGCGGGCCGCAGGGTGCAGACTTGCCAGCAACTTTGCGGGCAATGTCAGGCTGGGGCCTTCAGCAATATTTTTCTTTGCTGAAAGCTCCGCTTCACTCCCCCCCACAATCCACGGATGCTCAGCCAGAGCCGCATCCAACGCGGTATTCCAGTAATCCTCATCCATGCGCGCCATTTGCCAGAGATCGTGCAGGGTGCGGTCAAGGGATGGGTTCTCTTCGCGCAGCAGGGGCAGCACATCCAGCCGCAGCCTGTTGCGCTTGTATTGGCGGCTCTGGTTGCTGGCATCCTCGCGCCAGTCAATGCCGCATTCGACCAGCAAAGCTCTCAGCGATTGCGCGTCCGTTGCCAGCAGCGGGCGGAGCAGATGGCGCTCGTCATCGCGGGCGGCCATGCCGCCAAGGGCGGGCCAGCCTGTGCCGCGCGTGAGGCGCAGCAATACGTCCTCGCTCACATCGCCTGCGTGGTGCCCCAGGGCGATAAAGTCGGCCCTCACGGCAACGCGTTCCTGCTCAAGCAGGGCATAGCGCAAGCGCCGGGCGGCATCTTCAATGCCAAAGCCGCTGTTTTCGGCAAGCTTGCGCACATCGGCTTGCCGCACTGTGCAGGGGATGTTCAGAATATTGCATAACTGGAGTGTAAATACAGCGTCTTGCGCAGATTCTTTCCGCAAGCCGTGGTCAACGCTCAAGGCGTGGACGCTCAGCCCCAGCCGTGGGGCCAGCAGGCGTAGTACAAAGGCCAGCGCCGTGGAATCGGCTCCGCCAGAGAGGGCCAGCAACAGCCGCGAACCTTTTGCAAGCCCAAGCTGCGTCAGGCAGAAGCGCTCCACCTCAAGGCAAAGACGGGCCGTAGCGGGCGGGATGTTTTGCAGCGTAGGCGCAGATTTGATCATGGCATGCCTGCGGCAAGGATGTATGGGCAGAAGATCGGCCCTGAGAGATTTGAGCCTGCGAGGCTGGAATAACTAGCGTTGAAAGGACTTTTGGGAGCAGCAGGCGCCGCCCCCAAAAAGCCATGTCGAAAAACAGCGCCTAGGCCGGATTGATGCCCAGTTCAACCAGCAGGTTCTCAAGCCATACGATCATGCGGTCGCGCAGTTCGGGCGAGGCATAGTGCACACATTCGCAGCGCATGCGGCCACGCGCGCGCACCAGCAGTTCAAGGCGCACAAAATTTTCTTCAATTTCAAGGCCCATAACGTGGGGGCCGCAGCTTTCTTCATGCTCCTGCTGCACAGGCGAGAGCATGTCGGCGGGAACGGGCAGCCAGAATAGGCCGTCCATACCCGAGGTAAGCTCCATCTCGGTGAGGGTGGCACTCAGTTTTGCGGTATCTTCTTCTGTAATGTCGTCAATTCCGTACCAGCGCATCAGTGTTCCTCCGAATAAGGGCAGCCAGTTTTATCCAGATTGAAAATACGGCGCGCAATGCTGATGCGCGGGCCGTTGCCCTCCTGGGACATGCTGCCGCGCTTGAGAAACATGATGGGATCATGGTTGAGCTTGCGCACCAGCGCACCCACCAGAGCCTCAAGGGCATCGCGGGTTTCATCGTTTACCGGGCCGAGCCTTTTGAGGGTCTTGGCCAGTTCTTCCTGCCCCATGCGTTCGCCGCGCTGGATGAGGTCAACGATGGTGGGCTGCACGTCGAGGCTTGAAAGCCAGCGGGAGAACAGCAGCACTTCCTCATTGACGATATCGGCGGCCTTGGCGGCTTCGTCACGGCGGGTGGCGAGGTTTTCTTCCACCACTTCCTTGAGATCGTCAATGTCGTACAGATAGACGTTGTCGAGGCCGTTGACGTCCGGGTCGATGTCGCGCGGCACGGCAATGTCGATAAAGAACATGGGCCTGTTTTTGCGGGCCTTGAGCACGGCGCGAATGTCGCGCGCGCGGATGATGGGTTCCTGCGAGCCGGTGGAGGTGATGATGATGTCCACCTCGGTCAGGTGCTCTGCCATGTCTTCAAAGGGGATAGCCCGGCCTTTGAACTGCTTTGCCAGCTCCTGCCCGCGTTCAAGAGTGCGGTTGGCAACCAGAATTTCATCAATGCCCGACTGCAAAAGGTGCATGGCGGCAAGTTCGGCCATTTCACCCGCGCCCACCAGCATGGCCTTGTGGGTCTTCATGTCGCCAAAAATGCGTTTGGCAAGTTCCACGGCGGCATAGCTGATGGAAACCGCGCTGGAGGCCACCGCAGTTTCTGTGCGTACCCTTTTTGCTACGGAAAAAGCCTTGTGCACCAGCCTGTTAAGTATGACGCCCGTGGCGTGGCATTTGACGGCCTTGCGGTAGGCGGTTTTGAGCTGGCCCAGAATCTGCGGTTCGCCCAGCACCATGGAATCAAGGCTGGACGCCACAGAAAACAGATGGCGCACCGCTTCCAGATTTTTGTGCACGTAGACGTAGGGCTTGAGCTCCTCGGGCTTTGCGCCACGCGCAACGGCCCAGTTTTCAAGCACCTGTCCGGCCACGTCGCCGTTGCCGGCGGCCAGCAGCTCCACGCGGTTGCAGGTGGAAAGGATCACACTTTCGCTCACCGCGCCAACACACGGCACGGCCCAATGCTCTTCATCGCAGTGGTTGACCAGGGCAAAGCGTTCGCGCACGTCCACGCTGGCAGTGCGATGATTCAGGCCGACAAGAAAGATATCACAGTCCATGATGATAGCCCGGTCAGCGCCGGATGAATGCGTGGTGTGTTTCCATGAAGGTATTCACCACAATGATTGAAAAGAGGCAGAGAATAAATACAAAAACAGCCAGTTGCGCAGGCTTGCGGCCCTTCCAGCCCTTGGTGAGGCGGTTGTGGAAAAGCACGGAGTAGAACAGCCAGATCACAATGCTGATAACTTCCTTGGGGTCGCCCGTCACCGTGCCGCCAAATACCGGCTTGGCCCAGATAAGCCCGGAAACGATGCCCAGAGTGTACATGGGAAAGCCGATCATGGTCGTGATGGCGTTGATTTTATCAAGCATGGAGAGGGCGGGCATGTCGAGCCAAAAGCCCTTCATGGTCAGCTTGCTCTTGATGCGCCCCTCCATGAACAGAAACAGCGCCCCGGCGGCAAAGGCCAGCGCCAGCAGGGCAAGGCTCAAAAAGAGCGAACCGATGTGCAGGGCGTAAAACGAGGTGTTGAGAGAGGGCGGAACCTGCACCACTGAGGCCAGATACGGGGCCGACATGGCAAAGAGCATAAGCCCGAGCGGCGTGGCGAATACCAGCGGAATCTCCTGCCGCAGCTTGGCCCAGGCGGCAATGCCGCAGAGCACCACAAACCAGGCCATGAGCTGAAAGTACGCGCCAGCGCTCAGGCCGCCGGGCAGGGCCTTGTGAAAGCCCAGAAAGAGCATGAGCGTCTGACAGGCAAAGCCCGCCAGCGCCACGCTACAGCCTATCTTGCGCCACAGGGCGCTGCGCGCGGCAACGCCCGCAAGCCCTGCAACACTGGCGGAGCCATAGAGCAGCAGGGTTACGGCGGTGGAAAATTCAGGGGAGATCATGGAGCAACTCCGCTATATTGGCGTGCAGTGCGGGCGGAAGCGCCGCCTGCAAATAACGCGTACAGTTTTCATGGTCGTGTTCTTCCAGCCACTGTTGCAGAGGTGATTCTGCCAGCTTGCGGAACAATCCGGTATTCTGCCCTGTATCGTGCCCCAAGGCAAGAACCAGAGGCCGCAGCCGACCCATCAGGGTTGCCATGCGCGAACGCGGTTCAAGCCAGTGCTCAAGTTCGCCCTTCCAGCGGCGGGCCAGCGCGGGGCTTGCCCCGCCAGTGGAAAGCGCCGCCGCAAGCGGGGTGCTTCGGGCCACGGCAGGCACCTGAAAACAGCCTTCATCCGGATTGCTCGCGCTGTTGCACAAAATACCCGCAGCGGCGCACAGGGCGGCAATGCGGCTGTTTTCCGCAGCGCTGCCCGTGGCGGCAAATACCAGCCCGCAGCCATTGAGGTCGGCAGCCTCGCAGGCGCGGCGTTCAAAGCGTACCCTTGAGTCGCGCAGCAGTTCCGCTGCTTCCGGTGCAGGTCCGGCAAGGTCGAGCACCAGCACGGATGCCGGATTGCAGGCCAGCAGGCCGGAAAGTTTGCGTTGCCCCACCTGACCAAGGCCGACCACCAGGCAGCGGATGCCCGAAAGCGAGATAAATATGGGGTAGAGCGGGGCGGAGGGCTGTTGTGCGCGCATGTGTGATCCAGATGGTGAAAGAAGCTTGAAGGTGAGCATACAGCAGCGCGAAATATTTTGCAAAGGGCCAGCGCGTTGCCGTCTTTGCGCAGCTTCAATTGTTGCGCCCCACATTGCTTGCCTCGGTGGGCAGATTGCCTTAGATTGTGGGCAATTGGCAGTTTTACGCATGTTTCGGCCATTAACTGACTACTGCCAGCAACAACCATACGGAACGACATGCCCAAATTTTTGGTCATACAAGCGGCACGCTTTGGCGATCTGGTGCAGACCAAGCGCCTGTTGTTGAGCCTGGCCTTGCGCGGCGAGGTTCATCTCGCCGTGGATGCCAGTCTGGTTCCGCTGGCCAGGGTGCTCTATCCCTTTGCCGAGCTGCACGCCCTGTCGGTGCACGGCAGGCCCGAGGCAGAGGCGCTGGCGCGCAACACCGCTGTGCTGGACCGTTGGCTGGGCTTGCCCTTTGAAGCCGTGTACAACTGCAATTTTTCCGGCACTACTGCGGCATTGTGCCGAGTTTTTGAGGCAGAGCAGGTTCAGGGGTATCGACCCGAGGCCGGAGGAATTTCGCGCTCGCCCTGGGCGCGGCTTGGCTTCCGCCTCAGTGAGCGGCGCGCGCTGGCAACTATGAACCTTGTGGATTTTTGGGCGCATTTTGCACCAGATCCTATTGAGTCCCGCAGGGTCAACCCTGTGGCGACCCCCGGCGGGCGAGGGCTTGGCGTGGTGCTGGCAGGGCGGGAATCTCGCCGCTCGTTGCCCGTGCCCGTGCTGGCCGAGGTTGTGCGCACGGCCTTTGGGGCATTGGGCGGCCCGCGCATTCTGTTGCTGGGTTCAAGGGCGGAGCAGCCCGCTGCCCGTCAGCTCATGCGGCAGTTGCCCGGCAAGATGCTCGACAGGGTGGATGATTGCAGCGGCAAAACAGACTGGCCCTCCCTTGTGGACGCCGTAGACGAGCTGGACGCGCTGATCACGCCGGATACGGGCATCATGCACCTTGGCGCGCACCTTGGCGTGCCTGTGCTTGGTTTTTTCCTTTCTTCGGCCTGGCTGCACGAAACCGGGCCATACGGCGAGGGCCATCATGTGTGGCAGACGGCGCGCACCTGCGGGCCGTGCCTTGAAACAGCCCCTTGCCCCTACGATGTGGCCTGTGGCCGGCCCTTGGCGCAGGTGGAACTTTTGCGTTCCGTTGCCGCCGTACTTGCCCGCCTAAAATCGGGCGCGCCCTTTGCCGCCGCACAGGCGGAATCGTGGCCGCCCTTGCCAGCGGATTTGCAGTTGTGGCGCACGGGCATGGACGCCTTGGGCACGTTGCCTTACCTGCTCGCGGGCAGTGACCCGCATGCACGGGAACGCGGGTATGTGCGCGATTTTCTGGCTGCGCGCCTGCATCTGTCCATGACGGACGAAAGCGCCGTCCTTGCCCCGCAAGCGCCGAATCTTGACGAATGGCTTTACAACGATGCGGACTGGATGTTGCCGCCAGGGAGATACTGCTGATGCCCGTCGCTCCTCTGCGAATTCTTGTGGTGCTGCCCATGTACGGCGGTTCGCTGCCCATCGGCCGTTACTGTGCCAGCGCTCTCAGCGGGCTGGGGCACAGCGTGCGCGTGTTTGAGGCTCCCTTGCTGCATCCGGCCTTTACCGGGCTGCGCGGCCTTGGACTGGCCCCGACGCAGACTGCCCAACTGGAAAATTCTTTTTTGCAGGTGGTTTCGCAGGCCGTGTGGGCGCAGGTGCAGGCGCAGGAGCCGCATCTGGTGCTGGCCCTGGCGCAGGCTCCCATAGGGCGCAGCCTGTTGCAGCGTTTGCACAGGTCGGGCGTGCGCACGGCCATGTGGTTTGTGGAAGACCACGAGGTTTTTGATTACTGGAAGGCCTACGCGCCACTGTACGATGTTTTTGCCGTTATCCAGAAAGAGCCTTTTTTATCCATGCTCTCGGGCATCGGGCAAAGCAACGCCCTGTATCTGCCGCTGGCGGCCCAGCCGGATTTTCACAAGCCTCTGGAACTGACCGAGCAGGAAAAGCGCGAATACGGGGCCGATATCGGCTTTCTTGGCGCGGGTTACCCCAACCGTCGGCTGGCTTTTCGTCAGCTTGTGGGGCGTGATTTTAAAATCTGGGGGTCGGATTGGGACGGCGAGAGCCTGCTTGCGCCCCACGTGCAGCGCGGCGGCGCGCGCATTGATGCGGATGAGAGCGTCAAAATCTACAATGCCACGCGCGTCAACCTGAATCTGCACTCGAGCCTTGGCACTGCGGAGCTTGTGAGCAAGGGTGATTTTGTCAATCCGCGCACTTTTGAACTGGCATGCATGGGGGCCTTTCAGCTTGTGGACAGGCGGGCGCTCATGCCCGAGCTGTTCGCGCAGGATGAACTGGCAACCTTTGGCACGCTGGAAGAATTTTACGCGGGCATTGAGTATTTTCTGGCCCATCCTGACGAGCGCCATGCCTTTGCGGCCCGCGCACGGGAGCGGGTGCTGCGCGATCATACGTATGAGCAGCGCATGGCCGCCCTGCTTGGTTTTGTGGAGCAGCGCCTTGGCCCATGGCCGCTGGAAATGGAGTCTTCCGGCGGTATGCCGCCCGATGTTGAGGCCGTGCTTTCGCCAGAGATTCGCAGGGACATGGCGGCGATGTTGCAGGGGCTTGGCCTTGGCCCCAATGCCGGATTTGACGATGTCATCAATGCCTTGCGCGCCCGTAGCGGCGTATTGACGGAAACCGAGGCTGCCCTGCTGTTTCTGGATGAATGGCGCAGGCAGTACGGCAAAAAATAATACACTGATATTGCTGAAAAATCCTTTGCGCACCACGCCCTTTTTTGCCAGTAGCGCGCATACGAAAAACCCCGCCGTGGAGGCGGGGTTTTTACGTCATATCCATGCGGCAATCTGCCCTTATTGCACAATATCGGCCATGGACGGGGGCAAGGTGATTTCCGTCATGTTGAGGTAGAAGGGCAGCATGATGGCAACCGCCAACACAAGTGCAGCCAGCAAGGTGATCTTGTGGCGCATGGGGGTGGCGCTGCGGGCCACGAATGTCCAGAGCAGGGCCGGAACAAGCCAGAGCAGCAGCTCTGCGCTTTCCATAATGGCGTCAGTGGCGGTAAAGGTGTCGTTTTGCCAGGCGTTCTGAACGTCAAACACCGAGGATGCCAGCAGAACAACCCAGAAAACAGCCCAGGCGTTGCGCGCCCATGTGGCGCACCAGGGGAGCATGGTATTGTAGTGGTCGCGGCCAAAGTCGTCATATTTGCGGCGCAGCACAAGCCAGAAAGCGCCCATGCCGCCAGCCACGGCCAGCATCAGGGGCAGCGACCAGAAAAGGGCGCACCAGAAGGGTGTGCCAAAACCGGGAACATAAATATGCCCCAGGGTCAGCATGTCCGCATCGGGGCGGGCCAGCGCCGTGATCAGGCGGGCCGCAGCTAGGGACGCCACGGTGGCGATGATGCCCTGAATGCCGCTGACCACGCCCATGCCCACATGCAGCATGGGCAGCTTAAGCAAGAATTTCCACAAGGCGAAATACATGCTGTTGATAAGCACGGCCAGCCCGAGCATGATCCAGCTCATTTCAACCATGAAGTCGGAGATGGAGTCGGGCGTATAGGAGCTTTGCGTAAAGAAAAGCCAGACCCTGCCACAGATGAGCAGCGTCCAGCCAAGCAGCAATGAGAGCAAGGCCAGCTGGCGCGCGCACTTTTCATAAGAAGCGCGCTTGCGCGTAACTGCCAGCGCCCGTGCGGCGGCAGACATGAAACCCAGGCCCGCAAAGGCCAGCAGGGCCGCGAGCGGCAGGGCAATGCTCAGGGCGTCAAGGCCCATGCGCGCCATGGGAAAGGACTGTCCAAGATGCCGCAACGCGTCCATCCAAGTTGTCAGGGCCGCTGCCATTTCCTGGAAAAAATTCATCTGGCTTCGCCTCCGGTCTGGCTTGATGCCGGATAGGAACTGTTCATGCGGATTATTGCCGTCCTTCGCCTGCCGTGTTTCGGGTAATCCCCTGTGTACGTGCGGATGAAGGCAAAATCCCGTTTTGCAACCGGGGAGCAAGGCACATCAACAGGCCGTGAAACAGCCCTATGGATGTTGCGACGCTTCGGTTGTCCTTATCTGTTATGCTGTACGAGCGTGAGCAAGCCTGTTCTTGCCTGAAAAACGCTGCCGCTGCAAGAGTTCTTGAAATATGGCCGGGGTTGAGGCACAAGAAAGGTTGGCAGGTTGATGGGCTTGTGCGTTTGCAGTTCTGGCAGCTATAGCAGCCGGGCAAGCGGCAAGGCAGGGCCGAATTTTTTTTGATGGGCGTCTGTTGCGGGCTTTTGATGCATTGAGCGATATTTCAACGCAAGAATGCTCTTGTGCTGGAGACCGGGATGAAAACACTGATTGTTGTGCCGTTGGCCTGCGTTGCGCTGGTTGCCGGGTGCGCTTCTTCTGACAAAATGCGTCAGGTGGAATCGACCAGCGAAACCAACCAGAAGCTGCTGCGCGAGACCGACCAGCGGTTGCGCACGCTGGAGCATAGCGTAAACACACTTGATACTCAGGTTGCCCAGCTCAATAACAGGGTTTACGAAGTGCGCACCCGTGGCGGACAAAAAACCGGCATGACAGTGGTGCCCATTATTCCGCCGCAGCCCCATAAAAGCGCCGTGGTTGCGTCTGCCCAGCCGGAAAGCGCCCAGCTTACCGCGCACGGCCCGGTTGCAACTAGCTCCGAGCATCCCGCAAGCCAGCCCCCAGTGAATCCTGCGAATACGGCATCGACAAATTCCGCAACGCCCAACGCCCGCGCCATTGATCCTGCCGCCACAATCAGGCCCATTCCCGCTGCCACCCCGCGTGAGGCAGCCAAGGTCGAAGCCGAGGCAATGCCCAAAACTCCTGCGGCAAAGACTACTGCTCCGCAAAGCCCAGCAGAAAAGCCGCAAGCCGCCGCCAAGGGCGCGACGGGTTCTGCGTCTGCTTCATCCACTGCGTCTTTCGCTCTGCCGCCCGAGTCGGCGTCTCCTCCTGCGGCATCCGCTGCCGGGAAAGGGGCGGTTCAGCCCATGCTGCCGCCCGTTGCCGCAGCCGGGGGCAATCCTGATGTTCCCGTGCCTTCCGTGCCGGTCTCTGATCTTGCTCTGCCGCCCGAGCATCCGGGGTTGGGCCTGCCGCCCCTGCCTGGTGATGCCGCCGCCAAGAACGGCGCAAAGGGCAAGGCTGCCAAAGCCGCTGCCGCACCTGCATCTGCTCCTGCCCCAACACCTGCTCCGGCGGCAAGCGCTGCCGCCACGCCTGCTGTTACGGCGCAAGCCCAGCCCGCAGCCTTGCCCAAGAGCGGCAAGGGCGAGGAGGCCGCATACAAGGCTGCCTTGCAGCCTGCCATGTCTGGCCGGGCCGCAGACAGCATTGGCCGCTTTCAGACCTTTTTGCAGGAATATCCTCAGGGCCGCTTTGCCGCCAATGCGGAATACTGGATTGGCGAGGGCTACTACGCCCAGGGGAAATACAAGGATGCGCTGGCGCAGTTTGAAAAGGTCAACAGCCAGTGGCCGCGCCATCATAAAAACGCCGATGCCCTGCTGAAAACCGGCATGACCTTGAGCCGTATGGGTGACAAGGAAGGCGCCGCACAGGCCTACAAAAAGCTGCTGTCGCAGTTTCCCAACTCTGAAGCGGCGGGGCTTGCCCGGTCGCGAGGTCTGGCCCGGTAAAATGGGTTTTGCAGCGGCCTTGGGCCATACAGCGGTGGCGGCATGAGCCAGCCGTGTAAAACTCTGGCTGTAATGGACGAGGCCGCCCGCAAGGAATACTGGGCCAGCCTTGCCCTGCGGCATTGTCGTGGGCTGGGCGCGCGTTCTGCCGCACGTCTGGCGCGGCACTTTGGCTCGGCCTACGCCGCCGTGCAGGCGCGCGAACTCTGGCATGAGGCGGGCGTCAACAAGGGGCAGGCTGCCGAACTGGCTACGGGTTCGTGGCGTGTCACTGCCAGGGAAGAATGGGATCGCGCCCGCGATCTTGCCGCGTCCATAGTTCTGTGGACAGACCCTGAATATCCTGTGCTGCTGCGCCCGGTTATTGACGCGCCCCTGCTGCTCTATTGCCGGGGTGATCTTTCCCTGCTGCAATCGCCGGGCTTTGCGGTGGTTGGCTCGCGCAAGGCCACCAAACATGGCAGGTCTGTGGCCGAATACATGGCGCGCTGCCTTTCGGCCTGCGGCATTGCCATTATTTCCGGCATGGCGCTGGGCATAGACAGGGTTGCCCATGAGGCCGCCCTTGCGCGCATTGGGCGCAGCATCGGCGTATTGGGAACGGGTATTGATATGCTCTATCCTATTGGCAACATGACTGTTTTTGAAGAAATGGAGCGCCGGGGCCTGCTGATCTCTGAATTTGCGCCCGGTACGTTGCCACATGCGGGCAATTTCCCCATCCGCAACCGCATCATCAGCGGGCTTTCGCTGGGCGTGCTGGTGGTGGAGGCCGCCCAGCGTTCGGGCAGCCTTATCACGGCGCAGCTGGCGCTGGAGCAAAACCGCGAAGTGTACGCCGTGCCCGGGCCTGCACTGGATGCCCATTGCCTTGGATGTCAGGATTTGGTGCGTCAGGGCGCGCATGCCGTATTCAGCGCCGAGGATGTGTTGCGCGATCTGGCGGAGCAGTTGCGGCCCTTTGGCATCAGCGAGGGCAGTGTCCCCGGTGAAGAGGAAGGCCTGCTGGAGGATGTGCCCGCGCCGGAATCATCCAAGGCGGAAGGCGCGCTAAAGGCATCAGAATCCAGTGCCGCAGGCCGGGACGCGACGGCGGGGAAACCCGGCAGGGCCAAGGCCAATGGGCAGGATGCCCCAACCGGGGAGCATGCCAGCGAAAACGTATCCATTATAGATGATGCCAGCAGCAAGGCGGGCACCGTGCAGCCCCTCAACGCGGGCGAGCGCGCAGCTGCGGAAAACGTCGCTGCCGCTGATGGCAACGCTGGCCTGCTTGCGTATCTGCGCCAGCACGGCCCCACCCATGCAGATGTTCTGGCTGATGCCGCAGGGCTGAGCGCTGCGGCGGCCAATGCCGCTCTTGTGGGGCTTGAGATGCTGGGCAAGGTGCGCCGTTTGCCCGGCGCGCGCTATGAGGTGACGGCATGAGCAGGGCACAGGGCGGGCAAAAAGGCCCGGTCGGCGCGCCCGCCAGCCCAAAGGCCGGGAGCGGTGCTGCTGCCAAAACGACAGCGCGCAAAAAAACTGCGGGCAAGCAAACGCAAGGCTCGTTGACCGAGGCAGCCACGCCAAACACGCAGGAACAGGCCGCTGGCGGGCAACGCAAACCCGGCCCCGACCGGACAAAGCTCTTTGTTGATGCCTTTCTGGCCTGGATGGAAGTGCAGAAGGGCGCTTCGCCCGCCACTCTCAAAGCCTACGGCAGCGACCTTGCGCAACTCATCGAATTTCTGCGCGGGCAGGATGCTGACCTCGGAAGGCCCGAAACCGTCACCCGGCGTCACGTGCAGGCCTATCTGGCCTGGCTGTTCCGTCAGGGCGAGGCCAAAAGCTCCATGGCCAGAAAACTGGCGGCTGTGCGTTCATTCTTTCGTTTTCAACAGCGCAAGGGTGTGGTAACAGAAAATGTGGCCGCGCAGGTGCGCAATCCCCGGCAGGAAAAACGCCACCCCCGCGCTCTGAATGTGGACGAAACCTTTGCCTTGCTGGATGCGGAGCATGGGCAGGCCGGAGCAGAGAGCGCCGAATCCGCGCGCCTGCTGTGTCGCGATCTTGCCTTGGCGGAACTGCTCTACGGTTCTGGCCTGCGAATTTCAGAGGCGCTTGGCCTCAATATTGATGATGTGCAGCTTTCATCGCGCGTGTTGCGCGTTATGGGCAAAGGCTCGCGGGAACGGCTTGCACCGCTTTCCGACACATCGTGCGAGAGCCTCAGGGCATGGCTTGACGAGCGTCCGCTCCTGGCCCTGCCCGAAGAGCAGGCCCTGTTTGTGGGTTCGCGCGGTTCGCGCCTGAACCGCAGGGAGGCCGCGCGCATTGTGGAGCGCCTGTGCCGCCGGGCCGGGCTGGACTTTACAGTGTCGCCGCACAGCCTGCGCCATTCGTTTGCCACGCACCTGCTTTCGGCAGGGGCCGACCTGCGCAGTGTGCAGGAGCTGCTGGGGCACCGCAGATTGACCACCACACAGCGCTACACGCAGGTAAGCCTTGAGCATTTGATGGAAGCCTATGACAAGGCCCATCCCAAGGCGACGAAAAAATAAAAAAATCACTAAGTTAAAAATATTGTTTATTTTCAGATAGATGTGTTTTGTGGGGTAGAGTGTCCACTAATCTGTTTCGGGTTTTTTTGTGCGAAGACCTTGGCATGGACAGGACTTTGTGCTAAAGAGAACAAAGCGGTCGCACTGAACCGCATACCCGAACAATACCGGAAGGAGAGACTGTCATGTCCGCATTAGTTATTGGTCACATGAATCCTGATACCGACAGCATCATTTCTGCCATTGCCGCCGCCGACCTGTACAGCAAGCGCGGTCTGGACGTTACCCCTGCCGCTCAGGGCGCGCCCACTCCTGAAACCGAATTCGTGCTCAAGAAGTTCGGTCTCACCGCTCCCCAGGTTGTTGCCGACGTGGCTGGCAAGAATCTGTACTTGGTGGACTATTCCGATCTGGCTCAGGCCCCCAAGGGAATGGATTCCGCCTGTGTGCTCGGTATCGCTGATCACCACAAGCTTGGTGATGTGACCACCTCCGCGCCCCTGGAAGCCTGGATCTGGCCCGTGGGCTGCACCTGCACCGTGCTGAAGAACATGTTTGACTTCTACGGCGTGGAAATTTCCAAGGGCATCGCTGGCGGCATGCTGTGCGCCATCCTCTCCGATACCGTTATCTTCAAGTCCCCCACCTGCACCCCCGCCGACAAGAAGGCCGTTGAAGAACTGGCCAAGATCGCGGGCGTGAGCGACGTGATGGCTCTGGGCATGGAAATGTTCAAGGTCAAGAGCGCCGTTGAAGGCACCTCCATGAAGGACCTGGTCTTCCGTGACTACAAGGACTTCGACATGGGCGGTAAGAAAGTTGGCATCGGCCAGCTCGAAGTGGTCGACCTTTCCATCCTGGAACCCGTCAAGGCTGGCCTTCAGGCCGAAATCGCCCGCGTGAAGGGCGAAGGCCGTCACAGCGTGTTCCTGCTGCTCACCGACATCATGAAGGAAGGCTCTGAAATGCTGATCGTTTCTGACGATCCTTCCGTGGTGGAAAAAGCTTTTGGCGTGAAGGCCGAAGGCGAATCCGTGTGGCTGCCCGGCGTGATGAGCCGCAAAAAGCAGGTCGTGCCCAACTTTGAAAAGGCTTTCAAATAAGCTTTAGCTTAGCTTGAAATGTTTTGCCCCGCCGGGGCAGGGAAGCAGGTTCTTGCGAACCGAACCCCTGCCCCGGCGGGGTTCTTTATTGTGCGGCAGCCCTTGGCGTTCTTTTGAGCGGCAGAGGCTGCCTTCGTTGGGTGAGGCAGCGTCATAATCGTGCCGTGTAGGCAGGCGATTTGTGCGGTTGCGGCGGGCTGCCCAACAGTGGCTCCCTTGCGCACGCAGTTCCGTTTTTGCAGATCGTTATCCTCGCGCGAGGTCAGGCAAGAATGCGTAAGACGCGGCAAATTCGGGGGGGGGGGACTCGGGACAGGCAGTTGACCCCAGCGCATTCATGTTACTGTGCAAATTCAGGTGAAGGGCTGGACGATGCTGCTTGCGCTCGGACGCAAAAAAGGCTGCCAGTTCTGTGTGAACCGACAGCCTTTGTTTTTTATACTACAGTGGTTGGCGAGTGTGTGGCCTACAGGCTGCGCTCTTCCAGACCTTCGCCGCTCTTTTGCTTGGCCTTGTTGGGCGGGGTGGTGACAGGCTGCAAGCCGGGCACCACGTCATGCACTTCTGTAGGCGGCAAGAGCGGATCGGCGGCATCGCGCTGAATAACCTTGCTGTCGCGCACATACAGCGTGCAGGAAAGGCCAAAGCACTCGTATACCGCAGCAACGGTGCCTTTGAGTTTTTCCTGATCATTGAGCGGCGGCGGGACCAGCACATAATAAATGCGGGTGCGCCCACCCCTCTTGGGTTCCACAAAGCAGGAAACTATCCATTCATCCTGTCCGTCCCCGTTCCAGTCCGCAATGCCGACCATATTGACTTTAAGCTTCTGCGTGGCATGATTGATGCTGAAACCGTTGGGGAAACGCTGCACGCGGCTGTCGGGCAGGATGGTGGCGGAAAATGTTTCGCCAAGATACACATCGTGCGCCGTATCATTTTGCAGCATAAATGAGGGCGAAAGGCGGGTGAAAAGTATGTCGCCGTAGTCTTTCAAGCCCTTGAAAGACATGGGGGCCGTGTAGGAGCCGTCCTTGTCCAGCAGGTCACGGGCCTGGAGTTCCTTGGGCATGTTATGCGCCATTTTCATGAATTCGTCTTTTTCCACCACAACTACAGGGCGGGTGGTACCGCAGCCAGCAAGCAGACAGCCCAGGCAAAGCAGGGCGCAGATTCGCGATAAGACCATGATATGTGTCGACTCCCCTGGCGGAGATTTGACGGCAAAAAGCCGCTTCTCCGTGAATGCAGCTTTTGTAAGCGTCTGCGAGCGGCTTGTAAAGAGCATTGCAGGCAATGTGGTACGGTATCTGCATGTTTTTATGATAATGTCATGAAAATGCTCCAACCCCACAGGACACGACATGCCCGAACCAATATACTTGCAAATGCCCGAACCAAGACTGAAAAAGCACGGCCGTATGTTTTTGCGCCTGCTGCCCCTGTGGGTGATGGGCTGTCTGGTTGCCGCCGGGTGGTGGTGGATTGAATCTGGCCGCGTAACAAGCACCTGGGCCATGCTCGATGGCATGGTGTACGCGGTTTCGTCCGAATTCCCCGCCAAAGTTGAATCCGTAGCTGTTCGCGAGGGCGACCGCGTCAAAAAAGGGCAGGTGCTGGCCCGGCTGGACGCCAAAGCATACGCTGGCCGTGTGGGCGAGGCCGGGCGCGAAGCTGCCGCTCTGCGCGTTATGGCTGGCCCGCCGAGCATTGAAGAAACGACAGCGCGTCTCAAGCAGGCGCAGGATTCCGAACAGGAGATGGTGCGCCGTATCGCACTGGCGCGGCACGATGAAGACCTCAAACAGAAAGCGCGCGAAGAACGCGTGGCAGAGCATGTGCGCGCCCAACTGGCCTTGCGCACACTTGATAGCCAGGGCGGTGAACGCGCCGTGGGCAGCGCGCGCTACGCAGCCGTCAAGCAGGCGGAAGCTCAGACCCGCCTTGCCAAGGAGCGGGCCATTGTGGAATTTGAACAGGTCAGCCTTGTGCGCGCTGCAATCGATCAGGAGCTTGCCCGAGTGCGCGCGGAAGCGCTGCGTTACAAACAGTTGGCCTCAAGCAACCGCTATACGCCCAAGTACGTGGCAGGCGCCCTGGGCGCTGCCATGAATGCCGTGCCGCAAAATGCTGTGGACGGCAATCTCTACGCCCCGCAAGATGGGCGCATTCTGCGCGGTATTGCCATGCCGGGGCAGTCTGTGCAACGCGGCGAACCCGTGGTCCTGCTGCTGCCCGAGGGCAAGGAAGCGCAAAAATCCTTCTGGCTGTTGGCCTTTTTTACGCAGGATGCCGCCAATGCCCTCAAGCCGGGCCAGAAATGCGCCATAACCCTGAAAAACGACACCAAGCTTGAAGGGCGCGTCTATGACAGGCTCGACCCCCAGCCCCTGCCGCCCAATGCCATCGCGGACAACAAGGATGCCAGGGAAACTGCGGCCCGCCCGGAAGTTTACGTGCCTGTGCGCATAACCATCAGCGATGGCGAGGGCAAGCAGTTTGAACCCGGCATGCTGGGGAAGTGCGAGGTTATGACAAGGGTTTTCTGGAATTAGAGGGGACGGTTGGGGGGCTTGCGGGGCGGGCGGCTAACTGAAATTTCTGAAATTTTCTGCCCTGTGGGCACAGGATTCCGTCCTCTGGCGGAGTTTAGGACGCCTGTGGGGCGCTGACGCGTTCAGTGCGTGAAAGCTTGGTTTGCGTAAATCAGCCTGACAGGCTCACCCAACCCCTCATATGTGTCCGTTGCTATCTTTTCCCCAACTTTCCTTACTTCCCGGTGTACACGGCGCCAGAGGTGGGGCTCTCCTTAACCACGATTTTTGAAAGCCCCTTGATCTGGGAATTCAGCTTGCCCCAGAGCCAGATGGCGATATTTTCGCTGGTGGGATTTTCAAGCCCTTCAATATCATTCAGATACGTGTGATCCAGATGGTCAACATACGACTTCGCAATCGATTTAATGTCGCCAAAATCAACAACCCAGCCATTGGTTTCAGACACTTCGCCCTGCACATAAACTTCAACAACAAAAGTATGCCCATGCAGATTGCCGCATTTGTGGCCTGCCGGAACAGCGGGCAACCGGTGCGCTGCGTCAAAGGTCAAAGTAACGTAAATATCCATATGTTCTCCTACGAAATCCCGATAAACTTGTGTGTCTGAAGGCTGAGCTTCCACAACGGGCGATCCTGGCAGATTCTGACAGCATTTTCTGTTGCCTGTGACTGACCTGCATAGTCGCGCGGTTGCAGAAAAAAATGTTTGAAATCCAGTTGCTCAAAATCCTGTACGGAGATGCCCTCTTGAGGCCAGACAAGCTTTAGCTCGCTCCCGGATGTAACAACCAGTTTTGTTCCCGCCTTTGGGCTGACAGTAACCCAGTCCAAGCCTTTGGGCAGGGCGAGCGTCCCGTTGGTTTCTATTCCCGTCTCCACACCGCAGCGGCCCAATTCCTGCAACAATTCTTCGGTAAGTTGCAGGGCAGGTTCCCCCCCTGTAAAGACCACGTAAGGCCGATAGCCCGGATGCGTATAGCTGGGGAAAAAAGAGCAGATCGCCTGGGCCAGCGTAGCGGCGTTTTTGAATTCTCCGCCCGATTTCTCGGCCCCGAGAAAGTCTGTATCGCAAAATGGGCATTTGGCAAATTTGCGATCTTCTTCTCGTCCTGACCACAGGTTGCAGCCGGAAAAACGGCAGAAAACTGCGGGGCGGCCTGCGTGGAACCCTTCCCCCTGCAACGTATAAAAAATTTCCTTGACTGCAAAGCTCACTATATTTCTCCTGTTTCACCGCACAGTTGCCGTGCACTCGCTTTTACGCAACAGGCAGGCAGCCGCAATCCTACTGCGTGAAGCGCGTATTCTTATACCCTCAGAGCCATGTTGAGGCAAAATATGTATTTTATCAAGAATATCAGTGGGGTGTTGGCAGCGTCCTGGTAAATGATTTGCTGCTTTTGAAAAACAAGCGCCGGGATTTTGCGCGTCCGTACTCCTGCACGGTAGCATCAAAACCCCGGCGCTGACGCATTCAGCGCGGCAAAATCGTATTTGCGCCATCAGGCCTGACAGGCAAGCCAATTCCCGGTTGGGGGATGGAGCCAGTTCAGTTAGCCGATCCTTCCAGCTCCGCCAGATGGTTGCGGGCAAAATCCAGGCTGGCGTCAAGCTCCAGCGCGGCGCTTAGATATTCGCGGGCCTGTTCGGCATTGCCCATGAATTTTTCACACAGGCCGAGGTTGGCGAGGTCCATTGCAGAGCCTTTGTCCACCCGCAGCACAGCCTTAAAGGCCTCAGCCGCCTTGGCATAGTCGCCAGTTTTGAAGTGGGCCACACCAAGCAGATTGCCGTATTCCTTCATGTCCGGGCAGAGCTTGGCAGCGGCTGCCAGCGCGGGCAGCGCCTCCTGCCAGCGGCATTCAAGGGTATCTGTATAGCCAAGGTAAAAGGAGGCCAGGGCCTGAGAATCGGCGTCCGGTTGCAGGGGCACGGCTGCGGCAAAGGCGCTGCGGGCAGTGTTGAAGTCTTCCGCGCGCAGGGCCAGCATGCCTTCAAAGAATGGCAGAAAATGCGCGCCAGGATAGCATGATTTCAGCACTTTCAGGCCATGCAGTACAGTTTCCGCATCGGCTTCTTCCACGAGCTTGCGGCCCACAAAGAGGCCAAGGCTCTGGTTGCGGTCGCGCTCGCGAAAATGCAGGCCAGGCACAATGCTGTAGTGGGTGGGGATGCCGAGGCGCGGATGCGTGGTTTCAACCGCGTAAAGCTCCAGCGGGGCAAGGCCGCGCAGAGCTGTGAGCAGTTCTTCACGAATATCGGCGTCCTCCACGGTGGGCAGGCTGGCAAGGGAGACGGTTGGGCCTTCGATAAGCCAGTTGATCTGCTCAAGGGCCGTGTACTTGGAAAGGCCTGAGGCCTCGTAGCAGGCGCGTGTGCAGAAATCGCCTGCAAGCTGGGCAACTTCCGTAACCGCGCGGATGGCCGCCTTGGCAGGGGAAGCCGCTGTGCCGGCGGTGTAGACGATTTCAGAGCTGTCGGGAAAGGTTTTGGGATCCCAGGCCACGGCGGCAACCGTGGGCAGGGGCATTCCCTGCGAAAAATCTTTCAGCACAATATGCACGCCTTCGCGCTCAAATGCCGCCAGCAGTTCGGCCAGCACCGGGTCAAAGGCGCAGGACGCCGGGTCGATGGTGGGCGTGGTGGGCAGGTTGCGGTCAACGCGGCAGCACACGTGGCGCTCGATCAGTTCGCTCAGGCCTTGCAGCAGCGATTCTTCGCGACTGTTGCCAGCCGAGGTGCCGTTAAATTCGCCAAGCAGCTTGAACCAGTCCAGCGGGAGCCACACAGTTTTGCCGTCCAGCAGGCGGGTGGCGGGGTAGAACTGCCAGCGCGTGAGGTCGAGCACACGGCGTGCATCCTGCGGCGAAAGGGGGTCGTCCACCGAGCGCAGCATGGCCTCAATGGGCAGCAGATCACTGCCAAAACGGGCCTCGGCCTCGCTCCATGTGGCGCTGACCATGTGGGGGCGCTCTTCCCAAAAGCTGAAAAAGGCAAAACGCTCCATCAGTTCCATGAGGGCCGAAGCCTCGGCCTGTTCGGCGGAGGAACCTTTGCCCATCTGCTTGCGGGTAGGCATGATACGCCGGGCATCAGCCCCGCACACGCTCAAAAACACGGGGATGCCAAGCCTGCCCACGTCCACGCGGCGCGTTTTTGACAAAATGTCGAGGCGGGAGGAATCCAGCCGTTCCCGCACGCGGGCGATGGTCTGCGCGGGACTCATGGTTTTGTCCAGATCGCGCGTGTAGCCCTTGGGGCAGGGGGCCAGGGTTATGGTGGGCAACTGCTCGTTCATGGCCGCTCCAGAATCAGAATACTGTACAGACGGCGCTGTTCTTCGCCGTTTTCATCATGGGATTTAACGCCGATGCGGCCTTCGGTAATCTTGAAGGTCTTGGCCGCGATTTTGCCAAAATGGGGTTTGGCGCGGGCCACGTCGGTGCAGAAAAAGGCCTTGCCGCCGGGCGCGAGGTGGCGATCCACAAACTTGACCAACGGCCTGTGCAGGTCGTCCAGATAGAGGATTTCCGAGGCGGCGATAATGTCAAAGCCGCTGGCAAAGCGCGGGTCGCGCCCCGGCGCAGTCACGTCCACATGGGTGACCTCTATCTGGTCGCCCAGGCCGTTGCACAGTACGTTGGCCCTGGCAAAACGCAGGGCCTGCTCCACCACATCGCTCAGCACCACACGCGCAAATCCGTAGCGGGCAGCCACAAGGCTCAGCGCGCCGCAGCCAGCGCCAAGCTCCAGCAGGCTTTTGCCCTGCGGTTCATATTTGCGCAGCAGGCGGCCCAGCACAAACGAACCGGGCCACAGTTTTGCCCACAGGGGCAGATCCTTGAGCGGATCGTGGATGGCCTTGCGTTGCAGCAGCTTGTCCAGATGGGCGCTCATGTTCTGTATGGAGAGCACCTGAAGGGGATTTTCGTCCACATGCAGCGGTTCGAATTCCACATCAAAATCGGTGCGGATGCGCTCCAGCAGGGTCTCAAGTTCGGCGGCATGGGCCGGGGAAAGACTGGTTGATGTTTCCTCGGGCGACAGAGGCGAGCACTGGGAGTCAGACATGGATGTTCCTTGCAAAGGGGAATACAAAGACTTTGATAAGTCAGCTACTATACCCGCATTTGAGGCGTATGGCAATCCTTATTAATTAAGTAGGTATTGCGGAGGGCCAGCACACTGCCAAAGAGGTTCGGCCCGCCAAAGGGACTCGACCCGGCAGGGGAAGTCTGGCATTGTTGGCCGGTCGGCTGGTGTGCCAGTGGCCCCGCCGCAAACACTGAGCGAGAGGATTATGAAGCAGATTTTTCGTTTGGAAATGGTTGTGGCCGAAGAAGATGCAGACCGCGCCACCGGCTTGCTGACCTTGGGTGTGCCCTTTGGCTGGGAAGAAGAAACCCTGCCCACGGGTGAAACCCGCTTTCGCGTGCATTGCGAAAACCCCGAATTCATCAACAACCTGCAAAGCGACCTTCAGGCCCGCATTCCCGCAGCGGAATACACCCTGACCACGCTTGAGGATCAGGATTGGCTGGCAGCATGGCGGCAGTTTTTTACGCCTGTGCCGTGCGGCAACCGTTTTGTGGTGCTGCCCCCCTGGCTTGCCGACAGCAATGATTTTCCCGGTCGGGAAAAGATTGTTATTGAACCCAAGAGCGCGTTTGGCACGGGACACCATGCCACTACGGCCCTGTGCCTCACTGTATTGAGCGAGCTTGTGGAAGCCGGACGCGTCAAGCCGGGCCAGCATTTTCTGGATCTCGGCACTGGCTCGGGCGTGCTTGGTATTGGCTGCTGCAAGAGCGGCCTGACCGGCGAAGGCTACGACATCGACATGCTGGCCGTGGAAAATGCCATTGAAAACAGGCAAATCAACGGAATCGAGGGTTTTGAAGTGGGCCTTGGCAGCATAGACGCGCTCGAAGGCCGCACCTATGATCTGGTGTTGGCAAATATTCTGGCCCGCCCGCTGATTGATCTTGCCCAGCGCATCGTGTGGGCCTGCAAGCCCGGCGCATGCCTGGTGCTCTCCGGCCTGCTTGAAATCCAGGCCGACAGCGTGGAAGAAGCCTACATGGCCCAGTGCCTGCCCAAGCCCCGCCGCGTTATTGACGGCGAGTGGTGCGCGCTGGTCTGGGATTAGCATTGACGGTATTTGCTTTGGCAACTGCGGCGGCGCAGGCGGATATTTCGTCTGCGTTGCCCGGTTTGCCCATTGTTCTTGCGCCGGAAACTGCCCCGGCACTGCTCTTTGCCATAGTGGTCGGGCTTGGTGTGATCTTGCAGCTTGCGGGCAGGTTTTACGCCAGCCGTGGCGCAGCTCTGCTTGGAGCGGGCCTTGTGCTCGGCGCGGGGCTGTTTGACCGCGACCCGGTACTGGTGGTTGGACAGCTTGTGCTTATGGCGGCCCTGTGGCCCAAAGGGCGCAAAAAGTCCCGCAGGGCGGAAGGCCCGAGAAACCGTCGTTCGGCCTAGAGTCAGGTCATTGCTTTGCGGGTGTTTCCCCTGATCGGGGTGGAATCTGCCCGGAACTCAGCCCGGAATTTTGTGCAATGCGAAGGCAGGCTGTTCCTGCTATTGGCGCTGATCCCAGGTGGGGATGGGCGGCGGGGTATAGTTATCGAGATCTTTCAGCGTAGTGCCCATGCGCGTATTGCCCATGCGAATGGGGCGTCCGTTGGGGCCGCGCAGCACTGGCCCGCAAGACTGCGCTTCAATGACGGGCGGTATGCTCGCCGGGTCGGGACGCAGCACTTCATCCGCAGAATGCAGGTAGGGCAAGGGGTCAACGGCCTTGCCTGAAGCGTCCAGCAGGCCAAAGTGCAGGTGGGCCCCGGTGGTTCTACCAGTACACCCCACAAGCCCTAGGGCTTCGCCGGAGGTGACGCGCTGCCCGGTTTTTACGAGAGTGTTTGACATGTGCCCGTAGCGCGCCGTCATGCCGTCTTCTTGCCGGACATCAACGGAGATGCCCAGTGGGCCGTTTTCTCCGGCGCGGATGACTGTGCCGGGCTTGAAGGCCGTGACAGGCCAACCCATGTGCGCGCGGATATCTATACCCCCATGATCGCGCATGACCACGCCGCGCCTGCTGAGCCAACCGGGCATGCGGCGGTTGCCAAAGGGGGATGTGATCAGCTCGCGCAATGGCGGCAAGGCGCGGTTGGTCTCGGTATTCTGGGCGGTTTTTGACTGGGTGGGTTTCGGCATTGCTGGCGAAGATTCAGGCTCTGTATACTGGCTGCTGGCAGATGTTTTTTGCGCGTCTGTTTGTCCGGCTTCTGGTTCCGCAGCAAGTTCCGTGGCAGGTTTTGCGGTGTCGGCAACGGGCGCGACCGATGCGCCCTCGGCAACAAGTTCCGTGGGCGGGCAGCCAAGGGCTATGCAGAGGGCGGCAAGCGCGAGTCTGCTTAGAAATTTCGACACGTATTCTCCCCGTCTGTAGCTGCGTTTTGAGCGCGAACAGGTCGGCAGCATACGGAGCACTGTAAAAAATGCAAGCCAGGCTTATGCACATACGGCGAAAGCCCGGCACAAGGAGGCAGCACATGCAGTTACGATCCATCACCGGAGACGTCACGGGGCGTCCCACCATTGATGGCGCAGGTGTGCGCCTTGTGCGCGTGCTTGGTTCGCCCACAGTCAAAACATTTGATCCCTTTCTTATGCTTGATGCCTTTGATTCCGTAAATCCGGAGGATTACGTAAAGGGTTTTCCCATGCATCCTCACCGGGGTATTGAAACCTTCACCTATCTTGTGAATGGCGTCATCGAACACAAGGACAGCCTGGGCAATGCTGGCGTTATCCGCGATGGCGGCTGCCAGTGGATGACCGCCGGGAGCGGTATTCTGCATCAGGAAATGCCCCTTGCCTCGCCGCGCATGCTCGGCCTGCAACTCTGGATCAATCTGCCGGCCGCCCACAAGATGACTGATCCCAAGTACCGCGACATCACCATTGATATGGTGCCGTGCGTTGAGGAAGAGGCCGCTTACGTGGCCGTGGTCGCGGGTGAATACAAGGGCGTCGAAGGCGCCGCGAAGGGCGACTATGTGGATGTGCGTTTTCTTGACGTGCGCCTTAAGCCCGGCGCGCGCTGGCAGGTGGAGACCAACCCCGCCCACACGGTTTTTGCCTATCTGTATGCTGGCGACTGCTTCTTGATGGAGGGCAGGGAGCCAATGCTGGCCCGCCACTCCTACCTGCTGGGCGAGGGGGATACCGTCGCTTTTGAAGGTGGCGAAGAAGAATGCCGCTTTGTGCTGGTTTCCGGCGCGCCCCTGCGGGAGCCGGTCGCCTGGGGTGGCCCCATTGTCATGAATACAGATGAAGAGCTGATGCAGGCGTATTTTGAAATTGAAGAAGGCAGATTTATCAAACACTGGCTTCCGTCTGCACAGAATTAGCCGTTGACGGATTGAAAATATCCGGCTTGACACGGCTGCTGCGGGGTCTTATCTGACCATTTTGCTTTGGAAACAGGAGTAAGTACCATGAGCAATTGTATTTCTGTCTTGTTTCGCAAGGGCAAACATCACGGCCTGGCGCTTTTATGCACGCTGCTCGTAGCCGCTTTTGCGGTTACTGGCGCTTTTGCCGCCGAGCCCAAGGTGCGCGTTCTTGCCACCACCTATCCCGTATATCTGTTGACCCGCGCTGTTGCCCAGACAAGCCCGGATGTGCAGGTTGATCTGCTCATTCCCGCCCAGACAGGCTGCCCGCACGACTACGCGCTGACCCCCAAGGACATGCAAAAACTCTCCAGGGCCAATGTTGTGATCATCAACGGCCTGGGTATGGAGTCCTTTCTGGAAAAACCGCTTGCCGCCGCAGGCAAGAAGATAGCCGTCATCGACAGCAGCAAGGGCATTAACGCCATTGTTGAAGAACATGACGAAGACCACGATGCCGATCACGGCAAGGCGGACGCCGCCCATAAGGACGACCACAACCCTGTGGCAGCGGCAAAAGGGCATGATCACGAACATGGTCACGGCCATGACCATGGGCACGACCACGGCGGCCTGAATCCGCATGCTTTTTCCAGCCCGCTGCAAGCTGCTGTGATGGCGCGCAATATTGGCCGTGGCCTTGCTGCGGCTGCTCCGGTTGCCGCAAAAAATTGCCCGCAGGCGGCGGATGCCTATGCCGCCAGGCTTGAGGCTCTGGGCCAGCGCCTTGCCGCAGTAGGGGCCAATGCCGCCAACAAGAATGTGGTGGCCCTGCACGATGGCATGGCCTACCTTGTGCGCGATGCCGGGCTGAACCTTGTGGATGTGATTCAGGAAGATGAAGAGGCTCAACCCTCTGCGGCGCGCCTGCTTGATCTGGTGAAAAAAATAAAAGAATCCAAGCCGGTTGTGCTCATTGGCGAGCCGCAGTATTCGGACAAGCCCGTGCTCGCCCTTGCGGCGGAAACGGGTGTTCCGGCAGTGCAGCTTGACCCTCTGGCCTCGGGGCCGTCTGACGCGCCCCTTGATTATTACGAAACCGTCATGTCCAAAAATCTGGACACATTAGAGAAATATTTTGGCAAATAACAGCTTGCTTGCCCCCTCGGTCTGCTTTGAAAATGTATGCCTCAGCCGAGGGGGCAATAGTATTCTGAACAATATCTGCGCCACTGCGCCCGCTGGCGGCAGCACGGTTCTTGTGGGGCCCAACGGGGCAGGCAAGACCACGCTGCTGCTCTGCCTTATTGGCGAAATGGCCTATACAGGGCGTATCCAGTTCGCTGGTTTAGAGCATCAGCCCCGCATGGCCTATGTGCCGCAGCATCTGATTATGGATCGCAGCCTGCCCCTGCGCGTGTGCGAATTTTTGGCCCTGAGCCGCCAGCGCCAGCCCTTGTGGCTGGGCCTGCGCCCTTGGGCGCGCAGCGAGGGGCGGCAGCTTTTGCAGATGGTCAAAGCCGAGCATCTGGAGCAGAGCCGCATGGGCGACCTTTCTGGCGGCGAACTGCGCCGTGTGCTGCTGGCTGCGGCTCTTGGCCGCAATCCGGAACTGCTGGTGCTGGACGAGCCTGCGGCAGGCGTAGACGTGCGCGGCGAGAGGCTCTTTTGGGAATTGCTGGATGCCGCCCGGCACGAGCGCGGCTTTACGCAGATCATGGTCAGCCACAATCTGCCGCTGGTGGCGCACTACGCAACCCACGTGATCTGCCTCAACAAAACAGTATGCGCCACAGGCGCGCCACGCGCCACGCTGACATCTTCCACCCTCATGGAACTTTTTGGCGTACCTATCCACCTGTATCCGGACCAGTGCGACCCTGAAGACCCCGGCTGCCCGCAGTGCGGCGTGGTGAGCGAAGCCGAGGGCCTGCTGCCTAACTATGCGGCCATTGAGCGGCGCGAGGCCGCCCGCCTGAACGCGCGCCTGTCTGCCCGCCTGAGCGCCTCACAAAGTGAACCCTGCGGTGAAAAAGCGCCGGATCAGGGAGGTTCCCGTGCCTGATCTCAGCCCCGTATATGCGCTTATCTCCATGATTCCGCTTGATTGCCTGCAAATGCGCTTCATGCAGCAGGCCTTGCTCGGAGTGCTGCTGCTGGCCCCCATGGCCTCTGTGCTCGGGGTGGAAGTTATCAATTTTCGCATGGCCTTTTTTTCAGACGCCATCGGGCACTCGGCCTTTGCCGGGGTTGCGCTGGGGTTGATACTGGCTGTGCCGCCGCGTCTTGCCATGCCCCTGTTTGGCATACTGGTGGGGCTTGGCATCATGGCTGTGCGGCGCAAGAGCGACCTTTCGTCCGACACAGTCATCGGCATTGTGTTTTCTGCCGTGGTGGCCTTTGGTCTTGCCGTGGTGAGCCGTGCCGAGGGCATAGGTAGGGACATGCAGCGCTTTTTGTACGGCGATATCCTTACCATCACCGATGGTGAAATTGGCTTTCTGGCCCTGCTCTTTGTTGCCCTGCTTCTGTTTCAGGCCGTAGGCTACAACAGGCTGATGTATATTGCCCTGAATCCGGTTATGGCGCGGGTTCACGGTGTACGCGTGGCCGTGTGGCAATATGCCTTTGCCGGACTGCTGGCACTGGTGGTGATGTTTTCTGTATGGGCGGTGGGCGTACTGCTCGTGACGGCCATGCTCATTGTGCCCGCCGCCACGGCCCGCAATTTTGCCCGTTCTGCCGGGGGCATGTTCTGGTGGGCGCTTTTGGTGGGTACGTCATCCGCATTCGCAGGGCTGACCCTTTCGGCTCAGGAATGGCTTGCTACGGCCAGCGGGGCCACCATTATTCTTGTGGCCTGCTGCTGGTTTGCTGTGAGTCTGTTTGCCGCTCAGGCTACGGGTCGCAGACGTTCCTGACGGCAAGGCCGCTGTACATCTCTGCGTTTGGTCTGGCGCTCTCTGCGCGACACCACAAAAAAACGCCTTCCCCTTTCAGTTGGGGAAGGCGTTTTGGCTTTTGGGTAGCTTGTATGAGCTAGGCCAGTTTTTTGACCGCTTCCAGAGCGGCTGCGTAGTCAGGCTCGTGGGTAACTTCGCCCACAAGCTGGCTGTAAGCCAGGGTGCCGTCGGGGGCGACCACAAAGACCGAGCGGGCCAGCAGATCCAGCTCCTTGATCAGAATGCCATAGGCCTTGCCAAAGGCGCCAGCGCGGTAGTCGGAGAGGGCTTCAACAGCGGTTACGCCAGCAGCTCCGCACCAGCGGGCCTGCGCAAAGGGCAGGTCGCGGCTCACGGCCACAATACGCACCTTGTCGGACAACGCGGCGGCTTCGGTATTGAAGCGGCGAACTTCCATATCGCATACGGGAGTATCCAGCGAGGGAACGCATACAAGCACAAGCACCTTGCCAGCGTAGTCTTTCAGGCTGCGGGGGCTCATATCGTTGGCGGTCAGCGTGAAGTCGGGAGCCTTGCCGCCAACGGCGGGCTGGGTGCCTTCAAGATGCATGACATTGCCTTTGAACGTAACTGTATCCATAGGAAACTCCTTATTGTTTCAGGGTTCTTGGATTCTGTGCTATCAAGGCTTTATTGTCAATGATTATTGTTAGCGAGATCGGATTTCCAGATTTCTCGCTCTCACTTTTTCAGTGTATCGTTGCAGGAAAGTGTTCGCAAGGGCAGTACGCGCAGGTACGCTGCTGCGGTGGAGAAAACCTTGTGTGCCTCCATTGCCATGTGCGCGGCAATGCCTATATTTACATAAGAATGTGCCTACAGCAGGAGAATTTGATGAGTACTTTGACACCTCGCGGCATAGTTGCCGAGCTTGATAAATTTGTGGTGGGACAGGAACAGGCCAAGCGCATGGTTGCCGTGGCGGTGCGCAACCGCTGGCGGCGGCAGCACCTTGCGCCGGAGTTGCGTGATGAGGTTTCGCCCAAGAATATCATTATGATGGGCCCCACGGGCGTAGGCAAGACGGAAATTGCCCGCCGCCTGGCCAAGCTCTCAGGAGCGCCCTTTGTAAAGGTTGAAGCCACCAAGTTCACGGAAGTGGGCTATGTGGGGCGCGATGTGGAATCCATGGTGCGCGACCTCATGGAAATAGGCATCAACCTTGTGCGCGATGAGGAAAATGCCCGTGTGCGCAAGGCTGCCGAGGCTGCTGCTGAATCACGCCTTATGGATTTGCTGTTGCCCAGTTCTTTTGGGTCGGAAGAGCGCGCCTCCACGCGCGAAAAGCTTTTGCAGCAATTCCGCCTTGGCTTTCTGGATGACCGGGAAGTGGAAGTGGAAGTGACCGAGCAGGGCGGCGGCAGTGTTGATCTGTTTGCCATCCCCGGTATGGAGCAGATGGGCGGACAGGTTAAGGACATGTTCAGCAAGGCCTTTCCGCCCAAGCACAGCCGCCGCAAAATGAAGGTGCGCAATGCCTTTGCCGTACTTGTGCAGGAAGAATCTGGCAGGCTTGTGGATCAGGAAGCCCTGGTGGACAAGGCCCGCGAAAGGGTAGAGCAGACGGGCATCATCTTTATTGACGAAATCGACAAGATCGCCAGCTCCTCGCAAAACCGCACGTCAGACATTTCGCGCGAGGGCGTGCAGCGCGACCTGCTGCCCATTGTGGAAGGCAGTGCGGTCAACACCAAGTATGGCATGATCCGCACGGATCACATCCTGTTTATTGCGGCGGGCGCTTTCCATTTCAGCAAGCCATCGGACATGATACCCGAATTGCAGGGACGTTTTCCCTTGCGGGTGGAATTGCAGCCTCTGGGCAGGGAAGAGTTTTTGCGCATCCTCAAGGAGCCGGACAATGCCCTGACCAAGCAGTACGAAGCATTGCTGGGTACGGAGCAGATTCGCCTGAGCTTTACGGATGACGGGCTGGAAGAAATCGCGGCCTTTGCCGAGGACACCAATACCCGCACGGAAAATATCGGCGCGCGGCGGCTCTATACCATCATGGAAAAAATTCTGGCTGACATATCCTTTGACGCGCCTGAAATGCCCGGTGCGCAGGTGGTGGTCAACAAGGCCTATGTGGAAGAGCATTTGCAGGATGTGCGCGACGATCAGGACTTGAGCCAGTATATTCTGTAAGCGCTCGGCCTGTGCGCTGCTTGGGTGCATGACAGCGGAAGCAGAGCATAAGAAATCAGAGCATTGAAGATCAAAAAAACCGGCCACTGGCCGGTTTTTTTGTAACTGCTGATAGAACAAAAGAAAAAAGGTTCGCGGTGTAACCGCGAACCTGGATTTTCTGGTGGGCCATCAGGGACTCGAACCCCGAACCAACTGATTAAGAGTCAGCTGCTCTACCAATTGAGCTAATGACCCGCATTGCGTGAAGAGGTGTTTACGCAAATGGGGGGCAAGTGTCAAGCAGATGCGAATTTTTTTGTAAAATTATTTTTCGAGTCAGGCCATTACCTGTAAATGTCAATGCGGCAGAATCGGTGGAATTCAGCTCTGGGCGGGGAAATTTCACGTTGTGAACTCAAAGGAAAGTTTTTTGGCCTGCGCGGCATGGCAATACCGCCACAGGTGACTTCATCCACAGGTGACTTCATCGTGAATCCGCTCAGTAAAATTACATAGCCTGATTGGTGAGCCTGACAGGAGCGTGCATAACAAAGCCGTGATTCTGATTTACCGAAGCGCAGTCTGTTACATTGGCTCCAAATCAAAGACGGCAGGCTGGGAGTGGGAGCCGCATGGTGCGGTGTCGAGCTGCTTTTGGCCTAATCAGAGAGGCAACACTGCTGAGGGCTTGACGAATCGGCGTACCTTGGGCTACAAAGCCACTCACGCCATGCATATGCGGCATTGCCCATGTGCCTTGGCTAGTCTGCCGGGATGGTGGAATTGGTAGACGCAGCGGACTCAAAATCCGCCGAGGGCAACCTCTTGCGAGTTCAAGTCTCGCTCCCGGTACCAAGTTAAATCAAAGGGTTAGGTGTAAAAACCTAACCCTTTTTTACGTCTTTTTGTATCACCACCGTATCACCATCATCTAGGCCGGGCATAAGTGCAACCGCTGCGGCTTGGCTCCCTGCTGTGACGTGCGAATATGTCCCGCCTGTTGTGGCAACATTACTATGCCCGAGCTGTGCAGCCACGGCGGCAAGGTCTGCCCCGCGTGCCAACATTTCTGAGGCCGCGATGTGCCGTATATCATACGGCCTGATTCCACGCCCCTACATGCCTGCGACTTTTACCGCAGTGCGCCATGCCGTATTGTAGTCCAACACTTTGCGCCCGCGCCTGAGGCAAACCCAAGGTATCCCGGCTGCCGAATCTTCTTGGTAGCTCAACTTGGCCTCTTCCCAATAGGCTGACGGGGGGTACACGCGCTTGATGCGGCCCGTCTTGCCCTGCGCATAGGGACACTGCATGCCAACTCACTACACAGTCTGCAAGTTTGCAATGCTCATTTCCCCCCAAAAGAGACTGAACTACAAGGGCTTAACGCCGCTGTCCATGTCCTGCTGGAGGTAAGTGGCGGCATGGCTGGCGCACCAATTAACCTCGCCAAAGGAGCCTGCTTTGCAGTGGCAGCCGCACTGAGGCATCTCAGTGGAGTAGACCCGGCGGTAACGGCCTTCCCTGCTGCTACGGCGACCAATTCCGTATTCCCCATCATGCGGCACGGGCAGGCGGTGCCAGACTTGTTCGACATTCGGGCTTCTGGAGGAACACCGTTGGCTGGGACTTTGTGGTGGTTTTTGCAGGCCATGCTGCCGATCAAAGAGCAGCGAAAGATGATTCAGGTTATTGGCATGCCAGACAACCATCTGGCCGCAAACAATGCCGTTAGGGTGCCCCATAAAATCGGCTTTGAAGTTTACGGCCTTGGCATTCGGGATGAACACATAACGCACCTGTTGCCGCAAACCAGCCGGGTGGTCAACGATTTGCCCGATCTGGTGCCTTGCCATGTTTGCCCTGCTGCCAGTCGCCTTGCTCAATGGCGGTGCTGTATGATGGTGCCCCTCAATTTCAGACCTTGGTACCGAACGGGAATATTTCGTTCCCTTACGCTTAACAAAAAGCGGCGCGTCCCGCACTGCTAAACGCAAGGAAGACAAATGAACTACGTGAGCTCGATATCAGTTGTCATAGCTGTGCTACATGCCATCAAGGACAATTGGGACGAATAGCCCTTTAGCATAGGAAGAAGATCCCACTCCTTCCTATGATGCGCCCACGGTGTGGCATGATTGTTAGGGCGTTGACGGAAGGTGTGTGGCGATTTTAGCCGTGGCAAGCACGGTTTTTTTAAAATAGTGTTGAATGTGAACTATCCGTCACACAATGAAGCGCATGGTGCAAAGACGCTGGCTTGTAAGATTATTTTGTTGTTTGTATACTTGACCATGTATGTACTTTGAGTGAGAATAAAATCACAATATGCAGCATATTTTGAAACGAGGTGTTGTTCTGGTCAACATACATTGTTTGACCATATTATTTTCGGTATTTTGAACAACACCTTTCGTTTCCGTCAAGGGAGGGTTTTATGCTTCCTGAGTTCAGCGGCGATTTTATTCAATGGTTGCGAGGTTTTTATTATACAGCAACATGTGGCAGCATGACGGCTGCAATGAAAAAGATGAACCGTAACCAATCTGCGCTCACGTATCAGATTCGCAGCCTTGAGCAAGAGTTTGGTGTTAAGCTTTTTAGCGGTTCCAAGACAAACCGTGTTCTGACAGAAGAGGGAAAATTTTTGCTCAGCAAGGCAGTGTTGCTTTTTTCTCAGATTGATGCCCTGCGTGGGCAGCTGGAGCATCTGCCAGCAACAGTAAAAGGCCCTCTAAGCATCAGTTGCATGTTTTCGTTTTACAATCATATCTTGCCGGATCTGGTGCACGTTTTTTCGCAGCAGTATCCTGAAGTGAGCTTCAGGCTTATTCCCGAGATGCTGGAGAGCAAGCTTTTCGAAGACATTTCTTCCAACAAGGTGGATGTTGGCATTTTGGCTTCAGAGAGAATTCCTGACGATTTTTTGGTCATCCCCTTGTTCAAAACAGACATCACGCTTTTTGCATCGCCGCAGGCAAAGCTGCCGCCTGAAAATATGCTGGATCTGACAGATATAGCGCAAATGACCATCGTCGCGCCTTCTGTCCATTCGAGCCTGTGGCAAAATATTCTTCGTCAGGCGCAGCGCTATGGTGTAAAGCTGAACCCCCGGCACATAATCACGCATCAGGATTGCCTTGTGCGTTGCGTTTCGCAGGGGCTTGGTGTGAGCATGCTAGACCGCTTTGTTCTCGAAGATGCCCTTTTTGCGCAAAAAATTCAGGCAGTGTCGCTTTCGCGGTTTTTCCGCCCCCGGCAGTATTACATGGTGCTGTCGCAGTCGGGCGCGTACCAGTATCCACAGGTTAAGGCTTTTTTGAATTTCATGAAGCAGCAGTTTGAAATTGCTGACGACAAGCAGGACTCAAACATAGAAACCATTGAAGATGCAGAGGTTGCCCTGCACTGATAGCTGGATAACTCATCTTGCCATGCGGGCAGGGGCATTGGGCGTACATGTTGCGCGCAATGCCCCTGCTGCATTTTGTGGCGTTGACCTGCGGCAAATCGTAATCGCCATGCTGAAATGATGCCGAAAAAAATGAGCCAGAGCGCATGCTTGTGCAAGCGTGTGCTCTGGCTCTGCCGTGTTGTGACTGCCAGCCGTCAAGGAGGGAACGGCCCCTGGCAGACTAGAAGGAATAGATGAAGTTCACGTTCACGTTCCATGCGTCGTACATGGCATCGCTTTTGTTGTTCATTTTGCTCTGTCCCCACACGGTGCGGCTCTGGTCCATCATCAGCCTGATATAGGCGATGTCAAAGCATACGGTGAGGTTGTCGTACATTTTGTATTCGTTGTTCAGGTTAAATTCTATGGCACCATCGTTGCGCGTCATGTACAGCCCTTCCTTGCCCAAGGCCGTGGCATTGGGGGCCATCCATTCGCCGGTTCTAGCCGCAAGCTTTTTCAGCAGGGCCGGATCGTTTGTGCCGCCAATGTAGTTAACACGCACTGTGTGGGTGAGCTTGTCCACAAAGCTGATATTTCTGGTATACAGGCCGACACCCCAGGTGCCGCCCATGTTGTGGGCAATGGTGCTGTCGCGGAAGGTATTGGGGCGGCCACCGTTAAAGGCGTATGTGCCGAAGGAGCCAGCGCCGCCTTCATCGAGGTCGGTATAGGGCAGACGTTCGGAACCGTTGCCGGGATTGTCATCGTCGCCAGAAGAGTACCATGCATGGATACCGGGAATACCCCAATCTAACGCATATTCTGCAAGGGCATCGGCCAGCCAGCCAGAGCGGTTGGAGGACGGGTCGTCACGCGTGATTGAACCGTAGTTGAAATCCCACGCCAGGCGCAGGGGCGAAAAGGCCGTTATGTCGCCGGTAAAGCCAGCCCACACCGCATTGCCGTAGCCTGTGAGCTTCTGGTTGTGGGTGCTGCCATAAAGCGGATAAAGGCCAGCCAGGTAATAGTTGCTGGTCTGGGCAGGAATGTAGCTTGTGGCGCTGGTGCGGAAGGCATTGGGGCCGAACATGCCGTACATTGCCCAGGGGGTAACCTTTACGCCGTCAAAGCTCAGCGGCATCGTGAGGGCGAATAGATCTACATTATCCATGTAGTTTGCCCTGTAACCATTGGGGTAGCCGCTGTAGTTATCGTTATAGGGGCGCGCCCACACGGCAGTAAGACCAACATTGTCGTTGAACTGGTAGCTGCCGATAATGGCTGCCACGTCTGCGGAAATGATCTGCGAAGTGGTGGTGAAGCTGGGCAGGGTAAAGTTCTGGATACCCATGCGGACTTTTGCGTCTGTCTGCGGAACAACCCAATCGAGGTAGGCATTTTTGAGTTCCACCACTGTGCCATCCGCTCCCAGGGCCGCACCCTGCGAGGCCTTGCCCCAGGTCTGGTCACCTATTTCAAAATATACAGTACCAGAAAGGCATTCGGAAGCCACGGCATCCATTTGCAGACGAACTCGCTGTGAAGGGCTGAATTCGTCTGTGCGCGAGTTGTAGCCGGTATTTTTTGACGAGCCAGAGGTGAAGTTGCCGTGCTGGCCGTAATCAAAGCCAAAAACCCACTGGCCCTTGGCCTTGAAGTCAATTGCCTGAGCCCCGGTGCTGGCCCCCAAAAGCATGCCTGCAGCGCACAGTAAAACCAGAATCTTCCTCATTGAACAGTCTCCTTTGTCGTTTGGGTTGCATGCCGCAGCGTTTACCTTGCGGCATTCTCTTTTTGGGCAAATTCAAATCCGAAAGACTGGTTGTACTGCTGCCACAGTCGTGATCCACATTATAATGCCTGTGAATTAATCCAGCCTGTTTATATGTGGCGTATGGTCACCTGTTATAATTATTGAGAAGCTATTTAAATTGCATTAAGAGATGTAATAATGATTTATTTTTATTATATTGGCAGTTTTTGTAAAAAATATTGAGATATTTTGTCCATATTGAGAACGATCATGCCGTTTTCACCTGCGTAGACATAAATCGTACAGCCTTTTTTGCAGCAATAAAGACACTGCTCGCAAATATCCTTGTCGCAGTATGCGTAGGCATCTTCGTCGGAGAGAGGAAAGACAACGGGCGGCATTTTTTGGGGGCTGATGTGTTTGAGGTAAACGCCTGTATAGGTTTGCAAAGCTATCCACATGGGGGGCGTAGCGGCGGCTTTGTTCCAGCGTACTCTCACGGCATTGTTGTTAAGCCCACCAACAATTTCATAATCAATGTCCAGCAGGTTTGCTGCGCCTTGAGGCGTTTGGGGCAGCAAAGGCTGCATGGGCTGCCCGCAGCAAACTGGCGCAAGTGATGACGCGGCGCGCGAATCTGCGGGGTGATCCTCGCTCAGGTACTCGTGCAGCAGGCGTGCGCAGCTTTTGCAGTGCCAGAATTGCAGCACCGCATGCTTTATCCAGGGCTTGCGCGGCAGTTTACAGCGCAGGGGGCTGAAGGGCGGCTGAGACATGGTTTGTATTCCGGTTCCAGGGTTTGCAGGTTTTGCGCAAAAGGCCATCGGCCAGAGCCGATGGCCTTTTAGTGGAAGCACGCCTGGCAAGGGCGTGTTGGAGGAGTATTTGCTAGGCGTCGAAGTCAGAATAGCCCAAAACGCCGCCGTGCTTGATTGCCTGCCGGGAGATGGTGATGCGCTGTACGGTGGGAGTGCCTTCTTCCAGCCACATGGCGCGGCAGTCGCGGTACAGACGTTCCACGGGGCCGTATTCGCAATCTTCGAAGTAGCCAATGCCACCGAAGATTTCGAGCATTTCGTCAGAGACCACCTTGGTGGTCCAAATGCTGAACAGCTTGCACATGGCGGCCTTTTCTTCGATGTATTCGCCCTTGGGATTGTTTTCGTAATCCTTGGCAAAGTCGTACACCATGGTGCGCAGGGCGTGCACATGGGTGGCCATGTCGGCAACCTTCATGCGGATAGCCTGACGTTCGATGATGGGCTTGCCAAAGGTCACGCGGTCGTGGGCGCGCTTCAGGGCCAGTTCGAGCATGCGCTGCGCCATGCCAAGGTTACTGGCGGCAATGTGCACGCGCGAAACCGAAAGCGAGTGGATGGCAATTTCAAGTCCCTGGCCTTCTTTGCCCAGCAGGTATTTTTTGTTCACGCGCATGTTGGTGAACTTCTGGCCGGTGTGGCCAGCGCCACGGCAGCCCATCATGTGGGGCATGGGCGTCAGTTCGTAGCCGGGGGTGTCGCAAGGCACCATGAAGGTGGACAGGCGGTGATCCTTGTCGGCCTCGGGGTTGGTGACAACGGTGACGTAGGAGTAGTTGCAGCAGTCGGTGTGGGAGATAAGGTACTTTTCGCCATTGATGACGTAGTCATCTCCATCGCGCACGGCAAAGGACTGAATGTCGGCGCCCGTGCCGCCCTTTTCTTCGGTAACGGCCCAGCTGGTGAACACGCTGCGGTCCTGGAAGCCGGGCATGAGTTCTTTCTTCAGCTCTTCAGTGCCGTAGTCGTAAAGGGGACGCCAGTTCAGGTCCATGGCATAGTGCAGGTGCATGCGGATGCCGCCGGGGCCACGGCTGAATTCTTCCTGAACGCGCAGAATTTCGGCTTCTGAGAGGCCCCATCCGCCAAATTCGACGGGCACAGAGCAGCGGTACAGGTCATTCTTGATGCCCAGTTCGTAAAATTCCTTCGGGAAAACGTTGGTTACCTCGATTTCCTTCTGCAATTCTTCAAAGGGGCCTTCTGACAGCTCGCGAATCTGCTTCAGGTACGCGTCAAATTCAGCCTTGCTCAACTTGCCCATCTCATTTCTCCTTAACATAATGTTGCAGTTGATTAGAAATAAAATATACATTGTTGCTGTGTGCAGTCGTGTATATTTTCCTTTACTTTTCTGAAATACATAATCAGTAAAATATCTTTTCTGGTCAAATTGATTATGGACGGCAGATTAATATTGAATATTTTTATAGAGGTGTGGTCGTAGGCACGGTAAAGACGGGTATTTTTTTGTTATTATTCTTATATTTTGGTGTGTTATGTGTTTTTATGCGGGATTACTGTTGCGCGATTTGAAAGGTGATTATCAAAATTATTGCCGCGAAAAGTGGTTTTATTGAAATAAATTTCACAAAAGGCAGTTTTGGGGGATAAATAGCAGCCTTTGATTCGCCATCTCGTGAAAAAAATGTTCAGCAGGTCCATTTTGGGGCTTTTTTGTTTGATTACACAACCTATAAGCCGCTCAGTCATGTGCTCAGAACCAGGACTATATTAATGTAGTGGCGTTGGTTTGAGGTGAAGGGTAGCGAAGTCCATTTTTGTGGGTCTTTGGATATTTTTGAAAATATAGTGTAAAATTACAGTCTATTATAAGATTTATTATGAGCTATTGTGGGTAGGTTTCAAAAAAATATGCGTAGGAAAGGCTTGATTCGTGCGTTGTTTGATAAAAAAATCACATAGTCCTGTTTTTTGATCAAAGTAACTGATTATTTGTTGAAACCAATTGATATACAGCTGGCCTCTTGGCCAGCTGTATTTTTATAATATTGCTAAATAATTAATTAAAATTTATTACTCTGGCAAAAAGTCTGATCGTATATCAAAAAATTCGTTACTATGTTGTTGAAGATTATAAATTTGACTTTTTTTACTTAAATACAGTTAATGTAAGCAATCTTTGACAGGTGTTGAACTGTGTATTGCTTGTTTTGAAATAAATTTAAATGCAGACATGGAGAATTCAATGACAAGGCACAAACCGTTGGAGGGCGTCAGGGTTGTGGAGTTGGCTACCTATGCGGCGGCGCCTGCCGCGCTGCGCGTACTGGCCGACTGGGGGGCTGAAGTGTGGAAGGTAGAGTCGTTTGACGGCGATCCCTACCGCCGTCAGGCCCCGGTTTTTAACATTCCCCTGATGGAAGACGAAAACCTTTCCTTTGATATGACGAGCCTCAACAAAAAATTTGTGGCGCTCAATCTTAAGAACGCTGAGGGCATGAAAGCCCTGCACAGCATGCTGGAAAATGCCGATGTGCTGGTGACCAGCTTCCGGCAGAAGGCCTTGGACAAGCTGGGCCTCAGCTACGACGCCCTGAAAGAAAAGTACCCCCGTCTGGTCATGGCCCAGATGTTTGGCTATGGCGATAAAGGCCCCGAAAAAGATACCGCCGGCTATGACGTGACCTGCTACGTGGCACGTGGCGGTATCCTTGGATCTTTTCACGAACGTGGCACCTCGCCCATCAACGAGCCCAATGCCTTTGGCGATTATCAGGTGGCCCTTACCCTGGCTTCTGGTATTTGCGCAGCCCTGTATGCCCGCGAAAAAACCGGCAAGGGCGACCGTGTGGTTACCTCGCTGTTCCATCAGGCGCTCTGGGCCATGTCTGTGCCCATCATGTCCTCGCAGTACGGAAACACGTACCCCAAGTCGCGCATGGAAGTGGCAAACCCCTTCAACAATACCTACCGCACCAGCGACGACCGTTGGCTGATCATCTGCGTTCCTGACTACGACGTGTATTTCCGCAAGATGATGGGTCTTTTTGGGCGCGAGGATGTTTTTGACGATGAAGACATCAGCACCATCGGCAATGTGCTGGCCCGCAAAACCCAGTCCAAGGCCATCGGCATCATTGGCGAATCCATGAGCAAAAAGACCCTGGCCGAATGGCTGAAAATTTTTAAGGAAAACGACGTTCCCTGCGAAAAGGGCGCGCTTCCTAGCGAAATTCTTGATGATCCCCAGGCCTGGGCCATCGACGGCCTGCGCAAGGTCACCTACCCCAGCGGCAACGAACGCGTCATCACCACCACGCCCGTGCGCTTTGAAAGCATGGGCGACCCCGATGCCGTCATTGCACGTGGTCTTGGTGCGGATACCGCCTCTGTGCTCAAGTCTTGCGGCTACCCCGAGGCGGCCATCGACAAGATGCAGCAGGATAAAGCCATTATCTGCGGCTAGTTTTATGGCGGAGGGATGGCTCTGGCGAACGTAAAACTCCTCGCCAGTCGGGTTGATACTGTTTTTTGCAAGAATGTTGGGTGCATGGGCAAAGACCTGTATCCAAACAGCCACAGCGGCTTACGCCGAAGGATAAAAATATGCCAGATGCAATCGGTAACAGAAGATGGTGGACACTGGGCCTGTTCTTTCTGTGTTACACCGTGCTCTATATGGCCAGAGCCAGCGTTTCCATGGCCGGGCCTTCCATGATTTCCTTTTACGGCTGGTCAAAAACTGAATTTGGCCTTGTTTCCACGGCCTTTTTTCTTGGTTATGCCAGCACCATGGTGCTGGGTGGGGTTCTGGCCGACAAGTTTGGAGGCGGCAGGGTGCTGTGCGTTGCTGCGGTGCTGTGGTCGGTGTTTGTTTTCATCACGCCGCTGCCGCTTGGCGTACCGCTGGTATTGATGATTGTGGTGCGCGCTGGTTGCGGTATGGCTCAGGGCGTGGCCCTGCCTTCCATGACCAGCATGATAGCCAAGTGGGTTCCTAAAAAGGAATCGGGGGTTGCCCAGGGCGTTTCTCTTATTGGCGTGGCGGCGGGTCTTGCCGTAACCATGCCTCTGGCAGCCTGGGTCATCAATACCTGGGGCTGGCAGAAGGTCTTTTATGCCTTCTCGATTCTTGGCCCCATCTGGGTGCTGATCTGGATCAAGTTTGGCTACCAGTCCCCGGCTGAAGACCCCAATATTTCCACATCCGAGCTTAATTATATCCGTGGCGCGGCCGCCGCTTCGGCTGCGCAGGCTGCCTCTGTATCTGCCGATGACCCCGACCAGATGCTTACCGCCAAGGAAGCCTATGCCCAGCCCGCCGTGTGGTTTGGCGCCATATCCTTCCTGTGCACGCACTTTCTGTTCTACCTCTTCATGACCTGGCTGCCCACGTACTTTGCCGACGGGCGTGGTCTTTCCGTTACGGGTAGCGCTGTTTCGTCCATGCTGCCCTATGTGGCCGCCATGTTTACCTACCCCATTGGCGGTCTGCTGGCTGACAAGTGCGCAGTTTACTTTGGCGACAACATTGGCCGCAAAATTCTACCCTGCGTGGGCCTCATTGCCTCTGCTGTGCTGCTGTACCTGGCCACCACTGCTTCCAGCACCATGGCCGCCACGGCGCTGGTTTCCGCCTCAAACGGTTTTCTCTGCCTGACCATGGGCGGATTCTATTCCATCCCCATCGTGTTTTCCAAGCGTCATGCGGGCAAACTTGTGGGCCTCTGGGCCACCTTTGCTTCGGTTGGTGGCATTCTTGCCCCCACGGTCACGGGTGTGCTGGTGGACAAGTACGGTTACGACTTTGCCCTCAGCTTTGGCGCGGGTACTGCCGTTCTTGGCGCACTGATGCTCGTCTTTGTGCGGGTGGCCCCCTTTGGTGAGGCCGTTGCCCGTAAGCGCACCGCGTAATTCAGGTTAACAAGGGCCGCACGGTAATACGTGCGGCCCGTCAGAAAAGGAGTTTGAGATGGATTTCAGGCTTACAGAAGAACAGGAACTGTTGCTCGCCAGCGTGCGCGAAATGATGCAGCGCGACTTTCCCGACGAGTATTTTCGCAAGTGTGATCTTGACCGTCGCTTTCCTGTGGAATTCATGACAGCCATGGCCGAAAACGGCATTTCGCTGCTGGGCGTACCCGACGAATTTGACGGTGTACCGGCAGACATGCTGACCCAGATACTGATTATTGAAGAGCTGGCCCGCATGGGCGGAACCGGCTACCTGCTGACCAATGCCCTGTGCGTGCACAACATGGTGAGCTGGGGCAGCAGGGATCAGCTGGAAAAAACAGTGGAGAGCGCCCAGAAGGGTATTCCCGCCTATTCGCTGCTGTTTACCGAACCTCAGGCCGGTTCGGACAACAACCTGCTTGCCACCACGGCCACGCGCAGCAACGGCAAGGTGTACCTCAACGGGCAAAAGACCTTTATCACCGGCGCGCGCGATTTTCCCTACATGCTGGTACTGGCCCGCGACGCCGAGCCCAAAGACCCCAAGCGCTGCTTTACCATGTGGTGGGTAGATCCCCAGGCCCCGGGCGTAAAGATTCAGGATCTGGTCAAGATCGGCTGGCACCAGATCAGCAACTGCGAAGTGTATTTTGACAATGTGGAGCTTGAAGAAAGCGCCATGGTCGGCAAGGAAGGCTACGGCTTCATCCACCTGATGAAGAATTTTGAAATCGAGCGCCTGGTCATTGCAGCCTACGCCTGCGGCATGGCTCGCTGCGCTTATGAAGACGCCGTGCGTTACGCCAACCAGCGGCAACAGTTTGGTCAGTCAATCGGCCAGTTCCAGATGATTCAGGAAAAGATCGTGGATATGGCCATACAGATTGAAAATATGCACAACTTCATCTGCAAGGTGGCCTGGCAGAACGACAACAACGAATCCCTGCGCGTTACCTCTGCCCTGTGCAAGCGCTATTGCGCCAAAGCCGCAGGCGAAGTTATCGACGCCGCCATGCAGGTCATGGGCGGGGTGGGCTACACCGAAGACGTGCGTATCTCCCGCCTCTGGCGCGATGTGCGCATCACCCGCATGGCTGGCGGCACGGACGAGGTCATGGTCTACATCGCCGCACGGCAGATTCTGAAAGAATATGAGGGCTAGGGCGTTTTGTAACTAAACGCAGGGCGGTCGCCAGCGCTGCCGCCCGCCGTTGCCCAAAAGCCGCGCATGACAAAGCAATCTGCTGTACTGCGCCGTATCCCCCGAACCCAAGAGAGCACACCATGAAAATTATCGTTTGCTGCAAAATTGTGCCTGAGGAACAGGATATAGTCGTCAACGCCGACAGGTCTGTGGACACGGGTAAGGCCGCGCTAAAGATCAGCCAGTATGATCTCAATGCCATCGAAGCCGCCATGTGCCTTGCTGGCGAGGGCGACGAAGTTGTGGCCCTGAGCGCCGGGCCGACCAAGTACCTTTCCAACTCAAAAATCTGCAAGGACATTCTTTCTCGCGGCCCCGCCCGTCTGGAACTGGTGTCTGACGACAGCCTGGCCAAAGCCCTGCCCGATGTAACCGCTCAGGCCCTGGCCGCCGCTATCCAGAAAATCGGTTTTGATCTGGTGCTGTGTGGCGAAGGTTCTGGCGACCTGTACGCACAGCAGGTGGGCATATTGCTGGGTGAAAAGCTGGGCGTGGCCAATATCAACGTTGTGCAGTCCATTGCCCGTGAAGACGGAACCCTGCTGGTCGAGCGCGCCCTTGAGGACGAAACCGAAGTGCTGCGCATGCCCCTGCCTGCTGTGCTCAGCCTTACCAGCGACATCAACGTGCCCAAAATTCCCACCATGAAGGCCATTCTGGCCGCTGGCAAAAAGCCCGCCAATGCTGTCTCGTGCGCAGACCTTGGCGCTGATCTGCATGGTGTGGACAGCATGTTGTCGGTGCTTGCTCCCGAACAGGCCGACCGACTGCACAATGTCATTGAAGGTGATGCAGAAGAGCAGGTTGCCGCCTTTGTGGAAAACGTGCGCAAGGCCCTTCAGCGATAAGTACAGTATCCGGAAACTGGTCTGCTTTATTTTGGGGCAGCCAGGCGGTGCACCGCGACGCGCCGCACTAAAACCGGTTGGGGTTCAGTTGCCGCAGTGCGGCAATCCCCCGCAAATATGCCAGCCATTTAGGAGGCAATTTCATGAACAAGGCTCCCAATGCATTTGTGATCTGCGCCAAAACCGCCCGTTTTGCAGACCTTATCCCCGGTGCGGCAAGTTTTGGCGACAAGGTTTCCGCTGTGTTTGTTGGCAGCGCTGCCGAGGCCGGAGATGTTTTTGGCCTGGGCGCGGGCCGTCTTTGCCTGCTGCCCGCCAAGCCGGGCTATATATTTGAAGATTATGCGCCTTCCATAGCGGCCGCCATCAAGGCTGCGGGCAAGAGCGTTGTGCTGCTGCCCAATGACCGGCGCGGCAAGGCCATGGCCGCCAAGCTTGGAGCCCTGCTCAAAGCTGCCGTTGTCAACGATGTCATGGGCGTGGAAGAAGACGACAGCCTCTCCCACATGGTTTACGGCGGTTTGGCCGTGGGCAGGCGGCAGAGCCTGTCTGACGTGACTATCATGACCGTGGGCGGTGGTGTTTTTGAGCCTGCCACAGCCACCGGCGGACAGGGCGAAACTGTGGAGCTTGGCTTTGTGGAGCCCGTTGCCCGCATAACCCTAGTTGAAGTGAAGCCCAAGGCCTGCGCCAGCGTGGATATCGCCAAGGCCCGCCGTATTGTTGCCGTGGGCCGAGGTTTTGCGCGGCAGGAAGATCTGGCTTTGGCAAAAAGCCTGGCTTCCGCCATGGACGCCGAGCTTGCCTGCTCCCGCCCCATTGCCGAAGGCGAGCTGTGGATGGAGCGCGAACGCTACGTGGGCGTTTCTGGTGCCATGGTCAAGGCCGATGTGTACCTTGCCGTGGGCATTTCCGGGCAGATTCAGCACATGGTGGGCGCGCGCGACTGCAAAACCATCGTGGCTGTCAACAAGGACAAAAACGCCGCCATCTTCAAGTTTGCCGACTACGGCATTGTTGGCGACCTGTACAAGGTCCTTCCCGCTCTGACCAAGGCACTGAAAAACTGACCGGGGCTCGCCCCCCTGCGCCTGTGCGCAGACATCGGTCAAGACAAGCAGGTAGAATATGTCTGAAGATCAAGTTGACCTCATCGTAGTAGGCGCAGGCCCGGCGGGCAGCACGGCGGCGCTGGTGGCAGCCCGTGCCGGATTGGACACGCTGCTCATCGAGCGCGGTAATTTTGCGGGCGCCAAGAACATGACCGGTGGGCGGCTGTACGCGCACAGCCTCGAAAAGCTATTGCCCGGTTTTGCAGAAGAAGCGCCCGTGGAAAGGGTAGTTACCCGCGAGCGCATCTCCATGCTGAACGAAACCGACGCGGTTACGGTGGAATATGCGGCCCCCAAGGCGCAGGACGCCGCCTCGCGTTCGTATACGGTATTGCGCACGTCATTTGACCAGTGGCTGTGCGGCAAGGCCGAAGAAGCCGGTGCGCAGCTTGTGCCTGGCGTACGCGTGGACGAACTGCTGGTACGTGACGGCAAGGTTTGCGGCGTGCGCGCTGGCGACGAAACGCTGGAGGCCCGATCTGTCATTCTGGCAGACGGCGTCAATTCATTGCTGGGGGCGCAGCTGGGCATGGTCAAGGCCGTCAACACCCATACCTGCGCGGTGGGCGTCAAGGAAGTGCTGGAGTTCACCCCCCAGCAGATGGCTGACCGCTTTGCCTGCACCGGTAACGAGGGCACAGCGTGGCTTTTTGCTGGCATGCCTTCTGACGGCTACATGGGCGGCGGCTTTTTGTACACCAATGCCACCACCGTTTCGCTTGGTGTGGTGTTTGGCCTGCACAATATGGACAAGGTGGGCAAATCCGTACCGCAGATGCTGGAAGACTTTCGCAGTCACCCGGCTGTGGCTCCGCTGCTTGAGGGCGGCAAGCTGGTCGAATACTCGGCCCATGTTGTGCCAGAGGGCGGTTATGCCATGGTGCCCGATCTTGTGCGCGATGGCGTGCTGCTGGCGGGCGATGCTGCTGGCTTGTGCCTGAATGTGGGCTACACCGTGCGCGGCATGGATCTGGCTATTGCTTCGGGCGAGGCTGCGGCTCAGGCCGTTATTACTGCCAAACAGCACGACGACTTCAGCGCTGCTGGCCTTGGCGGCTACAAGCAGGCCCTGGAAGACAGCTTTGTGCTCAAGGAGTTGAAGCTCTACCGCAATCTTCCCCATACCCTAGACAACAATCGCATTTTCTCCGCGTATCCAGATATGGCGGCCGGAATAATGGCGGACATGTTCAACGTCAACGGCCCCTCTGCGCCGTTACGCAACAAATTGTGGGCACGGGCCAAAAATGTGGGCCTGCTCAACCTGCTGAAAGATGGCATCAACGTCATGAGGTCGCTATGAGCACAGTCAATGTTGATATGAAGCTGGGCGTGGACAAGTTCTTTGTGGATGAGGGCAATGCCCACATCACCCTTGTGGACAATCCCGATCCCAGAGAGTTCGCCAAGCTTGAAAAGGCCTGTCCTGCGGACCTGTACAAACGCGACGACAACGGCGGTTTTCGTTTTGACTACGCTGGCTGCCTTGAATGCGGTACATGCCGCATAGTGGCTGGCGACACGGTGCTTTCCAAGTGGGAATACCCGCAAGGAACCATGGGGGTCGAGTTCCGCTACGGCTAGGGCCGTCAGCGTAATGCCATGGAACTGTCCTGCGGCGGTTTCGCCAAAAGCCGCCGCAGGACGCAACTGGAACCACACGGCGAGCAACGACATTTTCCCCAATAGCGCAGGCGGTGAGACATGGTTTTTGAAGAATTGCCCAATCTGTTCCGCATCGAAGTGCCCTTGCCCGGCAATCCCCTCAAGCAGCTCAATGCGTACCTGATCCGGGGTGAGGATCGTCACCTGCTTGTGGATAACGGCTTCAACATGGCCGAGTGCGAGCAATCCTTGCGCCATGCTCTGCAAGAGATGGATACCCCACTGGAAAAACTGGATTTTTTCCTTACCCATCTGCACAGCGACCACAACGGGCTCACTTCCGTGCTGCGCACGCCTGACTCGCGCATTTACTGTAGCGAAGAAGACGGCAATCACATCAACAGATTTATTGAAGACGAGCACGCTTGGTTAAGCATGATGCGCGGTCTGGGCAGGCACGGTTTTCCAGATAGTGCGCTGGACGAGCTACTGCGCTCACACCCGGGTAAAATCTATGCCTCGCCGGAACCGTTGCCTTTCACACCAGTGAGCGATGGGCAAGCTGTCGCTTATGGTGGCTACAAATTTATGGTCATTGCCGTACCCGGCCATACACCTGGCCATGTGGCGCTTTTTGAGCCGGATCAGCACTTTTTGATCTGCGGTGACCACGTGCTTGGTTCCATCACTCCCAATATCACGGCCTGGAACGGTGTGGCAGATTCCCTGGGAGACTACCTGCGCAGCCTCGACAAAATTTTGCGCCTGCCCGTGCAGCAGTCCTACCCGGGTCACCGCGTCATCATCCCCGATACCCACGTGCGCGTGCGGCAACTGCACAACCACCACGAAAGAAGGCTGAGCGAGGTGCTCGCCATTGTTGAGCGGCTGGGCCGCACACAGGCCTTTGCCGTGGCCGCGCGTATGCACTGGGCCCTGCGGGGCACATGGGAGAGCTACAAGGTGCAGCAGCAGTGTTTTGCCGTGGGCGAGGCCGTGGCCCACCTTGATCATCTGGCCATGCTCGGCAGGTTGCAGCGCTTGGAAGATGCTACGGGAAGCGTGACCTACGCCGAAGTGCAAACATCTGCCCGCGCAACCTCGCGGGCATAACAGGGATGGTGGATTATGGTTGCGGAAGGGAACAGCCAGAAAAATACGGTCTACGCGCCTATGGCAGACATGACGCTGCGGGATTGTTGGCATGCGAGCCTGGCGGCAAACCCGGAAAAAACAGCGGTCATTGATGCTCAGGGCATGGCGTTGAGCTACGCCGAGGTAGACCTGCTGGCAGCCCGTATTGCCCGGTATCTGGCAGATTGCGGCATCAATACACTGGATGTGGTTTCATGCCAGCTGCCCGGCTGGGTCGAATTTTTGCCCATCTACGTGGCCTGCCTCAAGCTTGGGGCAGTCATCAATCCCATCCCGCCCAATCTGCGCTATAATGAGCTGAAGCATATTCTGTCTGCCTGCAATTCCAAGGTGTTTTTTGTGCCGCGCAGATTCCGCAAAATGCAATATTGCGAATTGGCAGTGCGTTTGCGCAAGGTAGTTGATTCGTTACGTGTGGTCATTGCCGTGGACAAGAAGGGCGAGGGGTCTGTGTTGCCCACCTTCAGGGACATGGTGGAAGAAGACGTGGCCACGCCGATGTCGCAGGCAGAATCGGACGCAGTGGCGCGTGCCGGGCAGATAACCCCCGACAGCCTGGCGGCACTGGTGTTCACGTCCGGTTCTGAGGGCCAGCCCAAGGGCGTAATGCTTTCGCACCGCAATATTATTTTTGCCGAAACAAGTTTTGCCTCATTTTTCCAGATAGATGCGGCAGACACCATGTTTATGCCCGCCCCTGTGGCGCACGCCACGGGTTTTCACCACGGCGTCAGCATGCCCTTCATCATGGGGGCGACTTCGGTTCTGCTCGACGTGTTTACCGCTGCCAGCGCCCTTGAGCTTATAAAGGCGCATCGGTGCACCGTCACCATGGCCGCCACGCCCTTTCTGTACGATATTGTGCAGACAATTCAGCTGGGGGGTGAGCACGACTACTCCTCCCTGCGCTTTTTTTTGTGCGGTGGCAGTCCGCCCAATGTTCCCCTCAGTCAGACTGCGGAGCAAATAGGTCTGCGCGTGTTGAACGTCTATGGCTCAACAGAAAGCGTGCCGCACATGGGTACGCCGTTGACGCCGGTTTCTGACCATATGCACAGTCTGGCGCTTTGCCCCATGCCCGGCATTCGGGTGCGTGTGGTGGACAGGCAGGGCAGGGATGTGCCTGAAGGCGAGGAGGGCGAGGAAGTTTCATACAGTCCCGCCGTTTTCATGGGCTACCTGCGGGAGCCGGAACTGACCGCAAAGGTGCTTCAGGCGGATGGCTGGGTCCACAGCGGCGACCTGTGCCGCCGCAATGCCGATGGAACCTATTCCATCACCGGGCGTCTCAAGGACATCATTGTGCGGGGCGGCGAAAATATCAGCAGCCTTGCTGTGGAAAACGTGCTGTTGCAACACCCCAAGGTCAAGGATGCCGCCGTGGTGGGCATGCCCGATGAGCGCCTGCAAGAGCGCATATGCGCTTTTGTGGTGCTGCACGACAATGTGGAATCGCTGACCTTTCAGGAAGTTTTCGACTTTTTTCTCACCCAGGACATCGCAAAACAGAAATTCCCCGAGCACCTGGAGATTCTGGACGAAATGCCACGCACCCCATCCGGCAAGGTACGTAAGACGTTGTTGCGCCAGTGGATAGCGGAAAAACTGCGCAGCAGTTCCGTGGCCTAGGCAGCGTATTCCCTTGAGGGAAAACAGCCTTGCTGCCCACGTGGAGGCTTTTGGGCGGGCGTGTATAGCCCGCACGATTGCGCGCAAGCCGGTACAGCAGAGACCGGCATTTGATAGATAGTGGTTTATACGGCGTCACTTTGGTTGATAATGTTTATCAATGAAGGGTTTATTGCCATAGAACATACCTGGAGAAAAAAATGATCGGCAGCGTAAGAGCAAAGTTGTTGATACCAACAATGATGACGCTTATGTTCAGCATTGGGATATCAAGCTATTTTTCTGCCCGTGAAGCCAAGGAAGAAGTTCGGCGTGGTCTGCTGGGCATGGGTACAATTGCCACGCAGTCTGTGAGCAAGAGTCTTGATGATCTTCTTGGCTACATGCGCGGTGTTGCGGCGCTGGAAAGTGAAAACGAAAAATTCGACCCCTTGATGCTTCCCGGCGGCGCGACAGGCAAAGCGTTGGAAGACGCAAAGCTGGCTCTGCAACGCATCGTGGACACCAGCGGTTTTATTGAAGCCGTGACGCTGTATGACCTCTCCGGAACCTGCATTACCAACAACAAGGGGCCGACCAACGTTTCCATCAAGGACCGAGCATACTTCAAAAGAGCCATCACGGGCGAGGTCTGCATCAGCGAGCCTGTTTTGAGCCGTACCAACAACGAGCCGGTTTCAGTCATTGCGGCTCCTGTCAGGCGTGAAGGCAAGATTCTTGGCGTTCTGATTGTGGGGCTTGATCTTTCCAAGTTTTCGGAGAGCATGATCACGCCGATCAGGATAGGGCGGGAGGGCTACGTCTATCTTATGGATGGCAAGGGCAAGATGATCAGCCATCCTGAAAAAAAGCACATCATGAAGCTGGACGTGAGCCAGTTTGACTGGGGCCGGGAAATGCTGTCGAGGGACAGCGGTACCGTATCCTACACGTTTGACGGACATCAGAAGGTCATGACCTTCAAAAGGCTTGCAGCTGCGGACTGGGTTGTTGGCGCTGTCGTCAACGATGGCGATATAAACAGGGCCACTGATTCCGTTACCAGATCCAGCCTTATATTTGGCGCGGCAGGTCTTGTGCTGGCCTGCGTGGCAATGCTGTTTGTTGTTAATCCCATCCTTGCCGCCCTGCGCAAGTGCGTGGATTTTGCCGGAACAGTGGCGGCAGGTGACCTTGGTCAGACTCTGTACGTTAACCGCAATGATGAACTGGGCAAACTGGGCCATTCTTTGTCTGCAATGGTGGAAAAGCTCAAGGGCATGATTGAAACAGCCACCAGCAAAACAGCAGAGGCAGAAGAGCAGACGCGGCTTGCCCATACCGCAACCCAGCAGGCCGAATCGGCCCGCCTTGCCGCCGAAAATGCCAAAAAGGAAGGCATGCTTGCCGCCGCTGGTCAGCTCGAAGAAGTTGTGGCGGTGATTTCTGCCGCATCCAGCCAGCTTTCTGCGCAAATAGAGCAGTCTGACCGCATAGCAACCAATTCTTCGCAGCGGCTCAGCGAAGCGGCCACGGCCATGAACGAAATGAATGCGACCGTGCAGGAGGTTGCCAGCAATGCTTCTTCGGCCTCTGGCATGTCTGACCAGACCAAGGGCAATGCCCAGAGCGGCCAGCGTATTATGCAGCAGTCATTGCAGAGTATAGGCACGCTGCACACGGTTTCTTTGGCGCTTAAAGACGACATGACTCAACTTAATGATCATGCGTATGCCATTTCACGCATCATGAGCGTTATTTCTGATATCGCAGACCAAACCAATCTGCTGGCACTCAATGCCGCCATCGAGGCCGCTCGTGCCGGGGATGCCGGACGTGGATTTGCTGTTGTGGCCGATGAAGTGCGCAAACTGGCGGAAAAAACCATGGCCTCAACCCATGATGTGGGCGACGCTATTTCGGCCATTCAGGCCAGCACAGCCAAGAGCGTTAAGAGTATGGATAATGCTTTGGCTGAGGTGGAAACTGCCACGAATTTTGCAAATATGTCCGGCGAAGCCCTGCGGCTGATTGTTAGCGATGCCGATGCCACAGCCGATCAGGTGCGGGCCATTGCCACCGCCAGTGAGCAGCAGTCTGCCGCCAGCGAAGAGATCAACCAGTCAATCCTTGAGGTCAACACCATGGCAGGGCAAACAGCCGCAGCCATGGGCGAGGCCGCCAAGGCAGTGGCTGACATGGTCAGCCAGGCGAAAAATCTCAGTCGGCTTGTTGCGGATATGAAAAACAGTTAGCGGAAAATATGGGAACAAATGTCTGCGGCAGAGCTTTTTTTACGCCGCCACAGCACGTCGGACAGCAGCATTCAAGCTCTACATCGCCCCGTTGTACGAAAAGCGTAAAGCGTTGAATGATGCATTAGAGGAAGTGAGGCGGGCTGCAAACGATCTCGACACCGAAATGCAAAATATTCCCGCTGCTAGCAATGAACGTGTATGGAAAGATATTTTCAGTAACACGGCAACGATGCTCCGTGACATGGTAACCACTTGCGGCTGGCAGGCAAAAACCATTGAACGCCACGCAGACCATATGAGCTACTTGCTTGTCATGGCGGCAGACGGTGACACTGATTTTCTCAATGCTCTTGAAGAAAGGGCGGCTGAACATGAGTAAACTGACAAGTTCAACTGGCATGTTCGACGGTGCGAAAACACCCAAGGAATATGCGGGCGCTTTAAGCAGTATGTTGTGGGACGCTTACTACATTCAAGCCATGCTTAGAGATTTTTGCGGTGTAGCAAATGACAGCGAGATTGAAGTCACGTTAAGCAATGATGGGCTATTAGGCCTGGAAAGGCTCTTAGATCATTGCGCAGACCTGACAGTAAAGGCCATTGATATTATCCCCGGTGGTTCTTGCTGCAAGTGGGGAATGGACAATGAATAGCACCCCCCTGACCATACGCGACCACGGCAACGCAATCATGCTGTCTGAATCCATCGAACTCATGGCGCGAGGGCTGCGGGAAACCTACCTCGACCACGGCTTAAAGTCCGGTGACGAAACCGCCGAGCAGTCATTGCTTGCCGGGTTGAATCTCATGGCCCACGCGGCGCACACCTTGGGCGATTATGTGGAACAGTGCCAGGATGAGCTTGAGCGGGCCATGGCAGCACAGAAGCCCGGCAAAGGGGGCAAGCCATGAATAAGGTCGAGATCAAGGAGGCCGTGGAAGCTATCCAGTGGCAGGCGCAAGGCATGATGAAAGTTCTGGAAGAAACGGTTTTTAATGTGGATGGTGACAGATGGTGCACTCTGTCTGCGGGATTAAGCCTGATTGCCCTCGCAGCCGGGAAAGTCCACGCGGAGCTTGACGCACCAGAGGATGCCCCACAGTAACAGCTTGACAGCCTAAATAAAAATCCCGACTCAGTACATGGGCCGGGATTTGGGGTTTTTTATGGACTAGCTCTAAATTACAGCGACTTTGTGATTAGTGCTTCTGGAGGAATTCCATGGCCTTTTTAAAAAAATTTAGCTCCGTAATAATAATCGTTAAAAACTGTCATTGTAATCTTTAAGGCCAAAGGATAAAGATGTATAAAATTCTATAAAAAAAATAAATGCAATCATGCTAAATAAATATAAACAACTGTTATCTTTAATAGTCCACACTAGATAGGCAGGAATGCACACAATCATTACCCCCCTAAAAATCGAAAATGTAGTTTTACTTAATTCAACAAACTCATATTGTACTTTTTTAAAATGTGCGATTTGAGGTTTACATAAGGAAAAAATGGTCATTATTATAATGAGGGCAAGCAAAAAAAACACTAAATACAAATTCTTCGATAGAAATCCCCAAGGGTCATGCATTGGACGCAAAACTTCATCAGGTGCAAACCCCAAAATAATTACACCTATTGCTAATCTATGAAGAAAAAATCTCAAATCTTTACGGATATTAGCGAGAGTAAGCACATCCTTAATTGTCGGCATTGATTTCTCCTTAGGCAAACATCATTTGTGTCGAATTGTATTTTATTTGTGGTGCAAGCATGAAGTTAACCTGCCAGAATTTGAGCTGGTGATATAAGAAAGAGCAGGTAGTGGCATGGTTAACCATAGGTATTCTTGTACTCTCACCTACTCAATCTGCAATACCTTCGCCAGTAGGGTGCCGAATAAAAAAGGGGGCAACTTTAGGGGCAACTTTTTTTATTGAATTGCTTTTATATTTATATTTAGGTGTGTTATATTTAATAAATGGCACTCGCTCCCGGTACCAAGTTAAATCAAGGGCTTGCAGTGATGCAGGCCCTTTTTCCGTTGGTTTTTCCGCACCATCTTGCACCAAACCCCGCAACGGTAGTAATGCGGTAGCCTTTGACTGGCCGTGCAAGTTTTCCCTGTTAAAGTAATGCACGGTAAACGCAAACAATTGCGGCCGTAGCGATAATAACCTTGAGTATGTTGCGAAATGCATCAGGGTTAATCCATTTGGCAACAGGAAATGCGCAGAATGTTCCCAGTATGGTGGCTGGAAAGCCGTATAGCGCATATTGAATTACTTCTGGTGAATAAAGGCCGGAATATGCCTGTAATGCGCAAGTGAGTGTCCCCCTGAGTATGAAAAACACACCCAGCGTTCCCAGAAAAATCCTCGGCTGCCAGCCTGCGTATAAGCCGTAAGCGCCAACAGGTGGCCCATCAAAAGAGATTGCCGTTCCAAGTACTCCGGCTGCGCAGCCTGCAAGCCCGCCTACCAGCCATGATTCTGTTCCTTTTTCACGAATACGAAAAACTTGTTGCCAGAGCAGAAATACCAGCAGCAGTACACCAACAATTCCCTGCAAGATTTGTCCTGGAACCATCTGCAAGATGAACAGGCCTGCCACCGACCCTGGTATTGTCCCTGCCAGGAGCGGCCCCAACGCACCAACTCGGCAAAAACGAAAATGCAGAGCCGTCAGCGTGCCGTCCATGGCAAGGTTGAGAATACAGCTGAGGACAATAACCTGCTGTATGGGAATGAACATCGCCGCAATCGGAACTGCAAACATGGCGCCGCCTATTCCGCTGACTCCAGAAATAAATCCTCCCATGAACCATGCGCAGACGACCACAATTACTTCTAACTCCATAACATTTTTATTCCTTTTGTTTCAAATGATCCAAAGCAATCTGCGTCAGTGTACTGATGGTGCGTGTATAGCATTGGAACATAAAAGTTTTTTTATATTTTCAATCCGTTCCAGAACAAGGTTCCGCCCTGTGGATTGAGCATCGTCAATGCATTGCGCATATGCGTTCAGAGTTGTTTCTGAATACATCAGCAATTCGCACAGCAGATACCGACAAAAATCTGCATCATTGCCGCCAAAATAATCGGGATGTTTCTTCACCGCAGTCTGAAGCCATGCCAGTTCGCAAGAAATTATGCTCTTTATGGCTTGGGAGATTTCGGGCATTTCAATACTTCCACACATCAACGCGTATTTTTCCGTCATTACGTTTCGGCCTGCGCGTTCAGCATCTCTCAGATCACTCAGCCATGCCGCAAGAACCTGTGGTGAGAGAACTTCATATACAATCTGACGCATGGTGCAGAAAGCTTCAGGCTGATTTTGGCAGTCCGCCTTGCCACCTAGATTATTAACTGCCTGGAACATTTTCAGCTCCAAAGCGATTATTTCACTGATGATGGATGCGTCGTTGCTGTTAGTCATTTTTGCTCCATGTCTTAAAAAGGTTGAAATGAATTGTTGCTTCGGAATTTGTAACCAAATTCACATGATGTCGTTAAGCAAATACAGTGCCAGAGCGATTAGTGGCTTTTGCAAGTCGTTGAACGCCGCCAATAAATTGTAGTATTTCAAAATGAGAAAAAAATTTTTGCAAAAAGGAAAAAATTCATCGAAATATAAAAAATAGTTTATGGAAGCTAATGATTTTTCATACTAATAGACCAATATGCCTACATATTGCGGTAGTCAGACTGTTCTGGAGATTTTTTTCACTATTTGGCACAGCCTTTGCTCAACAGTCACGAAGACAGTTATTCCCAGCCGGCAGCTACATGAGGGAATAACCAGTGGACAGGTGCAACAGCCAGTGAATTTTGTTTCGACATCCCCCGGGGTGCACGATGCAATTGTCGAAGCAGATTCTCTGGCCCACTCTTTAGTGCTGGGAGTACTATTATGTCGGAACAGGTTCAGCTTGAAAAAACACTATCGCCAATGCAGGTTTGCGCATTGGCGCTGGGCTCCATTGTCGGCTGGGGTTGCTTTGTGTTGCCGGGGGATATGTTTCTGCCCAAGGCCGGGCCGCTTGGAACGCTTTACGGCTTCATGATCGGTGCGTTCCTTATTTGTTTTGTTGCAGTGTGTCTTAGCTATATGATCAAGTACGCGCCTGTGGCAGGCGGCGCATTTGCTTATGCTTATATCGGTTTTGGCCCCACAGCCGCGTTTGTCTGCGGATGGGCGCTTGTAATCGGTTACATAGCCATTGTGGCCATTGATATCGCCGCGCTGTCGGTGATCTTTCGGTTTCTGTTCCCAGGTATTTTTGAATTCGGCCCGTTGTATGCCATAGCCGGATGGCAGGTATACACAGGAGAAGTGCTGTTGATGACGGCCGGAACCCTGATTTTTGGCTGGATCAACTACCGGGGCATTGGCATAGCAGGCAAAATTCAGCTTGTTTTGGCTTTTATGCTGACAATTGGCATTGTCGCGCTGTTTGCTGGTGTGGTTGCTCTGGATTCGAGTCAATTGAGTAATCTTACTCCCGGTTTTTCAGAGAATGGTACGCCTCTGTCTTGCGTGCTCCTGATTTTTGCCATTTCCCCCTTCCTTTTCGTCGGATTTGATACCGTTCCCCAGGCGGCAGAAGAGTTTTCCTTTGACCCCGCCCGGGCAAGAAACATCATGATAATTGCCATTGTCGTAGGCGTTATCCTGTACGCCATGGTAATGCTTGCAGTGGGTATGGCTATATCCTATCCGGAAATGCTGGCAAAACTGGATGCGCAGCGCGCAACCGGCGGTGCCGCCTGGGGCGCTGGCGAAGTGGCAACCATGGCCTTTGGCCGGTTCGGCAGTGTTGTTCTTGCATGCGCCGTATTTGGTGCAGTCCTTACAGGCATCAACGGGTTCTTTATCGCGGCCAGCCGTTTGCTGCTCAGCATGTCCCGCAGCCGGATCCTTCCCGAATGGTTTGGCAAAATCCATCCCAAGTACCACACGCCTTACAACGCGGTGCTCTTTATCGTCATCATCACGCTTCTGACACCATTCGCTGGTCGTTCGGCTATCGCCTGGACGGTTGATATGAGCTCCGTTGGTACGGGCATCGGCTATCTCTTTACCTGCCTGGCCGCCCGCCGCGTCATCAATGGTGGTGTTAATGTTCCCAACAAGGCCTTCAAGCTGCTTTGCTGCGCTATCGGAACCATCACCGCCGTACTGTGCATTGTGCTCCTGCTTATCCCCGGCTCTCCGGCCCTTATCGGCGGTGCACCCTTTGCCTGCCTTGGCATCTGGATAGTGCTCGGATTTATTTTCTACAGTACCAGTAAGAAAAACTGGGTTTCCCTTCCGGAAGTTGAAGTCAGGGAAAATATTCTGGGCAGTAAAGATATTGCTGTGTACTTCACCTCTTAGGCCTGCAACCTGCCACAGGATTAAACCTGTCGGATAATCCCTTCAAAAAAGTAAAATGTACCCCTTGCCGAATCAGACAAGGGGTACATTGCTTTCAATATGGAGACACCGTCATGTCTTTATATTCTCTTAAAGCGCCGTTGGCTATTTTGTGCGGCGCGTTTTGCGCAAGCACTTCCGGCACGGCACAGGCCCTTGCGCCGGAAGGTGTTACGCCCCTTGCCGTCGGCGCCATCCGCCTTCTGGGCGGGGGGCTGGTGCTTTTGCTGTGGGGGCTGATTTCACGCAACACCCCCCGACCGGCTGGCTGGCCGAAATTGTATATCGTTATTTCTGCCGCAGGGCTGACTGGCTATCAGCTCTTTTTTTTTGAAGCCTGCAAGCAGATTGGGGTGGCCGTATGCACAATGGTTGCTATTGGCGGTTGCCCCATAGTCGTGGGAATTCTTGGATGGTTTTTTTTGAAAGAGAAACCTGCCAGAGTCTGGTATGCTGGCACGGCCTTGGCCTTGTGCGGCCTTGCGGTGCTGACGCTGGGTGCAGGCAGCCAAGGGCAGTTCAGTATGCCGGGGCTGGGGCTGGCTGTGCTTGCGGCATGCAGCTACGCTGTATTTCTTGTGACCATCAAGCCGATGCTGCAACGGCATGACCCATCGCAGATCATGACGGTCATCTTTCTGATCGGGGGGCTGAGTCTTGCGCCCCTGCTCTGTACGCAGCCGCTTGGATGGCTCTTGACGCCGCGTGGGGCGTTGGTCGCCGCAGATCTTGCCACCTTGACAACCAGCCTCTCATTTACCCTGGTGCTCTACGGCATGAAAACCACTTCTGCGGCTGTGACTTCCACGTTGGGGCTTGCCGAACCTATCGGGGCAGCCGTGCTTGGTTTTATGGTGCTTGACGAACCATGCACTCAACAAACTCTGCTGGGATTATCTTGTATTTTGATTAGCATGATTTTTTTGATTGCGTCGTCACACAAGTCACCCTGTGATGGCAGGCGATCAGTATTGGATTGATTGCACATCCAAGAGGTTGCAACTTTTCAGGAATATGCAATCGATGTGCGGGCGAATGTACGCCAAAAGCCCCGCTCCAGTAACGGAGCGGGGCTTTTGGCGTACACGGCGTAATGGCGGAAACACTATTCCGCTGTTGCCGTAACAACTACGCCCTTATCCCCACTGAATGAAAGGGAAAATGCGTTGCCGTGCTTCAGCAGAAAGTCTTTTTCTGCCACGAAAGGAACGCCGTGAATCTGGGTCTGCTCGTCCTCTTCAGCGTCTGGTGCATCCATCCCAAGACCAAGAGTAATTTGGGAATGGCATCCGCCGCCGACCTTGTATTCACGAAGCCGTACGCAAGTGCCTTCGTCTTCTTCTTCCAGCATTGTGCGCAGCTTTTGCAGCATTGCATCATCTATTGTAACTTTAAACATGTGAAACCTCCGCAGTGTCGGATTTTATTTCGTATATGAGAGCGTTGCGTATCGGCACGGGAGGATGCCCCAGAGCATTATTACGCCGGAGCCACGACTACCCCTTGACCTTCAACATAAGAAAGTGTGAAGGCCCTGCCGTGTTTGAGCAGAAAATCTTTTTCTGCCGTAAACGGCACATTGCCTACAGAAATCTGCTCGTCTTCATCTTCATCTGGCTCGTCCATACCCAGACCGAGTACGATTTTTGAATGTCAGCCTCCGCCGACTTTATATTCCCTGAGCCTGACGCTGGTTCCTTCATCTTCGTCCTGAAGCATGCCGCTGAGTTTTTGCAGCATTGCTTCATCAATCGCCACTGAGAACATTTTACCTCCTATATGATAGTATACTTCAAACCATGCCTTTTCATCCTGATCAGCGTTTTTTCAAGCGAATCTGGTGTATATTGGCTCACAGGCGGCAATGGCTTGTTTAACGCCCTGTATTTGCTGGTACCAAACATGTGGCAAGGCATGATTTCTATGTTTTGTTGCCCGAATTTGTTCAAAAAGCTGGACATGGCAGCAAAATTCTCATCGCTGTCATTTAAGCCCGGCATAAGTGGCATACGGATTCGCACCTCAATACCCGAGAGAAGTGCAGATTGCAGATTTTTCAGAATAAGAGCGTTGTCCTGCCCTGTAAGTTCTTTGTGCTGCACCGGGTCCATGTGCTTGCAGTCAAACAGCAGCAGGTCGGCAAGCTTCAGGGTTTTTTCAAAGCGGTCTTCAGGACAGAACCCGCAGGTGTCCACTGCGGTATGCAGTGCGTCATCGTGGGCTGTCTGCAACAGATCAATGAAAAAATCTCCGCCCATTGTTGGCTCACCACCGCCAAAGGTGACTCCGCCGCCGGAATTTGCATAAAAAGCTGAATCCCTGTGGACAATCTCCATTACCTCATCAACGGTCATTGTCTTGCCGCTGATTTCTCTGGCCCTGTTGGGGCAAACTGCCGCACAGGCACCACAAGATGTGCATTTTTCAGCGATTTTTCCGCATTTTCCGTCTTCCTGGCGCATTGCCGCACCACTGGGGCAGGCGGCCAGGCAGGCGCCGCATCCTGTGCAAAGGTCGCTGAAAACCAGAAGCTGCGGGGCAACCTGCTGAGATTCAGGATTGCTGCACCATAAACATCGTAGCGGGCACCCTTTGAGAAAAACGGTGGTGCGTATCCCCGGCCCGTCCTGAATGGACATACGCTGGATGTTATAAATCATTCCTTGGCTCATGGTTGTACCTGAACTTCCACACAGCGGGAGGCCGGGGGGCGGCAACATCCCCCCGGCCTCGTATGGAGGAGAGATTAAAAGTTATTATATTCCGTGCGCTTGACGATTTCGTTCTGAACGCCCTTGTCCAGCCGGGTGAAATACGCGCTGAAGCCAGCCACGCGAACCACCAGGTTGCGGTAATCCTCCGGCTTTTTCTGCGCGTCTTTAAGCGTTTCGGAGGAAACGCAGTTGAACTGGATGTGCGAACCATCAAAGTCGCAATAGGTTTTTATAAGTGAAACCAGCAGCCTTTCGCCGGCGGGGCCAGCCAGAGCAGCAGGCGTGAGCTTGACGTTGAAGTGGTTTGCGCCATACCGCACGGTGTCGATAGCCTGTGCGCCAGCCTTGATAAGCGCCGTGATGCCTTCATGGTCTGTGCCCGGGGTGGCCGAAACGCTGCCGTCTGTGAGAGCGACACCGGCTTTGCGGCCATTCGGCAGCGCGCCCATGAGCGCGCCAAAGTAGTTGTGGTAGGAAAGCGAATAAGCATCCAGCGGGGTGCGGTAGCCAAAGCAATCAGGGCCGATGGAGCCGTGGATGGTGT